>JBEDUM010000098.1:0-36832 GCA_040414585.1 Sphingomicrobium sp. | reverse complement strand
CTCCGCCAGGCATTGCTGGAGCACCGTCTCGTAAGCTCCAGTGCCGTCGATAAGGTGCATGCGCGTGATGCGAAGGGGCAGCGTGCACTTCTCGATCATGACCGGCAGCACGGACTTCCGGTTATCGATCGCGAAGCTGACCTCATCCATCACATTGTCCGAGGCCACCGAGCGCGGCGAGATGATAACCACGAGGCCGCGGCAACAGCCCACCGCGCGCTCAATGGCGCGATCCCAATGCTCGCTGGGTCGGATGTCCCACTGGTCGACGAAGATTGCCACGCCTCCCGCACGCAGGTCCTGTGCAAGGCGGAGCGCGAAATCCTGGTCGGCCCGCGAGTAGCTGAGGAAATAGCTTGTCGCGTCCGATTGCGAGCAATCACTCATCGCGCAGCATCCTCAAGGCCTCGACGAGACTGCGGTGCATGCGGCTGAACGATGCTGCCAGCCTGCCGATCTGGTCCGATCCGCGATATTGGTAATCCGGCGTGTCGATCTCGCCCATGCTGATCGCCTCCGCGGCTTTGGCCATATGCTCTATAGGCCGGACCACCACGAAATTCAGCAGAACGTTCACCGAAATGAACATCAGCAGGACGAATCCGAGGAACGGGATCATGAACAACCGCCGGATATGTTCGGCGCGAATGGCCGACGCCGACATCGGAACGGAGACCACCTGGGCGCCGATTACTTCGCCCGGTTTCCAGCCGAAACCGTTCTCGCTGCCGTAAAGGGCGATCATGGACGGTGGCGCAGTCGCTGCCGTCGCGTGGCACTCCATGCAGGCGGGTTTGTTCACCAGTGGCCGTGCGAGCTCCAGCACCGGTCCCGTCGGCGTTTGCCGGATGACGGAGATCTCCTGTTTCCCGGGATTCGACCTGAATTCGTTGATCAGGTCTGCCTCCCAATCTGTAGCGCGGTCCTGCGGGTTGCTCGGATTGAGCGCCGCCTCACGATAGGAATAGTCGGGGAACTTCGCGTGAATGACATCGAGGTTCCGCTTTGCCGCGTAAGCAGACACCGATTGCGGATAGAAGTGCGCGCCGATCATCGGCTTGAGAATCGGCGCGATCTGCTCGGACGTATATTTGCGCGCACCGGCCGCGCTTTCCATCATGATCCGAGAGCTCTGGAGGACTTCCTCTCGGGCAATCGCGTCGACCAACGGATTTGCCGCGAGCGCGAACAGGCCGGCGCCCACGAGAGCCACGGCAAGCATCAGGAGGTTGAACTTTGCGCGCAGTCCCAAGAGGCGCCCCCTTGCTCAGATCAACGATTGCAGCATGTGACATGAAGCAATGTTTCGCAACGGGCTAACCGGCTCGCAGTCGAATGAAAATGAAATTCGCGCCCCTGATTTCAGCGGTCCCGCAGTCCGGAGTTCCAATCCGCAATTCGACATGCCAGACTTGCGCACCAGGGAGCGACGCATGAGCGGTAAATCGAAGCTCAGTGACAAAGACTATGAGGAGCTGCTGAAGCCCTTATCGATGGAGCTCAGCGCAATGGCGCGCTGGGTGTCGGAGACGAAGCAGCGGATGGTCGTAGTGTTCGAGGGCCGCGACACGGCGGGCAAAGGCGGCTCGATCGAAATGTTCGCGCGCATCCTCAATCCGCGGCAGTGCCGCGTCATTGCGCTCCCGAGCCCGACCGAGCGCGAGCGCACCGAATGGTATTTTCAGCGCTACGTCGAGCACTTCCCCGCCGAAGGCGAGATCGTGCTCTTCGACCGTAGCTGGTACAACCGCGCCGGGGTCGAAAGGGTAATGGACTTTTGCACGCCCGAGGAGACCGAATCTTTCCTCCGAGCCGTGCCGGAGTTCGAGCGCCAATTCACCGACGATGGTATCTTCCTCTACAAATATTGGCTGTGCTGCGACCAGGAGGTGCAGGAGGAAAGGTTCGAGAACCGCCTCAACAACCCGATGAAGAGATGGAAGCTGTCACCGATCGATATCGAGGCGCGCAAACACTACGAAGATTACACCGATGCGCGCGAGCATATGCTCAAGGCGACGCATACTGACTTCGCACCGTGGACGTTGGTCGATTTCAACGACCAGAAGATCGGCCGCCTGACGCTGCTGCGCGACCTGCTCGACAAAGTGCCCGATACCGAGCTGCCGCTCGACGATATCCCTTGGCCGCCGTTGCCGCACGAGCCCTTCAAGGAACGCTACAGCGTGCTCGAGCCGATCTCGCCGTATCCGACAAAGGGCGAAGGGCATCATCATCATCATCACCACGAGCACGAAAATTGAGGGTTCGACGTATCGAAGGGGGGAAGAAATGCGCGCGGCACGGCTTCTGGTTCAGCTGACGGTTTATTACGCGGTCATCGGCATAATCGTCTTCGGCGCGATCAAGATGTGGCCTGCAATCACCGGATGGCTGCCGATCGGCGGCGTCGAGCAATTGATTACACAACCATCGAAAAACCCGCTGGAAGCGTCTCAGGCAATTCGCTCCGCGCACGTAGGAAATCTCGGGCAGAGCCTGTTCTGGCTCTTCGTCGCGATCATCGGCGCGCTGATGACTGCGCTACCGGTCAGCTGGGTCTACATGGGGATCCGCAACGACGAGGAATATGACCAGTCGCTGATCAACACGATCCTTGTCCTGCCGATGGTGGTGACCGGTATCGTGATCATCGTGCAAAACTCACTGGCGCTGGCATTTTCGCTGGCGGGCATTGCGGGTGCCGTGCGGTTCCGCAATTCGCTTAAAAGCTCGGGCGACGCATTGTTCATCCTGCTTGCCGTCGCCATTGGATTATCCGCGGGCATCGGGGCGGTGGAGTTGGCGGCGCTGGTGACACTTGCGTTCAACTACACCTTCGTCTTCCTATGGATGAGCGAATATGGCGAACGCGCAGGAATGAAGCGCTATCTCAGCGACTATAACCCGGCGACTCATCCTGAAACGGTCGCCGTCGCGGCGGTCATCGTCGAGGAAGAGAAGAAGAGCTAGCCGCGCACGCAGTGGTTGAGGATCCGGGAGCTGAAAGTCCCCGGGTTGCCAATCTCGCTAAAGAAGCCCTGCAGGTAGTTCGCTGCTCGCTGCTGACTGTGCGCGTCCAGTCCCGGAATCTGGCTTAGCACGCCGAGAATTTGCGGCTGTGCCGAGCGCATTTGACCGGCAACCGCAGTTATGTCGTTATTGTGCATGCAGTAGCCGCGAAAGAAGCGCTGCCGAACATCAGATATGTCGAGCTCGGCCGGCGGCGTTGCATAGGGCGTTCCAACGAAGCCTGAGAAGTCGAAATCGTAGGGCACCGGAATCGTCGCGCCCGGAGCGGCGGGGCCAATGAGCTCGGCATTGTGACAGCAATCGCTGCCCGCCGGCCCCGCGCGCATCGACCAATCGTGATTGCCGAGCATATGCTGGAACAAGGCGTAGCGCGCTGCGTCGGGTGAGCTGAGGTAAGTGGTTGGGATGCGCGCGGGAGCGTGCGTGACCTTCAACCCGTTGCGGTGCGCAACATCGCTCAGGTCTTCGAGGAAAAAGCCGATACTCGAGGCGATGGGGCGGCCTGTGGCATCGCGATAATCGATGCTGGCCAGGCGCGCGCGGAAGCTGCGCGGAGTCAGCAAATTGTACATTCGGTAGGCGGAATATTCGAGCAGCACATATTGCTGGAATGCTGCCGAGTTCTTGCAGTGGGTGACAAGCTTGAGCTTCTTCTGCCCGGCAAAAGGCGAAGTCGGAGGAGGCGGCGCCGTGAAACTAACCCTGAGCGGAGGAAAGTCGCATATCTCCGAAGTTCGCCGCGTAATGCCGCGGAGGGCCAGGCTGATTGGAAGGCTTTGCCCGCCCGGGTCGGTCAGCGTTCCCGGGATGCTTGCGCGATTGGAGCGATCTTTGATCAGGCTCCACAAAGGCGCCTGGATCGCGATGTGAATTTCGTCCGACGACGCGAAGAGGGGCTTTTCGGGTGCCGCCGTGGAAGGCGAGGCGATTGCAAGCGCTAGGCACGCGCTGCCCGCTGTCCAGTTCGACTTCATGAGGCCGGCCTCCCCACTGTGTGCGGAATCATTTGATCGCCGATAATCTCCAGCCAGCTCAGCGGGCCGCCGTAGTAGCGTGAGATCCCGGTATCGATGCGAGCGAGGCGACCACCGTTGGTGATCGCAATTCCGGACAGGATCGGCGTATGCGCGATCACGAGCCGCTTGGCGACATAAGCCGCGAGCACCGCGTTGAGCTCCTGTTCGATGGTATGGTTCGGTGGAAGTGTGGGCGTTGGCGCACGGGCACGCACCGCTTGTGCGTCCGGATCAGGCCCCGCAAGGCCGCGATACCAGAGAGGCCCAAGCGGGTCGGTAAGGACCGAGTTGGGACTGTCATCGCCGGCAGCCATGGCCGAGCGGACGCGGCGATTGACGTCATCGAGCGGGATCTTGGCATATTCCGCACTGATCCCGCCGTGGACGAACAGCGTGTCTCCGATTTTCAGGATCGCGGGATTCTGGGTCGCCCACTGGCCGAGCTCGCCCGACGGGCTCCAGGCGAGCTTGTGCTCCACCCAGCCGAGCGGATGCTCAGCCATCCAGGCCTGGCGGATTGCCTCTGGGGAAAGCTTTGGATCCGTTGCCCTGGCCGCAACCTCGATGCGACTGCGATTGGCTTCATAGACCCGGTCGCGTCGAGCAGCGGACCCGCTGTCCACGAAGGCGGCGAATTCGCCAGGCGTCGTGTATCGATAGTCGCCGGTAAGGTTCATCGCCTCGTGATTGCCGAGGATGACAACGACCTTTCCGCCCTTGCGCGGCGCTTCTCTCTGAAGCTGCTGGAGGCTCCGGATGATCTGGAGCGAGTCCGGTTCGCGGTCGGTGATGTCGCCCATCTGGACGAGAATGGTCTTACCGCCGGCCCAGTGGTTTGCCGGTTCCATAACGCCCGAAGCGCGGGCGATCGCCAGCCAGGCCTGATAATCGCCATGAAGATCGCCGACCGCGATGATCCGCGGCGGAGTGGCGGTATTCGCTGCGCTGCTGGTGAGAGCGGCAAGCAGCAGCAACAACGGCAAGAAGAGCCGCCGAAACAGAGCCGCTGCAGCGCGCACGGACATGGCCTTCACTGTCGCATCGGCGACGAAGAACGGCAATGACGTTAATCTTGCGTTTCAGAACACTCGATCAACGTACGGCTGTTATCGACCGGTTTCGCTTGAAGTCATTTCAAGCATCCACGATATATCCGGTTTAGCGAACGGGCCCTTCGCCCGCGCGAGAGGAGAAGAAATGGCCATTTGGCAAGACCCGCGCACGACTGGCGTGAACACGGCGACCGTCGGTGTTCCGCGCGCCGCCCGCGATGCGGGCCTCCGGTCCTACATGCTTTCGGTCTACAACTACATGGCGTCGGGCGTGCTGCTCACGGGCATTATCGCCCTCGGTGTGGCCAACAGCAGCCTGATCAATCTTGTTGCGACCGCCAGTCCAGCAGGCGGCGTTCAGCCGACATTGCTCGGTTGGGTGGCGATTTTCGCGCCCCTGGCGATCGTGTTCGGCCTGAGCTTCGGGATCAACCGGATGTCGGCTTCGACCGCACAGGCGCTTTACTGGCTCTACGCCGCACTGGTCGGTGTTCAGTTCTCGACGCTCTTTCTGGTTTATACCGGAGTGTCGATCGCGCAGACCTTCTTTGCGGTCTCGGCGGCGTTCCTGGGCTTGAGCCTCTGGGGCTATACAACCAAGCGCGATCTGTCCGGCATGGGCACGTTCCTGATAATGGGCGTGGTCGGCTTGCTTGTCGCAATGCTGATCAACATCTTCCTGCGCTCGCCTGCGCTTGATCTTGCGGTCAGCGCGATCGGCGTCCTGCTGTTTGCAGGTCTCACCGCCTACGACACGCAGAAGATCAAGAGCATCTATTTCGCGGTTGCGGGACACGGCGAGGCAATGGCGAAGACCGCCGTGATGGGCGCGCTCAAGCTGTACCTCGACTTCATCAACATGTTCCTGTTCCTGCTGCGGTTCATGGGCGATCGCCGCTAAACCGAAGCAGCACTGAACAATCGAAGGGCCGGAGGAAACTCCGGCCCTTTTTTGGTACTTGCGTTGGATGCAGCTGAAGATTCCAGTCGGCGAGGAGCAGGTCTCGGGCCTGCTGTTGCGCCCGATTGGAGCGAAGGCACTCTATCTGTTCGCACATGGCGCCGGCGCTGGAATGGCCCACAGGGCAATGGAATCGAACGCCCGAGGATTGGCTGAGCGGGGAATTGCGACGCTTCGCTACAACTTTCGGTACATGGAAAAGAGCTCCAAGCGCCCCGACCCTCCGAAGATAGCTCATGTTGCCGTTCGAGGAGCTGCCGCAGAGGCCATGCGGCTCGCGCCGGACCTGCCGCTCTTTGCGGGCGGACGGTCATTCGGCGGAAGAATGACGTCCCAGTCGCAGGCCGAGGAGCCCATTCCCGGCGTGCGCGGACTCATATTTCTCGGCTTTCCGCTGCATCCGGCTGGCAAACCCGGGATAGAACGGGCTGAGCATCTCGCGCGAGTCCGGGTTCCTATGCTATTCGTCTCGGGAGACCATGACGCGCTCGCCGACTTGAACCTGCTCAACCACGTCGTGGAAGGCCTCGGCGAACTCGCGACGCTCCACGTCGTATGTGGTGCCGATCACAGCTTCAAAGTGCCTGCTAGCAGGGGTCGAACGAGTGCCGACGCCGAAGCCGAAGCGCTTGACGCAGTCGCGGATTGGATTGGTCGAGGTGAGCTCAGGGATTAATCGAGCGTCGTCCGGTACTGCCTGACCGCGATTGTCGCGACGATGAGCACGAAGATCGACAATGCGCCGAGGCTCGGGAGCGCTTCCGCGATTCCAACGCCCTTCAGCATCGAGCCACGAACCACGCGAAGCATGTGGGTGACCGGGACTGCGGTTCCAATCCATTGCGCCCACTGGGGCATCCCCCGGAAGGGGAACAGAAATCCTGAGAGCAGGATCGACGGCAGGAAATAGAAGAAGGCCATCTGCATCGCCTGGAGCTGGTTGCGAGCCAGGGTTGAGATGAGGAAGCCCAGGCTCAGGCTGCCGACGATGAACAGGAAGACGCCGAGAATCAGCGCCGCCCACCCGCCGGCCATCGGAACTCCGAAGAGCAGCCGCGCCATGGTGATGATCAGCGTCGCCTGGATGATCCCCACCATGACGTAGGGCGTTAGCTTGCCGATCATCACCTCAAGCGGCCGAAGCGGCGTCGCAAGCAATGTCTCCATCGTTCCGCGCTCGGTTTCTCGAGTCATGGCGAGCGCGGTCATCATCACCAGAGTCATGGTGAGGATCGTCGCGACCAGGCCAGGAACGATATTGTATGCGGTGATGTTCTCAGGATTGTAGCGTCGCTGGACGATCACCTCGAACGGCTTTGGCGTTTCGGGTGCGGCGGAAGCAGCGAGCGGACCCTTGAGGTCGTGCATCAACGCATATTGCGGAAGCTGGAGCAGGGCGGCGACCGCGCCCCCGGTCGCGGCCGGATCCGATGCATCGGCTTCGACCAGAATCTGTGGTTGGTCTTGCCGAACGACACGCCGCGTAAAGTCGCCGGGGATGGTAATGGCGAACTGCACGGCGCCCCGCTCGATGAGCCTATGCATCTCGGCCGGCGAACGCGCCGAGTATCTGAGGTCGAAATATTCGCTGCGCTGCATGGCGCCGAGGATGGAGCGCGAGAATGTGCCCTGATCCTGTACCAGGACCGCCGCCGGAAGATGCTTGGGGTCCGAGTTGATCGCATAGCCGAACAGCAGAAGCTGGATGATCGGGATTCCAATGATCATCGCATAGGTGAGGCGGTCGCGGACGAGCTGCGTGAACTCCTTGGTGAGCACGGCAAGAATCCGCGAGAGCGACAGACCCATCATGCTGCTGCGCTCATCTGATTGCCGCCATGTTCACGCATCAGATGGATGAAGACGTCCTCAAGCGTGGGGGGCACCTCCGTCCAATGGTAGGGATCGCGGCGGAATGGCTCTATCGCCTTTTCAAGAGCCTTCCGGTCAGTGCCGCTGACGTGAAGCGCGGTGCCGAACGGGGCCACCATCTCGACACCTGGCTTACCGGTGAGTTCGCGCGCCAGCCGATCCGCGCGCGGCCCTTCGGCCTCGAACGTCACAAGATTGCTTTGCGCGATGACCTGATCTGCGGTCCCACGAGCGATGAGGTTGCCGTTGAAGATGTAGGCGATCTCGTGACAGCGCTCGGCCTCGTCCATGTAGTGGGTCGAAACCAGCACGGTGATGCCCTCGTCGTCCGCGAGCTGATGGATCTTGTCCCAGAAGTCGCGCCGGGCCTGGGGGTCCACGCCCGCTGTCGGCTCATCGAGCAGAAGCAGTTTCGGCTCATGCAGGACTGCAGCTGTGAGGGCGAGCCGTTGCTTCCAGCCACCCGATAGCTGCCCGGCAAGTTGCTTGCGGCGGTCGGTGAGGCCGAGCCTTTCGAGCGATTCTGCGACACGCTGATTGACCCGGTCCAGGCTGTAGACCCGGGCGATAAACGCGAGATTCTCCTCGATCGTCAGGTCTTCGTAGAGTGAGAAGCGCTGGGTCATGTAACCGGTTTGCCGCTTGATCGCCGCCGCTTCGCGCGGGAAATCGAGCCCGAGGACCTGGCCTGATCCGCTGTCGGGAGTCAGCAGGCCGCACAGCATTCGCAGCGACGTCGTCTTTCCCGAGCCGTTCGGACCGAGGAATCCGGTGATGTGCCCCTGTTCGATCTGGATCGCGATATGGTTGACCGCCTGCAGCGTGCCAAACCTCTTGCTGAGGTCGTGGACGTCGATCGCAAGCGGCATCAGAGCGGCTCGACGTCCACCGGGAGGCCGGGCTGCAGGTTTGCAGCGCGTTCCGGATAGGCTTCGACAAGGAAAACGAGCCGGTCGCGGCTGTCGCGGCTGAAGATGATCGGCGGTGTGAATTCCGGTCGCGGACTCACGTATCGGATCACTGCGGAAAGATGCCCAGGGCAACTGTCGCACGAGAAATGCACACTGCGCCCGGGCGCGTATCGCGCAACCTCCCGCTCGGGCACGAAGAAGCGCACCTTCACCTTGTTGTCGGGAATGAGGCTGACGACGGGCTGGTTTGCAGACACCCATTCTCCGGGTTGGAAGAACACGTCTTCGACGCGTGCGGGCGAAGGAGCGATCGGCGAAAGTTGGTTGACACGGATCTGCACTTCGCGCTCGCCGCCTTTGGCCTGCAGGGTCTGAGCGCGGGCAGCCGCGACTTGGGCCTCGCGCGCATCGGCCGTTCGCCGAGCGCCGATGACTCGGGCGTTCGCATCTCGAAGCGCGGCATGGGCTGCATCAAGGTCCTTGCCAGCGACCGCCGCGGCATCGTCGCGCTTGACCGAAAGCAGGCGATTGAGGTCCGAGCGTGCCCGTTCTGCCTCCGCCAGCGCCGATGTAAGCTCCGCGTCCGCCTGCCGAGCGGTGGCTTCGGCAGAGGTAATCTGGGTGCGCACAGCTTCGGTATTCGCTTCCGCCTGCTGGCCTTGGGCTGAGAGCGTCGCCGGATCGATGGTGAAGAGCCGCTGTCCGGCGGCAACCCGAGTTCCTTCGAAAACGGCGACGGAGTGGACAGTTCCTGCAATCGGCGAGGACAGAAACAGATTGTCGCCCTCGACATATCCCGAGAGCATGCGCTCTCTTCTGGATCCGCCAAGCACCAGCCATGCAGCGACCGCTGCGGCGATGATCAGAGCGACGACGATGAGGGGCCGAAATCGACTCACGGCTCTGCGTCTCCAATTGTTTGCCCTTGGGCCATCTCGGGCCAGCCGCCGCCGAGCGCCTTGAACAGGGCTACCGTGTCGCGCTCGAGCGCTCCCCTGCTTTCGATCAGCTGGCTTTCGAGTGAAATGCGGCTCGCCTGCGCCTGCAGCACGTCCGAATAAGTGACGAGCCCACCGCGGTAGCGAGATCGGGCAATGTTCTCGGCGCGTGTCGCGGTTGCGAGCGACCGCTCGAGATTGGCGGAGCTTCGCCGCTCATTGTCGATCTGGGTGAGCGCATCCTCGACGTCCTGGAGCGCGACCAGGACGGTCTTGCGGTACCTAATCAGCGCCTGTTCCTGGATCGCATTGGCTATGGCGATATTGCCGCGAGTGCGTCCGCCGTTGAATATCGGCCAGGTGAGCGTGGCCGCGGTGCTGTAATTGCGGCTGCCCCATTCGAGCAGGGTGGCGAGGGCCGTGCTGACCAGCGCGGGTGCGGCAGTCAGCGAAAATCGTGGATAAAGATCTGCGGTCGCAACGCCGATATCTGCGGTGGAAGCCGCGAGATTGCGTTCGGCGACGCGGATATCGGGGCGGCGGCGCAGCAGGTCGGATGGTAGTCCGGCGGGAACCGCAGGCGGTGAAGGGGGCAGCTCGGCCGACGGCGTCAGCTCGGCGACAAGGGCTTCGGGCGTATCCCCGGTGAGGACTCCGAGGGCGTGGATCTGCTGAGCCGTCTGCGCTCGCAGTGGCGGAATGGCAGCCATTGCCGTGGACAGTTGGGAGCGCTGCTGCTCCAGGTCCTGCCCCGTCACGAGCCCACCACGCACGCGCGCCCGAACCAGCTCTTCCGAACGCTGCTGACGCTGGACCTCGGCCTGGGCGATAGCGATCCGCTGCTGCAAGGTGCGGAGGGTCAGATAGGCGTTCGCGACCTCGGCGGCCGTAGTGACCTGCACATCCCGCCGGTCCCAGATGGCGGCCGCGGTCCGGCCGCGCGCAGCTTCGACCGAATGGCGCGTCTTGCCGAACAGGTCGATCTCCCAGCTCGCGTCGAAGCCGATGCGGAATGTATTGAACTCGGAACCGGGCAAACCGAACTGGCCGGGCTGGCCGCCACTTCCACCGGTGGGAGGAATGGGGATCGCATGCTCGCTGATCCGTTCCCGCGAGACTGACCCGCTAGTATCGACTTCCGGCAATGCCGCCGCGCCTGCAACGACTTCTCTCGCGCGAGCCTCGCGAATGCGCGCAGCGGCAGTCTCGACGTCGAGGTTCTGTGCGAGAGCGCGATTCACGAGCCTGTCCAGCTCGGGATCGCCGAACTGACGCCACCAGGAGGCGAGTTCGGTATCACTAGCCGCAGCGATCCCATGCGGTTCCGCAAAAACTCGCGGCACTCGAGTTGCCGGACGCTTGTAATTGGGCCCGACCGTGCATCCAGCAAGCATAGCCAGACCCGATGCCGCAATCGCCAGGCGGATCGGCCGCGCGAGATTCATCGGGCGGCACCTGTGAGTAGTCCGTCGAGCGCAGTTTCCGCATGCTGAGCCGCAAGCTGCGCAAGGTCGAGCGGCTTGCCGCCCGCCGGCGTCAGGGTTGCCTGCCACAACGCGCCCATGATCATCGGACCGACCAGGCTGAAGGCGTAGAGGCGCGGATCGCCCGACCGGACTTCGCCGCGCTCCTGTCCTCTCTCGATCAGAGCAGCGATCGCACTCAGCGCTTTTGACGCCACTTCGTCGTGCCAGACTCGAGCGAGCTCGGGGAAGTTCCGGGATTCGCCGATCACCATCTTGGCTACCGCGCCGATGGGTTGGCGCTGCGCAGTTTCGGCAAATCGTGTGAGCAGGCCGCGCACCGCCTCCCGCAAGGGAACGTCTGAAGCAAGCAGTGCCCCTGCAACCGCCTCCACGTTTGGAGCGACCGCGTTGCGTACTACTGCCCGGAACAGTTCCTGCTTGTCTTTGAAATAGAGATAGAGCGTACCCTTGGACACGCCGGCGCGGCGCGCGATCTCGTCCAGCCGGGCGGCCGCGAAGCCCTTTTCAGCGAACACTCCGAGGGCGGCGTCGCAAATCTCGCGCGGCCGGTCCTCCGATCGCCTCTGCCAGCGGGGTTGGCTGCGGCTGCTCATAACTGACTAGTCAGTCATATATGGACTCGCACAAGCGCACAAGCGCACCGTTCGAATCTCGGCTATTTCAAAGCGAGTCTAAGCTAGCCCAGGGAGATTCTTGATGTGCGATAGCGCCAATCACCAGGGTTACATCGCCGACACGTCGGTGACGCGCAGAACCGTCGTGCTAACCATCTCATCGGCTGCCGCTCTGGCTGGCCTGCCGGCTTCGGCTTTGGCCGCTGACATTGCGGAAACGGACGTGATGGTTCCAACCCCCGACGGCTCGGCGGATGCGGCGTTGTTTCATCCGGCGGGATCCGGTTCCTGGCCGGCCGTGCTGATGTGGCCCGACATTCTGGGCCTCAGGCCCGTATTCCGTGAGATGGGTCGCCGCCTCGCAAGCGCAGGCTATACTGTGCTCGTTCCCAATCCTTTCTACAGGACGAAGCGGGCGCCGATCGTCACCGGTGCTTTCGACTTCAATGACCCCAAACAGCGCGACAGCGTCATGAGCTTGCGCTCAACTCTTACGGACCCCGGAATCGACAGGGACGCGGCCGCTTTCATCACCTTCCTCGACCAGCGGAAGCAAACTGATCGCCGCAGGGGTGCAGGGGTGCAGGGCTATTGCTTCAGCGGCCCGTTCGCCTTCCACACCGCCGCAGTCCGATCAGACAGGATCCGCGCCGTCGGCAGCTTCCACGGGGGCGGTCTCGTGACCAACGAGGCGAACAGCCCACACCTGCTAATCCCGAAGACGAAGGCGAGCTTCGTGGTCGCGATCGCACGTAATGACGACCAAAAGCAGCCCGACGCGAAAGACATATTGAAGGCGACCTTCGCTGCGGCCAAGCGCCCGGCCATCGTCGAAGTTTACCCAGCGGACCATGGCTGGTGCGTGCCCGGCAGTCAGACCTATGATCAACCGTCAGCCGAGCGGGCCTGGGGCGAGTTGCTGCGCCTCTATCGCACCAATCTGGTTTGATTGGCGTCCGCTTACGCCGGTTGCGGTTGCGGCTGCTGCATTTGGGCGATGATCGCGCCGTCGATCTCGTTCGCGCGCTGATATGCGTCGCGCGCGTGCAGCCGGTCGCGATAGCGAACGAAGCTTTCTCGCTCCGGTAGCATCCCGAACTGCAATGGGAACATGATCTGCGAGCCGACATAGACGTCGGCGGCCGTGAATCGGTCGCCGCAAACATAGTCATTCAGGCTGAATAGTTCGTCGAGGACAGCAATCACTCGGTCCGAGTTACCGTAACCGAACATCCGCTCCTTGTCGGCGGGCACTTCCCACCCCTGCGCTCGATTTGTGATCGCGGCCTCGGCGGGTCCCGCGGCGTAGAAGAGCCAGCGATAATAGTCGGCTTTCTCGTTCTCGCGGGGACCGAGTCCGGCCTCGGGGAAGACGTCGGCCAGATAGGTGCAGATGGCGGCGCACTCCGTCACGATATGGCCTCGATGCTTGATCGCCGGGATCTTGCCCATCGGATTTACGGCGAGGTAGCGCTCGCTCTTGAGCTGGTCGTAAGGGACGACCTCGGTCTCGTAGGGCTGGCCGATTTCCTCGAGCATCCAGCGGACGATCCGTCCACGCGATTGCGGGTTATGATAGAAGATGAGGTCGGCCATTTGCGCGTCTCCTGTCTTGAACAGCAGACGCGCCGATTACGCCTGTTCCAGCGTCCGCTCCAGCATCTCCAGCATGATTTTGAGCGATTTCACCCCGACCGCCCCACGGCCAACCGCGCCGAAATGTTCAGCCGCGCTCTCCCTTCTTCGGAGCAACGGTCGGGGTAGCGTTGGCGCGCTCGGTTGCAGACTTATCGCGCGTCGCGCGGAATTCGCTGTCCTGACTCCAGTTAGGCCACTCGCGCGAATTGGCGAGCCGCTCGCCAACGAGGTGAAGCAGGTAGCCGTCCTCGGCCATGCCACGGAAATCCCACGTGCCGCCTGCGTTAAATTCATCGGCCGGCTGATGATACCGCTTCGCCGTATAGTCGCTCGCGAGCGCCTCGCCTCGCGCGACGCCGCCGTTCACCAGGTCATTGCCCGGCTTGAAGCTGATCGCCGGCACGCCCTGCTTCGCAAAGGAGAAATGGTCGGAACGGTAGAACCCGCCGCTCTCCGGATGCGGGTCCGGGGTGAAATAGCGGCCCTGCGTTTTTCCTTCTGCGATAAGGACGTCGAGCAGATCCAGCTTGGCCGTGCCGGAGATGCTGAAGTTCTTCTCGGGACCCCAGACACCCATGGAGTCGGTGTTCAAGACCCCGACGGTCTTGGCGAGCGGATACAGTGGGTGAGTGGCGTAATATTCGCTTCCGAGCAGTCCCTTTTCCTCGGCCGTGACCGCCAGGAAGACGACTGACCGTTCAGGCTGTGGCCCACGAACGAAAGCACGTGCCTGCTCAATGAGCTGGGAGATGCCGGTCCCGTTGTCGACCGCGCCATTGTAGATGGTGTCGCCGCGCGCGTCCGGCTTGCCGATGCCGAGGTGGTCCCAGTGCGCCGAGTAGATGACCGTTTCGTCGGGATATTTCTTGCCGGGCAGCAGGCCCACGACGTTATGCGAGGTGATCGTCGCGACGTTCGCCTGCACGTTTGCGCTGAGCGTCGCCTTCAATGGGATCGGCTGGAAATTGCGGTGCTTTGCAGCTTCCTTCGCCTGGGCGAAGTTGAGACCCGAAGCTGCGAAGATTTGCTGCGCGACGGGAAGCTGGATCCATGTCTCGAACGGCGTGTGGCTGCCGCTCGGGTTCTGGCGGACGATGTCGAACTGTGTGTTCGTGTTCGAGTTCTTGACCGTGTTCCAACCGTAGGAGGCGGGGGCGGTCTCATGGATGATAAGCACGCCGGCGGCACCGCGGCGCGCGGCCTCCTCATATTTGTAGGTCCAGCGGCCGTAGTAGGTCATGGCCTTGCCGCCGAAGTCACCTTCGCCACCCTCGAAATCGGGGTCGTTGACGAGGACGACGAGCAGCTTGCCTTTCACGTCTTGGCCCTTGAAGTCGTCCCAGTTGCGCTCTGGGGCGTTCACGCCGTAGCCGACGAAGACGAGCGGGACGTTCGACAGATTGACGGCCTTCTGGCCGTTCATCGGCGCGCGCACGGCGATTTCGTTGCCCTGAGTGAGCGCCAGGCTTTGACCGTTCCCGAGATTGAGCGTCATTTGCGGGTTGCCGACGATCTCCGACTGCAGCAGCGGCACGTCCTGCGTCCACTTGCGCTTCCCCTCAACGAGGTCACCGCCCGGCTCGAGGCCCGCTGAGCGGAACTGGTCGATGATGTAGTTGACGGTCTTCGTCTCGGCCGGGGTGTTGGGGGCGCGGCCTTCGAACGCATCGGACGAGATGGTCTTGTCGACCTCCGCCAGCCGTTGCGGACTGAATCCGTCCATCGACGCCGCCGAAAGCGGAACGGCGGCCAGCGCGATTGCGGTCGCAGCAAGCAAACGGAATGTCTTCATCATCTCTCCCCAATCACGTGCAAGATCGCGGCGGCCGCGGGAGGGCCGCCGCGCAAAAGGACTGCAATGCCCGTTAGTTAGTGAGCGGCGGGTAGGGAAGCCCTTTCATTCGATGCTACCGGCTGCGACGCCTTGTCGGTTCGGTACTTGTCGAACCAGGCGAGGATTGCGCTTGCCTTTGCCGCCGCCTGGCTTGGCCGCGACGCGATGGTCCCATGCGCCGCGCCGGGCACCTTCACGAGAGCCGTTGGAATGCCGCGCATCTGCAGCGCCGTATAATATTGCTCGGCCTGGCTGACGGGCGTGCGGTAGTCGTCGCTGCCGACGACGACGAGCGTCGGGGTCTTCACGTTACCCACGAGGCTGAGGGGCGAATATTTCCAATAGCCCAGCGGGTCTTCCCACGGACGCTCCTTGCGCCAATAGGGCGAGAAGCCGGCCGCGAAGTCGGTCGTCAGCGCGAAGCTGGCGAGCTCGATCACCGGCTTCTGCGTCGCTGCAGCGCGGAAGCGATTGGTCTTGCCGACGATCCATGCCGTGAGCACACCACCGCCCGATCCGCCGGTTACGAAGAGATTATTCGGATCGACGTGACCTGTCGCAATTGCGGCGTCGACGGCGCTCATCAGGTCGTCGTAATCATGACCGGGATAGTTCTGCTCGATCTCGTCGGCAAAGGCCTGTCCATAGGAGGTCGAGCCGCGGGGATTGGAATAGACCACGACGTAACCAGCGGCCGCGTAGAGTTGGTCGTCGGTTGAGAAGCTGGGACCATAGGCTGCCCAGGGCCCACCGTGGATTTCCAGGATCAGCGGGTACTTCTTCGCAGGGTCGAAGTCCGGAGGAGTGATCATCCAGGCGTCGATGGGTCGCTTGTCGTAGCTCGAGGTTACCGGAAGCTTTTGCGGCTCTCCGAGCACCTTGGCTTCCAGCTGCTGATTGAGATGCGTCAGCTTGCGGACGCTGCCGGAGGTCGCAACACCTACGTCGGACGGGTGCAGATTGTCGCCCGTAGTCACGGCGACGATGCCGTTTCGCGAGACGCTGTATTCGCCGCCACTGTACGGCCGGTCCAGACCGCCGCCCGTGAGGGCGGTCGCCACGTCGCGAACGGAGCCATCGAGGCCCACCCGCGCGACGCGATTGCTGCCGTGCTCGTCATACTGCACGTAGATCGAGCGGCCGTCCGCCGCCCAGACCGGGTTGGTAACGGCTCGATCGAAGTTGGCGGTGATCACACGCTTGCCCGACCCATCCAGATTCATCACCGACAGCTTCGTGTCCTGATTGGCGTGGCCGACATCGTCAAAGCCGACATAAGCGATGAGCCGGCCGTCGCGCGAAACTGCGGGCTGGATATCGGGGCCCTTGCGGTTCGTGAGCGCGACCGGCGTGCCGCCATCGATACTGACGCGGTAGATCTCGGCTTCGTTGACGTTGCGCTCCCAGTCCTTCCCCAGGTTCGCGCTGAAGAGGACTGAGCGGCTGTCGGGAGTCCAAGACACCAGCGCCCCGGCGTTGGTCGCGCCGAAGGTCAGTTGGGTCGGCGCTCCACCGTCTGCGGGTACCCAGAAGATCTGCTGATAGCCCGGTTTGCCGTAGCCGCCCTCGTCGGTGCGGTAGGTGACCGCATCGATGATCTGCAGCGGGTCGGCCCATTTCGCGCCCTCCGGCTTGGGCGGAGCGGAGCCGAGCTTCAGGCCCTCGTCCGGCACGAACATCGAGTAGGCGATGCGGTGACCGTCGGGCGACCAGGCAATGCTGTCGGGGCTATCGGGCAGGCCGGTGACTCGCGCGCTCTCGCCGGTCCCCATCCAGCGGACATACAGCTCCGGAGTTCCGCTCTCCGCCCCTACATAGGCGAGCCTCATGCCATCGGGCGACCAGCGCGGAGAGTAATAAGAGCCCGGACCGGCGACTACCGGCCTCTGCTGCCCCGTCGCGACGTCGATCAGCCAGATCGTTCCGCGCGCGCGGTCCGTCATAACGTCGTTGGACTTGCGCACGTAGGCGATGGTGCGTCCGTCGGGGCTGATCTGCGGATCGGTTGCAACTTCGAGGTTGAAGAGGTCGGAGCCGGTGAAATAGCGCGTCGGGCCGCCGGCGGGCGCGGCCAGCACGGGCGTTCCGAGCGCGGTCGCGGCGAACAGGATCGCCAGCGGCGAAAGCATGCGGATAGTTTTCAAGAAATTGCTCCCCTCCGGGTGAAGGCGCGCACGATTCAACTTTAGCAAGCGCGCGGCAAGTGGGTTGACCGGTCAAAGGGCGGCTTATCGGCTCGCTTCGAATTTTTATTGGCGCAATGTGCAGAACATTTGTCGAACAGCTCCTCCGGTTTGACGAGTCACATTCGGAAGCGGCGGCGGCATCGCTCAAGTAACCGCAGGCTTCCGGTCAGATGACTCTAGGGAGTGATCGATGAGGTTAGCGTTGGTGGTCCTTGCGGCCGCGCTGTTTTGCTCGACGCGGGCGCAAGCCGCCGATGCCGAGGCGGAGGCATTCCGTTCGGCAATGCAATCGGCGCGCTGGACAGGGCCGTTGCTGGCGTCGAATGCCGAGACCCTGCCGCAGGGGCACATCTACACCGAGCCATATTTTTTCGATGTCATCTCGGACGGCGACCACAACCCGGGGTCGAGCGGATTTTATCAGTACGGCCTGTTCGACAATTTCACAGTCGGCGTGCAGCCGTTTTTTTCATTGGGCACTCAGAAATATAACCGCGATGTCGCGATCGGCGACTTCAAGTTGCTGTCGCAATTGCGCCTTAGCCATTTCACCGCGGACCAGCGCGTCCCAAGCGTGGCGCTCGTGATGAACCTGGTCCTTCCGACCGGCAAGGATGATCATCTCGCAGCGTTGAAGCAGGGCCATGGTAGCGGCTCCTTCGCTCCCGAAATAGGCATCAACGTCCAGCACTATTTCCTGCTCGCCAACGGGCGGCTGCTGAGGGCCCGGATCAACATCCTCAAGAATTTTCCTCTACGCCATGAGGTGTCCGGGCGAAGTGTTTTCGGGACCAGCCCTGACTTTCGCGGCCACGCCAGGCCCGGTTCCAAGACCACCCTAGTCGTCGGAGCAGAGTACAGCCTGACTAGGGAATGGGTGCTGGCATTAGACGTGGAGCGTGATCAATGGGGCAAGACCGAAGTTACCGGCCGCGACACCACCAGCGGTGTGCTGGTAAAACATGTATCTCCCAAAAGCTGGAATATCGGCTTCGCTCCCGCAATTGAATATAACTGGAGCGCCAGGGCCGGCATCATCGTGGGCGTCTGGATCGTTCCCAAGGGACACAACACTCAATCATCCGTCACTCCGGCGATTGCCATTCAGCGCTTCTGGTAGGAGCGAGACGAACCGCTGCGATCAACCTGGCGGCTTGACAGCCACCAGCGCGAACAGCGCACGCACCGCGAAAAGCCGCTCGTTCAGCGGTCGGAAGCGGACGCCGTTCAAGAGGCGCATCGGAAACTTGCGATATACGTGCCGCAGCTTGACCTTGAACCCGCTCGCACTGAGCATGTCCCGTAAGTCAAACGGGTCGAGCAACCGCTCGGAATATTCGCCGGTTTCAGGATTGCGGCACCATCTGAACGGGTCGCGCTCTGGCAGCTTGGCCGCTTGTCGGAACCGCACCGCCGCATTCTCGATTTCCGGCCTGATCATTCCCGCCGTTGCATAGCGCAGGGCGGCAACTTCCTGGTCATTGAGGTCGGGGTTCGCCGCGCGGATCATCTCTTCGCGCATTACGCCGTAGGGTTTGGCATCCTTGTGTTCGACCGGGCGAACCTCAGTCTTAAGCCACTGGACATGTTCCCAACTTTCGTCGCGCTCAGTCCAGCCTTCCCACGAATGCTGACGCGCCGCCTCGTTGTAACGATTGCTGTCATTGACAAGCAGCAGTGTGCCACCCGGCTTCAACAGCCGGAAGCAGTTGTCGAACATGGCCTTGAGATCGTGGACGTGCTCGATTGCCTCCGTCGAGAAAATCCCGTCGAACGATGCGTCGGGAAGCGTCAGCGTGCAGATATCCGCTTGCAAGGGGGTGACCGGGAGCGAGATTTTCTTTGCCGCCATCGCGTCAAGGCACTGGGTCACGCCGTCGACCATAGAGGGGAGGATATCGGACGCGACGACATCGTTGTCTCCCATCAGCGCGAGGCCGACCGCATCCCATCCGAAGCCGCATCCGACTTCGAGAACGCGCTTTCCGTAGAAGCCGCCGAGATCGCAAAAATGCTTGGTTCGCCATAGCCACACGTTGAGATAGTCACCCGCGGTGTCGATCCCGCGTCGATAGACTTGGAGGTCCGGGTGGTCGGAACCGTTCACATATTCGAGGATGATGCGTGGAATGTCTTCCCGCGCCACCGCGTCTATGCGCATTAAGCACCACTCCTCGCTTACAGACCAAAGGCAACGGCAGTTACAACGTCAGATAATGCAAATTTGACAACGAAGGGCAAGATTGGCTCGTGACACGTCGCCATGCGGTGTCGGCCGCGGAAAGGGTGCCGCAGGAACCAAAAACTGATAGAGGGCGCGCCATCGAGCATCCGGCAAGGCCGGCCGTAACGCGTGCCATCCACCAAGGAGGCACTGACGATGGCGAAGATCCTCTGCGTCCTCTACGACGATCCGGTCGACGGCTATCCGACAAGCTACCCCCGCGACGACCTTCCCAAGATCGAACACTATCCCGACGGCCAGACACTGCCGACGCCTCGCGCGACAGACTTCCAGCCTGGCGCACTATTGGGAAGCGTCTCGGGCGAGCTGGGCCTGCGCAAGTTCCTGGAAGACGCGGGACACACGTACGTCGTCACGTCCGACAAGGATGGCCCGGACTCGGTGTTCGAGCGCGAGCTAATCGACGCGGACGTCGTGATCTCGCAGCCTTTCTGGCCGGCCTATATGACCACGGAGCGCTTCGCGAAGGCGCAAAACCTCAAACTGGTAATTACCGCAGGCATTGGTTCGGACCATACCGACCTGCAGTCGGCGAGTGAGCGCGGGGTCACGGTCGCAGAGGTCACCTACTGCAACTCGATCAGCGTCTCCGAGCACGTGGTCATGATGATCCTCGGGCTCGTTCGGAACTATCTGCCGTCATGGGAGGTGGTGAAGCGCGGCGGTTGGGACATCGCCGATTGCGCGGCGCGGTCCTACGACATCGAGGGCATGCACATCGGCACGGTCGGAGCCGGGCGCATTGGAACGGCCGTTCTCCGGCGCCTCAAACCCTTCGATGTTCATCTTCACTATTTCGATCCGCACCGGCTTCCGCGCGCGGTCGAAGAAGAACTGGGTGTGACGTACCATGAGAATGTCGCAGACATGCTGCCACTGTGCGACGTCGTGACGATCAATGCGCCGCTTCATCCCAAGACCGAAAATTTGTTTGATGCGGCGATGATCGCGCGGATGAAGCGCGGCGCCTATCTCGTGAATACGGCGCGCGGAAAGATCGTCAACCGCGACGCGGTCGCCGCGGCGCTAGAGAGCGGCCACCTTGCCGGTTATGCGGGCGACGTCTGGTTCCCGCAGCCGGCGCCACGCGACCATCCGTGGCGGTCGATGCCGCATCACGGGATGACGCCGCATATCTCGGGCACGTCCTTGTCGGCGCAGGCACGCTACGCGGCAGGCACGCGCGAGATCCTCGAGTGCTTCTTCGAAGGACGCCCGATCCGCGAGGAATATCTGATCGTGCAGGGCGGCCATCTCGCCGGCGCGGGGGCGCATAGCTACAGCGAGGGCGATACGACCGATGGGTCGGAGGAGGCGGCGGAGTTCAAGGTGCAGCTGCCGCCGATCCCCGCATAAAAATGGGCCGGGATTTTGGTCCCGGCCCTTGTCTGAACTGAGGTTATTCCGCCGCTGGCGCTTCGCCGCCGGCTTTCTTCTTGGCCTTAGCGACGGGGACCTTGTCAGCCTTGGCCTTGCCGTTCTTGCCCTTGGTCGCCTTGGGCGGCGCGGGGGTGAGCTCGAAGGCGGGTGCATTGTCCTTGATGCGGACCTTGACCTCGCCGCCGTTGACCAGCTTGCCGAACAGAAGCTCCTCGGCGAGCGGCTGCTTGATCTTCTCCTGGACGAGGCGGCCCATCGGGCGCGCGCCGTAGAGTTTGTCGTAGCCGCGATCGACCAGCCACTTGCGCGCCTCATCGTCCAGCTCGATGTGAACGTTGCGGTCGGCAAGCTGCAGCTCGAGCTGCAGGATGAACTTGTCGACGACCCGCGCCACGACTGCCGGCGGCAGGTAGCTGAACGGCACAATCGCATCGAGGCGGTTGCGGAACTCCGGCGTGAACATCTTCTTGACGGCGTCCTCCTGCGCATCCTCACGCGTAGCAGCACCGAAGCCGATGCTTTCGCGCGCCATGTCGGCCGCGCCCGCATTGGTCGTCATGATGAGGATGCAGTTGCGGAAATCGACCGTCTTGCCGTGATGGTCGGTCAGCTTGCCATGGTCCATCACCTGCAACAGGATGTTGAACAGGTCCGGATGCGCCTTCTCGATCTCGTCGAGCAGGAGCACGCTGTGCGGGTGCTGGTCGACCGCATCGGTCAGGAGACCGCCCTGGTCGTATCCAACATAACCGGGAGGCGCGCCGATCAGCCGGCTGACTGCGTGCCGCTCCATATATTCGGACATATCGAACCGCTGCAGCGGGATGCCCATGATCGAGGCGAGCTGCCGCGCGACCTCGGTCTTGCCGACGCCGGTCGGACCGGAGAACAGATAGTTGCCGATCGGCTTGTCGGGATCTCGGAGGCCCGCACGCGACAGCTTGATCGCGCTGGCGAGCTTTTCGATCGCGAGGTCCTGGCCGAAGACGACGCGCTTCAGGTCCGCCTCGAGATGCTCGAGCACCTGCTTGTCGTCGGCCGAAACCGATTTCGGAGGAATGCGCGCCATGGTCGCGACCACGGCTTCGATCTCCTTCGGCGTGATGATCTTCTTGCGCCGGCTCGGCGGCACCAGCATCTGCATGGCGCCGACCTCGTCGATCACGTCGATGGCCTTGTCGGGCAACTTGCGGTCATGGATGTAACGCGCCGACAGCTCGACCGCCGACTTGATCGCGTCCGGGGTGTAGCGAACGTGGTGATGGCCTTCGAAGGATGAGCGGAGGCCCGCGATGATCTTGATCGTGTCCTCGACCGTCGGCTCGTTGACGTCGATCTTCTGGAACCGGCGCAGCAGCGCGCGATCCTTCTCGAAGTGGTTGCGGAACTCCTTGTAGGTCGTCGAGCCGATGCAGCGGATCGCGCCGTTGGAGAGCGCGGGCTTCAGCAGGTTCGACGCGTCCATCGCGCCGCCCGAGGTTGCGCCGGCCCCGATCACAGTGTGGATCTCGTCGATGAAGAGGATCGCGTTCGGCATCTTCTCAAGCTCCGCGACGACGCTCTTCAACCGCTCTTCGAAATCGCCGCGGTAGCGGGTGCCGGCAAGCAGTGCGCCCATGTCGAGCGCGTAGATCGTCGCGCCTTTGAGCACGTCGGGGACGTCACCCTCGACAATCTTGCGCGCGAGACCTTCGGCAATGGCGGTCTTACCGACGCCGGGGTCACCGACGTACAGCGGATTGTTCTTGGACCGGCGGCAGAGGATCTGCACTGTGCGGTCGACCTCGGGCATGCGGCCGATCAGCGGATCGACCTTGCCGGCCTTGGCCTTCTCGTTGAGGTCGACGGTGAACTGCTTGAGGGCGGACTCCTTCTTTCCGCCTTCTTTCTCGGTCTTGTCCTCGGTGCCTTCGGGCGGGCGGGGCTCGGCCGCGCTCTCGCCCTTCCCGACGCCGTGGCTGATGTAGGTGACGGCATCGAGGCGGCTCATGTCCTGCTGCTGCAGGAAATAGACCGCATAGCTCTCGCGCTCCGAGAACAGGGCGACGAGCACGTTAGCGCCCGTGACCTCGTCGCGGCCCGACGACTGGACATGAAGGATCGCCCGCTGAACGACCCGCTGAAAGCCACTCGTGGGCGTCGGATCGGTGGCGCTGTCGGCGACCAGGGCGCCGAGCTCATTATCGAGATATTGCTTCACGCTGGCGCGCAACTCGTCGCGACTTACACCGCAGGCGGTCATCACTTTCGACGCATGCTCGTCATCGATCAGAGCAATGAGAAGATGTTCAAGGGTCGCATACTCATGCCGGCGGCGGCTGGCTTCCCCCAGTGCATTGTGGAGGGTCTGTTCGAGTTCGCGAGCAAAACTAGGCATTTAGCATCGTACTCCGTGCCCACGGAGGGTGCCCGCGGGCTTTGAATGGAATGTCATACGCTGGAACGCGGCAATCAAGAGCCGTGTCCCTTCTTTTCCCCAGATTAGTAACGCCGAGAGATGTGCAAAGGGTGAACGGGCCGTTTACCGTCCCGTTCATCGTGAGTAGGCGCTTCGACAAGCTCGGCCGGCTATGACTTCTTGAACAGCTCTTCAGCGGCAGAGCGGTGCGTTTGAGCCCGTTGCATGTGCTCTTCGACGCGAGCGATCTCGACTTTGAGCGCTTCGATACGAGCTTGCAGCTCCTCAATCGACATGGGGTCGAGATCCTGTTTTGCAAGCTCGACCAGCGGGTCGCCGGGCTTGCTTGGAAAAAGTTCTTCGAGGTCCATGGGTTGAATCGTTGACCCATGCGGCGCCGCTGTCAATAAGCGCGCGACGTGGCCGAAATCCCTTCAACGATGATGTGCGTCGTCGCTCCGCAGCCCGACGGCGCCGAGGAACTGGCGCTGGTCGAGCGGCCAGTGCCGCAGCCAGGACCCGGTGAGGTGCTGGTGAGGGTCGCCGCCGCCGGCGTGAACCGGCCCGACATATTGCAGCGCCGCGGCCTCTACCCGCCGCCCGCCGGAGCGCCCGACATCCTGGGCCTCGAAATAGCGGGCGAGGTGGTGGCATTGGGCGAGGGGGTCGGTCCGAAGGTAGGAAGCAATGTCTGCGCCCTCGTCGCCGGCGGCGGCTACGCGCAATATTGCCTTGCTCCCGCCGGCACCTGTCTGCCTGTGCCGGATGCCATCTCGATCGTCGAAGCGGCTGCGATGCCGGAAACATTGTTCACCGTTTGGGTGAACCTGTTCGAGCGCGGCTTTGCCGCGGACGGGGACTGGGTGCTGGTCCATGGCGGCACGAGTGGCATCGGGACCATGGCGATCGCACTCGGAGAGTTATTCGGTCTCAAGGTCATCGTCACGTGCGGAACGGATGAAAAATGCTCCCGCGCAAGGGGGCTTGGCGCCGCTTTAGCGGTCAATTACCGCACGCAGGACTTCGTCGCGGCGGTCAAGGAAGCGACCGAAGGCAAGGGCGTCGCAGTCGTGCTCGACATGGTCGGCGGCGATTATCTGCCACGCAACCTGCAGGCGCTCGTCGACGATGGCCGTCATGTATCCATCGCTTTCCAGCGCGGACCGAAGGCGGAGCTTGTCATCCCCGAAATCATGCGGCGACGATTGACCCTTACGGGATCGACGCTTCGTGGCCGTTCCGTCGAGTTCAAGACCATGGTCGCCGACGAGATCGGCCTTTCTGTCTGGCCCTATGTCGAGGGTGGCAAGCTTCGGCCGGTGATCGACAGTATCTTCCCCCTCACTCAGGCGGCGGCCGCGCATGCGCTAATGGAAAGCGGCGGGCATGTCGGGAAGATTGTGCTGGAGGTGACACAATGAGTGAGCCGCTGATCCTTCACGAATATTCGCTGTCGGGGAATTGCTACAAGGTCCGCCTCACCGCTGCTCTGCTCGGAATACATCTTGAGCGCCGCGAATATGACATCACCCAGGGCGAGACGCGTACGCCCGAGTTTCTGGCCAAGGTGAACGCAAACGGGCGCATCCCGGTTCTCCAGGTCGGGAACCGCTTCATCCCCGAGAGCAACGCAGCCTGTTATTTTGTTGCTGAAGGTTCCAGCCTCATTCCGACCGAGCGGTTCGATCATGCCGACATGCTGCGATGGATGTTCTGGGAGCAGTACAATCACGAACCGAACATCGCGACCTTGCGCTTCTGGATGCACGAGGTCGGGGTCGACCAGCTAACCGAACTGCAACGCCTGCAGATGACTCCCAAACGCACGGCGGGCATCGCGGCACTCAAGCTCATGGATGAGCATCTGACAGCGCGGGAGTGGTTCGTTGGCGATGCGATGAGTCTCGCCGACATCTGCCTCTTCGCGTACACGCACGTCGCGGGGGACGCCGATTTCGATCTCACCCACTATCCTCACGTGCTGGAGTGGGTGGAACATATCAAGGGCCTCCCGCGGTATCTCGCGATCGACGCTTGACGGCCCTTGCCCCAACGGCAGTGCGGGTTTAAATCGCTCGCCAAGCTGGCCGCTCCGTGAGGGGCGGCCCAATTTGTTTCTAGACATGGAGATAGCGCAGTGGCCCAGCCCCTGATGCCCCACGCGACCGCTGCCTGGCTGGTCGACAATTCGTCGCTCACCTTCGAGCAGATTGCCGAGTTCTGCGGACTTCACATCCTCGAGGTTCAGGCGATCGCCGATGACACCGCTGCGACGAAGCTGACCGGGCGCGACCCAATCCGCGCCGGCGAGCTGACCCACGAGGAGATTGAGAAGGGCCAGAAGGACCCCGATTATCACCTCAAGATTATCAAGGCGCCCGACCCGGTCCGCCGCACGCGGGGCCCGCGCTACACGCCGGTTTCGAAGCGCCAGGACAAGCCGGACGGAATCGCCTGGATCATCAAAAACCATCCCGAAGTCAGTGACGGCCAGATCAGCAAGCTGATCGGCACGACGCGTACGACGATTGCGGCCATTCGTGACCGCACGCACTGGAACATGGCGAACATTACGCCGAAGGACCCGGTGACTCTTGGCCTGACGACACAGCGCGAACTGGATGCGTCTGTTGCGAAGGCAGCAAAGGCCGCTGGCATGCAGGCACCGACCGATACGCGTCTCGACAGCGACCGCGAAGCGTTGATCGAACAGCTCCGCCATGAGCGCGAGCAGCATGCGCGGGACGCAGAAGCAGCACTTGCGGGAGCCGGCGATGAGGCGCTTCGTGACGAGGTCGTCCCGGGCATTCGCGATCCTTTCAAGAACACGCCGGTCGAATAGCCGCTCGCTTGATTTGAACCGCCGCCGCGACCACAAGTCCGCCCATGGCTACTGCCGAAACAGACGTCAGCCAGCTGAGCTTCGAGGCGGCGCTCGCGCGTCTCGAGGAGATCGTGCGCACGCTCGA
This sequence comes from Sphingomicrobium sp., assembly GCA_040414585.1. Lineage (GTDB taxonomy): Bacteria > Pseudomonadota > Alphaproteobacteria > Sphingomonadales > Sphingomonadaceae > Sphingomicrobium. The sequence goes on along the minus strand of JBEDUM010000098.1, from coordinate 10,298 downwards.
GAAAGGAGAGGCGCCGCTCGACCGGTCGATCGAACTCTACCAGGAGGGAGACCGCCTTAAACGCCATTGCGAAGCGCGGCTCAAGGACGCGCAAGCGCGCATCGAGCAGATCGCCTTCGGGAGTGACGGCAAACCCGTCGGCCTCAAGCCGTTCGATGCCGGTTGAGACCGTCGATCGATTGGCCGAGGAGCTGAAGGCGGAGGGCGCGCGGGTCCGCACCGAAGTCGACAAGTTCTTCTCGCAGCTTCTCGCGCCGACAGGCGACAGCAGGGATCGCCTGTACGAAGCGATGCGCCACGCAGCGATCGGTGGCGGCAAGAGGCTGCGCCCACTGCTGACCGTCGCAGCGTCGCGGCTGTTTGCCATCGATCCTCAGCGTGCCCTTCGTGTCGGCTGCGCGATTGAGGCGATCCATGTCTATTCCCTGATTCACGACGATTTGCCATGCATGGACGATGCGGACTTGAGGCGTGGGAAGGTGACCGTCCACAAGGAATTCGGCGAAGCGGAGGCGGTGCTCGCGGGCGACAGCCTGCATGCGCTTGCGTTCGATATCCTCGCGCATCCCGGGACCCATGACGACCCCTTCGTTCGGTGCGAACTGGTGCTGGAGTTGGCACGCGCGGCCGGCCCGAACGGCATGGCGGGCGGCCAGATGATGGACATGGTGGCCGAGGGCGAGCAGCTCGACCTTTCCGCGATTACGCGCCTTCAGCAGCTGAAGACCGGGGCGTTGATCGAATACGCAGTGGAGGCGGCCTGCATCATGGGCAAGCTTCCGCCCGAGGCGCGGACATCCTATCGCGGCTATGCACGGAACATCGGTCTTGCCTTCCAGATCGCGGACGATCTGATCGACTTCAGCGGCGACGAGGCGGCAGCGGGCAAGCGCACAGGCAAGGATGTGCACGCGGGCAAGGCGACGTTTGTCTCGTTGCTGGGTGAGGAGAGGGCGAGACAACAGGCGGGATTCCTGGTCAACCAGGCGATCGAGCATCTGTCGAGCCATGGCAGCGAAGCGGATTTGCTTCGTGCCATTGCCCGCTTTGCGATAGAGCGCGACCACTAGGGGACAGGGCCATGAAAGTCGCAGTGTATCCGGGGACGTTCGACCCGATCACCTTGGGGCACCTCGACATCATCAGGCGCGGCGCACACCTCGTCGACAAGCTGGTGATCGGCGTCACGACCAATCCGTCCAAGGAGCCGATGTTCTCCGTAGAAGAACGGCTTGCAATGGTTCGGCGCGAGGTCGCGGACATCCCGGGCAATATCGACGTAGTTGAGTTCGATTCCCTCCTTATGGATTTCGCCGAGCAACAGGGCGCGATGGCGATCCTGCGTGGATTGAGGGCGGTCGCGGACTTCGAATATGAGTTCCAGATGGCAGGCATGAACCAGCAGCTGAACGACAATATCGAGACGATCTTCCTAATGGCCGACGTGTCGTTGCAGCCGATCGCTTCGAAGCTGGTGAAGGAGATCGCGCGGTTCGGGGGGTCGATCGACAAGTTCGTGACTCCCGCGGTCGCCGCGGACGTTCGCCGCCATTTGAACGGCGGTTCACGCTAAAGTCAGCGGTCCGGCGCCATTTGCCGGGCCGCGATCCCTGGGGAGGAATATGTTCACCAAGGCCTTGTCACTGCTTCCGTTTGCAGCGTTTCTGCTCATCGCCGCCAAACATCCGCCACAGGTCATAGTGCCGCCTCAGCCGAGCATCGCGGCGCCGGCCGATGTCGTGGCGAACCCATCCAACCATTTATTCCTGGAGCTGTCGACTGGAGGCAGGATCGAGGTCCAGATGCGTCCTGACATTGCGCCTAATCATGTTCAGCGCGTTCAGACCTTGGTCCGGCAGGGCTTTTACAACGGACTGACATTCCACCGCGTGATCCCCGGATTCATGGCCCAGGGCGGCGATCCGAAGGGCACGGGCGAAGGAGGATCGAGCCTGCCCGACCTCAAGGCCGAGTTTTCGCCGCTCCCCTTCCTTCGCGGAACGGTGGCCGCGGCACGGAAAGGCGATAATTACGACAGCGCGAACAGCCAGTTCTTTATCATGTTCGTGCCGAACAGCGAGTTGAATGGGCAGTATACGATCTGGGGACGCGTGGTCGCCGGCATGGATGCGGTCGACGCGATCGCGCCCGGCGAGCCACCGTCCGATCCGACCAAGATCGTTCGGGCCTATCTCGGCGATATGGCTGCAGCGCCGGCGAAGTAACGCTAAGGGCGGCGCGATATGCGCGTCGACCTGTTCGATTTTGATCTTCCAGCCGAGCGAATAGCCCTGCGGCCGGCACGGCCGCGCGACGGCGCGCGACTGCTGTTCGTGCACGGCGCCGACATATCGGACCGGCAAATGCTCGATCTGCCGCACCTGCTTGAGCCGAGTGACGTGCTGGTTTTCAACGATACGAAGGTCATTCCCGCCCAGCTCGAGGGCCGTCGTGGCACGGCGAGCATCGGCGCGACCCTGCACAAGCGTGAGGGCCGGCGCGAATGGCAGGCATTCCTGCGCAATGCCAAGCGGGCGCGGATTGGTGACACGATCGAATTCGGCGCGGGGGTTTCGGCAGAGGTGGTCGAGAAGGCGCCGGACGGCTCGGCGCGGCTGCGCTTCAATGGCGATGAGCCTGTCGAGATCCTGCTCGAACGTGCGGGCCGCATGCCACTGCCGCCCTACATCGCATCGCGGCGCCCGGCGGATGATGAGGATCGGTCCGACTATCAAACAATGTTCGCGCGCGAGGAGGGGGCGGTCGCGGCGCCGACCGCGGCGCTCCACTTCACGCCACGGCTGTTCGAAGCGCTCGACGCGCGCGGGATCGGACGCGAGATGCTGACTCTGCACGTCGGCGCGGGCACTTTCCTGCCCGTGAAGACGGAGGACACGTCCGGGCACGTCATGCACGCCGAATGGGGCCGCATCGATGAGCCGACTGCGAACAGGCTGAACGAGGTTCGTCAGTCAGGCGGCCGCCTGATCGCCGTCGGGACGACCAGCCTGCGCCTACTCGAAAGCGCGGCCGACGAGACCGGAACGATCGGTCCTTTCGAAGGCGATACGGCAATCTTCATCACGCCTGGCTATCGCTTCAAGGCGATCGACGGACTGATCACCAACTTTCACCTGCCGAAGTCGACCCTGTTCATGTTGGTGAGCGCGCTAATGGGTCTGGACGTCATGAAGGCGGCCTACGCGCACGCGATAGAGGCGGGATATCGCTTCTATTCCTACGGCGATGCGAGTTTGCTGCTACCGAGCCGATGATCAGTGATTGAGGGTGGGAAGAGGCAGGGTAGCTGCAACGACCTCCCGCTCGCTGAGCTCACGATAGAAATTGACGCCTGCGCCGGTCTCATCGGACCAAGCTACGTGAGCCGCGACGAAGACATCGCCGCGCTTGAAGATCACGTCGCAATTGGTCGGAAGGTGGCTTTTGGCCGAAACGAGCGCTCCACCTGGCGAAACGTCCCGCACCCAGACGGTGTGATCGCCCATCGGGGTGAACAGCGTACCGCGTACGAGAACGCGCTTCCGCGCACCTTCACGCGACTGCGATTCCTTTTTCGCGACTGTAGCCATTGCGAGCTATCCTTGACGAGCTCCATGACTATTCCCTCGGGCTATGAGGATCAGGTTCACAAGCGTGGTTACGTGAGCATTGACGGCCCGCAGGTTGAAGGCTCGTGATTGCCTCCTCAGGCGCCTGCGCTAAGGCCTAGCCGGAAATGCCCCGCTTCAGCTTCGACATCGCTGCCACCGATGGCACTGCACGCACCGGCAGGATCGCGATGCAGCGCGGCGAGATCCGGACGCCCGCGTTCATGCCGGTGGGCACCGCGGCAACGGTCAAGGCAATGCGGCCGGAGGAAGTACGGGCAAGCGGCGCCGATGCCATCCTCGGCAATACCTATCACCTGATGCTCCGGCCGGGCGCCGAGCGCGTGGCGAAGCTCGGCGGGCTGCACAATTTCATGGGTTGGGATCGACCGATCCTCACAGACAGCGGCGGCTATCAGGTGATGAGCCTCAGTGAGTTGACGAAGGTCGCGGAGGAGGGTGTCGCCTTCGCGAGCCATCTCGACGGGTCGCGGCACATGCTTTCGCCGGAGCGCTCAATTGAGGTGCAGCGGCTGCTCGACAGCGACATCGTCATGCAGTTCGATCAGCTAGTGCCGACGACTTCGACGGGGGTGGAGCAACGAGAAGCGATGCAGCGATCGATCCGGTGGGCAAAGCGCTCACGCGAAGAGTTCGATCGCGGCGGCGAACATGCAGAGCGGGCGGCGATTTTCGGAATCCAGCAGGGCGCGCTCGACGAGGATATGCGCCAGGCGTCGGCGGGAGCGCTGATCGACATCGGCTTCGACGGTTATGCTGTCGGTGGGCTTGCGGTCGGGGAAGGTCAGGAGGCGATGCTCGGCTGTCTCGACTTTGCCGTCGACATGCTCCCAGCCGACAAGCCGCGCTACCTAATGGGCGTTGGCAAGCCGGACGACATCGTCGAGGCAGTTCGGCGTGGGATCGACATGTTCGATTGCGTGCTTCCGACGCGATCGGGCCGAACCGGGCAGGCGTTCACCGCCGACGGTCCGATCAACATGCGCAATGCTCGGTTCGCAGAGGACCAGGAGCCAATCGAGCCCGGCTGCCCATGCTCGGTGTGCACCAAGTTCGAGCGGGCTTACGTCCACCACCTCGTAAAATCGGGGGAGATCCTCGGCGCCATGCTGATGACCCAGCACAATCTGTGGTTCTATCAGCGTTTGGTGCAGGGCCTGCGAGATGCGATTTCGGAGCAGCGGTTGAATGAGTTCGCGCGCGAATTTCTGGGGCGGTACCGCCGCGCTTGAATCCCCTCCGGTGCTTCTGAAGCGGCTCATGCCGTTGAAGAAGTTCAATCACGGACATTGAGCCCGTTCATTCGCACCCACCCTCAATCCCTCCCTTCCCGGGGAGGGAAGTCACTAAATTGCGTCGTCTTTGACGGCGGCCGTCTCGTCCGCAGCGATCCCGCGAATCTTGTCTTCGGTCCGAAGATCGAAGTCGCTGGCGTCGTGGCGCTCGTGCAGTTGCTCGCTCTCGTCGCCGCTCAGCTTGTTCACGATGCGGCCGCGCTTCACCGCCGGACGCGCATCGATCTGCTTCGCCCAGCGCATCAGATGCTCGTACTCATGGGTCGCAAGGAAGACGTTCGCACCTTCATAGCTGCGTCCAAGCGCAAGGCCGCCGTACCAGGGCCAGATGGCGATGTCGGCAATCGTATAATGAGGGCCGCCGATATACTCGCTTTCAGCGAGCCGGCGGTTCAGCACGTCGAACTGCCTCTTCGCCTCCATTGCGTAGCGGTTGATCGGATATTCGAACTTCTCGGGCGCGTAAGCGAAGAAATGGCCAAAGCCGCCGCCGAGGAAGGGGGCAGCACCCATTTGCCAGAAAAGCCAGGAAAGTGTCTCGGCACGTTCGGTACGAGAGGCGGGCAGGAACTCACCGAACTTCTCGGCGAGGTGGAGAAGGATTGCTCCGGATTCGAACACGCGGACCGGTTCGGGGCCGGTACGATCGAGGAGTGCCGGGATTTTCGAGTTCGGATTTATGTCGACGAAGCCGCTGCCGAACTGGTCGCCGTCGCCGATACGGATCGGCCAGGCGTCGTACTCCGCGTCCTCGTGGCCGCGCTCGAGAAGCTCCTCGAACATGATGGACACCTTCTGACCGTTCGGAGTGGCCAGTGAATAGAGTTGGAAAGGATGCTTTCCGACCGGCAGCTCCTGCTCATGTGTGGGGCCGGCAATCGGGCGGTTGATGCCTGCGAACTCGCCGCCACTGGGTTGGTCCCAGGTCCAGACTTTAGGGGGAATGTATTCGGTCATTACGGCTCCTATGCATCTCCAACCCGCAAAGGAGCTAGGGAGCCCGCGCCGAGCTTTCCAGTGTCAGGGATTACACCGCGCTCAGCGATAGGGAGCTTCCGCTGATGAGCGCCTAAACGGCGCTCACCGAGAGAAAGCTCGGTAGCGGACCGTTCCACTCGGACTGGATGTCCTCGACGACGGGCGACCGCTCGTCCGCGCGGGCAAGCTCATCCTGACGCCTCAGTTCCGGCTTCTTGGACTCCGCCTTCTTCGGCTCAGGCTTCGCCGACTCATTCTGCGCCGGCTGGGCCACACTTATGCGCGGGATCTTGTGGCCCGTAAGCTTCTCGATGCGCTCGATCAGCTCGGCATCGTCCCTAGTGGCCAGCGTGATCGCGACACCCTTGGCGCCCGCCCGGCCCGTGCGCCCGATTCGGTGGACATAATCGTCGGGCTGCCAGGGAACGTCGAAGTTAAAGACATGGCTGACGCCTTTGACGTCAAGGCCGCGGGCGGCCACGTCGGAAGCGACGAGAATGTTGATCTCGTCCCGTTTGAAGCGGTCGAATTCGGCGATGCGTTCGGGCTGTTCCATATCGCCGTGGATCTGGCCGACGGCGAAGCCCGAGCGTTTGAGGCTTGTCGCCAGCTCGCGAACCGTCGTCTTGCGGTTGGCGAAGATGATGGCGTTGCGGACCTCCCTCGAACGTAGGATCTCCTTGAGGACGTCGCGCTTCTTGTCAGCCTTGGCTTCGACCAGCTTCTGCTCGATGTTGATATTCGCCGTCGCGGGCCGCGCTACCTCGACGCGTTTGGGATCGTTGAGGAATCGTTGGGCCAGCTTCTGGATCGGCGGCGGCATCGTCGCCGAAAAGAGCAAGGTCTGCCGCGATTTCGGTAGCTTGGAACAGATTTCCTCGATGTCCGGGATGAAGCCCATGTCGAGCATGCGGTCAGCTTCGTCGATCACGAGCAGGTTGCAATCATTGAGCATTATCTTGCCGCGCTGGAACAGGTCCATCAGCCGACCGGGAGTTGCGATCAGCACGTCGACGCCTTTCTCGAGCGCCTTCACCTGATCGCCCATCTGAACGCCGCCCATCAGCAGCGCCATCGAGAGCGGATGATATTTGCCGTACTTCTCGAAATTCTCGGCGACCTGCATCGCGAGCTCGCGCGTCGGCTCGAGGATTAGCGAGCGCGGCATCCGCGCCCGGCTTCGGCCGTGATGCAGGATGTCGATCATTGGCAGGACGAAGCCGGCGGTCTTGCCGGTGCCCGTCTGGGCGATACCGATCAGGTCCTTGCCCATGAGCACGGACGGGATGGCAGCGCGCTGGATCGGCGTGGGTTCGCTATAGCCGCTGTCGCAGACGGCTTTCACCAATTCGTCAGATAGGCCGAGTGCGGCAAAAGGCATTGAATATCCGGATAAAAGGGGTGAGCTCGCGCTTCTTTCAGGCCAGTGCGGCTAGCAGCAAAACGGCTATGTCGCCACCACGGCGGTGTCAAGAAAGCTCTAGCCTTTGAACTTAGGGATGAGTTGCTTGAATTTCGAGATGGTGCAGCTTCCACCTATGCGGGAATGGACTGCATCGCGCCCCGCGCAGACCTGTTCGTCCTCCGGCTGGAGATAGAAACCACCGTAGAAATCGAGCGCCGGGCAGTCTTCATCGAGCTTTGCACGCACGCGGGCACCGCCGGTGATGATGAAGTCGACCTGCTCTGGACCCGAAAGGACCGCGGCGCGGATCATTCCGGCAGGGATGCACTTGGGTGCTTTGTGCTCGATCCATTCAATTTGTGGACCGAGCGGCCGTGGCTGCACGGGAACACGGAGGATGACCTCGTCCTGCACGACGAGCCGCGTGACCGTTTGCTGCATTGCCAAGGGCTCGGCGGCAAAGATGCCGACGAGCCATGGAATGAAGCTCAATATTGTCCCCGGAGTCACTTAGCCTGTCACGATCCGCCCGCTCTTCGCCCCCCGCGGCTTCGCAGTGAAGCCTTGAATAATCAATGAACTGGCGAGTCCCGGCAAGTCAGCTTCGTGGAGGAGCACCGCTTGCCTAATCCGCCCGAGGCCAATAGATGCGCGCTCGAATTGCTTCTCGGCTGTCTCGCGATGCGCGAGGCCGATCAACCGGTCCCCAGGAGACGATCAGGATGGCGAGTTCCGCCCCGAACCAGAGTTTGCCGCTTTTCTATGAAGGCATCGAGCCGCTCAATGTCACCCAGCATGGCAAGATGCACGTCCGGCCCGCCGCCGACATGAAGCAAGTCGCAAAGACGCATGCCATCCCGCTGACGGTCGACGAATTCACGCTTGTCCAGCGGCACTACCCGATCGTCTTTTCGATTGGTGAGAGCCCGATTCCGATGGCGCTGATGGGCCTCAATGAGGGCGTCAACGTCTTCCTCAATGAGGAGGGGCGCCTCATCGATCCGTCGATTTACGTTCCCGCTTATATTCGCCGGTATCCGTTCCTTCTTGCGCGCCTGCGGCCTGACAGCGACGAGCTTTCGCTTTGCTTCGATCCGACGTCAGGCGCTGTGGGCGACTTCAGCGAAGGAGAGGCCCTGTTCGAGGGCGACCAGCCGAGCGAGGCCACCAAGGCGATCCTGCAGTTCTGCGAGCAGTTCGAGGCCGCCGGTCAGCGCACGGCGGCGTTCATGCAGGACATCCAGAAGAGTGGCCTATTGATGGACGGCGAAGTAGCGATCCAACCGGAAGGCTATGAGCAGCCGTTCGTCTATCGCGGTTTCAGGATGATCGACGAAGACAAGCTGCGTGAGCTTCGCGGCGACGAGCTGAGGAAGATGAATCAGAACGGCATGCTGCCATTGCTCTATGCGCATCTCTTCTCGCTCGCTCAGATGCGCGACGTCTTCGGGCGCCAAATGCAGCAGGGCAAGGCGCCTGCTCAGGTGCCGCAGCCCGCGCCCGCCACGGTTTAGTTATTCGGCCGCTGTCGCGAACTGCTGTCCGAGCAACGCGGCGCCCAGCTCAACGGCAAGCGTTTCGATGAGGAAGGCCGCCTTGTTGAATCCGGGTCCCGGGTCCTTGAGCGCCTGATCGAGATAGCAGCGGCGGTCGAGCTCGATCTGCAGCGCATGCACTCCCCGGGCCGGGCTAGCATGCCGTTCGATCACATGGCCGCCTGCGAAGGGATCGTTGAGGCGAGCCTGAAAGCCGCAGCGATTTGCCACCGCGATCGCCTCGCTGCTTAGCCATGCGTCGGCGGTTCTCCCTCGGCAGTCGCCGAACACCACCGGCGGAACACCTGCAGGCGGCGCGGGCATCGAGTGGCAATCGAGCAGGAGCGCACAGCCGAACCGATCCACGAGATGGCCGATCTGTTCCTCGATCGCACGATGGTATGGCCTGTGGGCTTGTTCAATGCGTTCCTCGAGCTGGCATTGGCTGATGGCACGCCGCCAAAGATAGCCGTGCTGTTGCGTGCGCGCGGGGACGATCCCGAGCCCACCGCGAGCCCGTGCGGTGACGCGGCTACGACGAACTCCGTCGATCACCGAAGGATCGACCTCATCTTCGGCTCTATTGCAATCTACCGCCGCGCGAGGAGCGCGGGCGATCACCGCGCCGCAACCGCGTTGCCGGGCCCGCCAGATCAGGCGATCGACGAACGGGTCCTCGAGAGCGGTAAGCGACGGCTTGCCCGCTGAGGCCATCGCGAGAAGCCAGTCGGGATAGTCTCGGCCGGAGTGTGGAACGGACAAAATGACTGGAAGCTCGCCTCGCGGCGAGGTGACGATCGGCTTGGAAAGCGGTGGTTCGTGCACAAATTCGTCCCAGATTAAGACGGCTATTGAGGCGCTGCAACGCTCGAGAGCGTTATTCGCTTCTGGCAAAAATCAAATGAACAGAGCATAGAAGCTTCATGGCGAGAATCCTTCTGGCCGAAGACGACACGTCGATGCGCGAATATTTGCAGCGCGCGCTTCAACGCGTCGGGTATGAGGTGTCGGCAGTTGGCTGCGGCACTGAGGCCATGCCGCTGCTTGAGACCGAACGGTTCGACCTGCTCCTTACCGACATCGTGATGCCGGAAATGGATGGGATTGAGTTGGCTCAAAAGGCGAGCGCGATTGACCCGTCGATTCGGGTCATGTTCATCACCGGCTTCGCCGCAGTGGCCTTGCAGGGCGGTCGTACGGCGCCCGAGGCCAAGCTCCTCTCAAAGCCGTTTCACCTGAAAGACCTTGTCATGGAGGTCGATCGGATGTTCCAGACGGAAGACCAGCACGGCCGTCTGTAAACCCGCGCAAACGCCTGTTGCGCCGCGCGTATCACATCCCTAAATGCCGCTTTCCTGACGGCCTTTGCCGACATCGGTGGGCGTGTAGCTCAGTGGTAGAGCACTGTGTTGACATCGCAGGGGTCGCAAGTTCAATCCTTGCCACGCCCACCATT
>JBEDUM010000097.1:0-22879 GCA_040414585.1 Sphingomicrobium sp. | reverse complement strand
GCACCGACGGCTTCCGCGAAGAAAAGCCGGGCGCGTCGTCGGCCGAAAAGTGCAGTGTCGTGCTGCGCCCCTATGGTGTGTTCGCCGTCATCGCGCCTTTCAATTTCCCCGTCGCGCTCTCGATCGGAATGATGTCGGCGGCGCTAGTCGCCGGGAACACTGTAGTTTTCAAGCCGAGTGATGCTGCCGGTCTGACCGGACGGCTCGTCATCGAAGCGCTGGTCGAAGGTGGGCTGCCGGACGGCGTGGTCAACCTCGTATACGGCGGCGAGGAGACCGGCAAGGCGCTGGTCAATCATCCGCAGCTGGACGGCTTTGCCTTCACCGGCTCGAACGCGGTCGGGATGACGATCTTTCGTCACGCTGCTGCGTCGACGGCTATGCGTCCGGTACTGTGCGAGATGGGCGGAAAGAACCCGGCGTTCGTCACCGCGAGTGCGGATCTCGCCACCGCCGCCTCAGGGATCGTTCGCTCGGCGTTTGGCCTTTCCGGTCAGAAATGCAGCGCTGCTTCGAAAGCTTATGTCGCGCGCGCTATTGTCGATGACTTCCTGGATGGTCTCGTCGCAGCGACCGGCAAGCTCGTCGTTGGCGATCCGCGTCAGCAGCAAGTCTTCATGGGCCCCGTCATCAATGAGGACGCACTGAACCGATTTGCCACCGCTTCACAGGAGGCGGCGGCAACTGGGTCGATAGTGGCGGGCGGCCAGAAGCTGACCGGCGGGCTGTTCGACCGCGGCCCTTATGTCGCACCGACAGTCGTTCGTGGGCTCGACCCTGATCACCGCATCAATCGCGACGAGCTATTCGTCCCCTTCATCAGCGTGTTGCCGTTCGACAATCTGGACGACGCAATCGCCGACGCAAACCGGAGCGCGTTCGGCCTCACTGCCGGCGTCTATACACAGGACAAGGCTGAACTCGACCACTTTCTAAATAGGATCGAAGCCGGCGTGCTCTACGCCAACCGCGCCAGCGGCGCGACGACCGGCGCCTGGCCGGGATTCCAGACGTTCTGCGGCTGGAAAGGATCGGGCACGACGGGGAAGGGCGGTCTCGGGAGTTGGTACGTCCCGCAGTTCATGCGTGAGCAGAGCCGCACGATCTTCGGCTCGCTGTGAACAAGACCTACGATTCGCCCAGAGCCGCGCTGCAAGGCCTGCTTCGCGATGGAATGACGATCATGTCCGGAGGGTTTGGCCTGGCGGGCAATCCCGAGAGCCTGATCCCGGAGATCAAAGCCGCAGGGGTGAAGGACCTGACGGTCATCTCCAACAATGCCGGAGCCGACGGATTCGGGCTTTGGCACCTCCTGCAGACGCGGCAGATCCGCAAGATGATCTCGTCGTACATCGGCGAGAACAAGCTGTTCGAGCAGCTATATCTCGCGGGCGAGCTGGAACTTGAATTGAATCCGCAAGGCACGCTTGCCGAGCGCATCCGTGCGGGCGGCGCGGGAATTCCGGCTTTTTACACGCGCTCCGGTGTCGGAACGGTTGTAGCCGACGGAAAGCCACAGGAAGAATTCGATGGCCAGCTTTACGTCCGCGAGGCGTGGCTTCGGGCCGACCTTGCCATCATCAAGGCCTGGCGAGCGGACACGGAAGGCAATCTCCAATTCCGCAAGACCGCCCGGAATTTCAATCCGGTGATGGCCACGGCCGCCGAAGTGACGGTCGTCGAAGCGGAGGAGTTGGTCGAACCCGGCGCCATCGATGCAGATTGCGTGCACACGCCGGGGATCTTCGTGCATCGCATCGTCCGCAGCACGATCAACGAGAAGCGGATCGAATTTCGAACGGTGCGGGCGCGTAACCCATGAGGACTGGACCCCTCGCGCTGGCACTTCTGCTGCTTGCCGCAAGCACCGCCGTCGAGGCCGGACGCGAGCCGGTGCTCAAGCAGGTGGACCTTCCGCACAGCTATTACTGGCGCGAGCTCTACATCCCGCAGCTGTCGAGCGGTCCTTCGAGTGCGAGTTTCACGCCAGACGGCAGCGCCCTTATCTATAGCATGGGTGGGTCGCTCTGGCGGCAGGCGATTGGCTCGGACGAAGCCGTAGAGCTCACGCATCCACACGCCGCCTATGATTACCAGCCGGACGTCGACCCGGATGGCCGCGGCGTGGTCTTCAGTCGCTACAATGGCGGCTCGATCGAGCTGTGGCGTCTTGATCTCAAGAGCGGCCGCGAGATGCCGCTGACCTCCGCCGGCGCAGTGAATGTCGAACCGCGCCTGTCACCCGATGGGAAGCGCATCGCGTGGGTGTCGACCCAAGGCACCGGACATTTCAATCTGTTCATTGGCGACATCGGACCGGACGGGCTGCACAACGCCCGCGCGCTGCTGGGCGAGCACGAGAGCAGCATCTCTCGTTACTATTATTCGGCTTGGGACCATTCGCTGAATCCGTCGTGGACTCCTGACGGCAAGCGCATCGTCTATGTTTCCAACCGGGAAGTCGCCTTGGGGACCGGGGACATCTGGTCGGCGGCGGTCGATGATCCCAAGGATTGCCGCAAGGTGCTGAGCGAGGAGACGAGCTGGAGTGCTCGGCCGGAGACCTCGCCAGACGGCAAGCAGCTGCTGTTCGCCAGCTATCATGGCCGACAATGGCGCCAACTCTGGCTGACGACGCCCGGCGGCGCAGCGCCGCTTCCGCTTACCTTCGGCAACTTCGACCGCTGGAACGCGCGCTGGTCGCCCGACGGGCAGCGGATCGCCTACATCAGCAACGAACACGGCAATACGAGCCTCGTCGTGCAGGATTATGTCGGCGGCGCGACAACGACGATCGTCGCAAACAAGCGCAGATACAAGACGGCCGAAGCGCGGCTGACGCTCGACATTCGCGATGAGCAAGGCCACGGCGTTCCGGCCCGCGTTGCTGTACTTGGAAGCGACGGCAGGGCCGCAGCGCCGGCTTCAGCCTGGATGCATGCCGATGACGGTTTCGATCGTGCGCTGCAGTCGAGCGAAACGCATTATTTTCATTGCCCCGCGACATGCACGCTCGACATGCCGGCAGGCGAAACCTCCATCTGGGTGCAGCGTGGTTTCCGCTATTTGCCGTGGCAGCAGACCGTGAAGCTCGAGGCAGGAGGGGCGCAAACGATCCCCGTGAAGCTCCAGCTCAACGATCTCCCCGCGTCATTCGGCAAGTGGCGAAGTGCCGACCTGCACGTCCACATGAATTATACCGGCACCTATCGGAACACGCCTGAAAACCTCGTCAGGCAGGCGCGAGCCGAAGACCTAGACGCGGTCTACAATCTGATCGTGAACAAGGAGGAGCGGGTTCCCGATATCGGCTACTTCCGTGCCGGTCCTGACCCGGCGAGCAGCAGTGACGTGCTGATCATGCACGCGCAGGAATACCACACGAGCTATTGGGGACATCTCGGGCTGCTATACCTCTCCGATCATTATCTGACCCCTGGGTACGTCGCGTACCGCGAGACCGCGCTCGCCAGTCCGTATCCCGACAATGGCGCGGTTGCCGATTTGGCTCACGCTCAGGGCGGTCTTGTCGGCTACGTGCATCCGCTTGATGCCGACATCGATCCACCGAAGGAAAAATCGCTTACCTATGAGCTTCCCGCCGACGTCGCGAATGGCAAGGTCGATTACATCGAGATTCTCGGCTTCTCTGACCACAAGGCAACCGCCAAGATGTGGTACCGCTTGCTCAACCTCGGATATCGCATTCCGACGGGTGCCGGCACCGATGCGATGGCCAATTACGCGTCCTTGCGCGGTCCGGTCGGAATGAACCGCGTGTTTCTCGAGACAGGTGGGGAATTAAGTCCGGCGGCGCTGAAGACCGCGTTGAAGGCCGGCCATACATTTGCGAGCAACGGGCCGCTCCTAGGGTTCGAGCTGGAGGGCAAACACCCGGGTGATGTGATTTCACGAACCACTCCAGGCGAGCTGAAGTACCGGGTCGCTTTGCGTTCGCCGGTAGCCGTCGATCATCTCGAACTCGTGCAGAACGGGAAGGTCGTTAAGGCCTTCGCTCTCACCGGCGATCGCCGCAATCTCGACGCGGATGGCGAGCTGGCGGCAGATGCTGGCGGCTGGGTACTTCTGCGCGCATGGAATGACGGCGCGGACCCTCATATCCTCGACATCTATCCTTACGCGACGACCAGTCCAGTGTATCTGGAGCTGCCCGGCGGCATACCTCCTGATCCCGAGGACGCCGTTTACTTCGTGGCGTGGCTGGACCGTGTGATCGCCGACGCCTCGTCACGCAACGATTACAGGACCGCTCGCGAGCGAGATGCGGTCCTCGATTATCTGCGCAAGGCAAGGCAACACTACGCCAGCCTAGGTGCGGCGAAGTAACAGCTATTGGGAATGCCGCGCCTGTACGGAGGTCGCGGCTTTAAAACGGCGTTTAAACCCTTCGTGACAATACGTAATTAAGAACATAAAATCGCGCCACACGGGGTGAGTGTCGCGGGGGATCCGATCGCCATTAAGGCGACCCTCCTCAGCAATCATCGTCCGCGACAGGTGGAAGGACGGCGTTGGCTGACATCTTCTTGTCCTACAAGACTGAGGACCGGGCGGTCGCGGAAAGCCTCGTTAAGGCTCTCGAGGCATCCGGCTTCTCCGTCTGGTGGGATCAGCGCATCGGCGCCGGCGAGATGTGGCGCAGCGAAATCACAGAGCAGCTGGATCGCGCCAAGTGCGTGTTGGTGCTCTGGACGCGCAACTCAACCGGCGGCCTTGGACGGTTCGTACAAGAGGAGGCCGCCCGTGCGCAGCGCCTCGGAACCTATCTGCCAGTCAAGATCGAGCAGTGCGATCTCCCGCTCGGTTTTTCAGAAGTACAGGCATTTCCGCTATTCAACTGGTCGGGACGGATCGACCATCCCTCAGTAGGAGACCTGGTCGAACTCGCCAGGGGGAAGATTGTGACTCCGGTGACATCCGGCGCGGAGACATCAACGGTCGCCGCTGCGGTCCCGGTGCGCAGTGAGCGGCGCTCGGTAACGGTGTTACGGGCAAAGCTGACCCACCCCGCTGGCAGGCTCGATGATCCCGAATATGTCGATGAGTTCACTGACGAGCTAAGGGATGTTGTTCACCAAGTTCTCGATCACCGCATATCGCTGTGCCAGGAACTCGACGCCACTGGTTTCACCTGCGTCTTCGGGGTTCCCGCGGCAGACGAGCTCGACCAGGTGCGCGCGATCGAAAAAGCATTGCTGCTGGACGAAGCGCTCGCGACCCGGCTGGGGGTAGCGTCGCGCTTTGGCGTTGCAAGCGGGATTGCGGTGACGACGCCGCGGTTTCCCGGAACGCCGCCTCGGGTGAGTAGCAACCTGCGGATGACGGCCGAGGCGATGATTGAGGATACTGCGGCGGGAAAGATCTTCATCTCCGCAGAAATGAAGCATTCCCTCGACGCCTATTTCGAAATCGAAGCGGCGAGCAGCGGGCGATATGTTGTGACCGGCCGCACCTCCGTCCGCGATAGGATCGCGGCTGCCGGGGTGTCCGGCATGTCGCGGCTCAGCGGGCGCGCCGCCGAACTTGGTCATCTCGAGGCGGCGATCGCATCAGCCTTCCAGGGGGCAGGCCAAGCAGTCAGCCTCGTCGGGGAAGCCGGCGTGGGCAAGAGCCGGCTCGTCCACGAAGCGGTATCCCGGCTCACTGAACGCGAGTTCATCCTGCTTCAGACGACTTGCACTGCGTTTGGACGTGCCAAGCCGCTAGGGCCGATAGTCGACCTGCTGCGCAAGCTGTTTCAGCCAAATGGCCAGCATGCGGACGCTCCGCCTGATGCTGCGGGCATCAAGGCGGCGTTTCCGGTGCTGGAACCCTACGCGCCGATTCTGGCACGGCTTGTCGGTCAGTCAGGGTCGCAGGAACCGTTGCCGTACGAGATGGATGCAGCGTCAATGAGCCGCGCCTCTCGCGAGGCGACGATCGCGGTGATCACGGTTGCCGCCGAAAGGCGCCCATTGGCGATCATTATCGACGACTTCCAACTTGCTGACGAATCCACCCAAGAGCTGATCGGCCCGCTTGCCGAGGCGATTGCCCACAGCCGTGTGCTGCTGGTGATCGGTGCGCGCCCCAGCGGCGCCCCCGTGTGGCCGCTCGTCGTGCACTGTTGCCAGCTCGTGCTGCCGCCCCTCGATGTCCATGCGACCGGCGAGCTTCTCATCTCCGTGACCGGCGCAAGCACCCTGCGCGCAGGGCTGGCCAATGTAATCCGGGGGCTCACCGACGGCGTTCCGCTGTTCGTCGAAGAACTTGCTCGGGCGATGATTGAGCACGGCCAGCTGCAAATCGTCGAGGGGCAGCTCACCTCACCGGCCGGAATTGACCACGCCGCTTTGCCGCGGTCGCTCGAGGCACTCGTTCGCGCGCGCCTCGACCGGCTCGAACCTGACCTGCGGACGCTCCTCCAGACAGCATCAGCGATCGGCCGGCAATTCGAATGGAGCCTGTTGCGCCACCTGATTGAAACGGACCAGCCGCCGGCGGCTCAGCTCCGCCCGGCATTGGCGCTGGGGCTTATCGAGCAGGTCCGGCTGCTACCAGAGCCTGTCTATCGTTTTCGGCAGCACATCATTCAGCTGGTCGCCCACGACAGCATGTTGAAGCGCGAGCGGCACGAACTTCACCGGCGTATTGGTGAGCAGATCGAGGCCGATCTGGGGGATCGCAAGGACGATCGACTGGAGGAGCTTGCCTACCATTTTGCTGAAGCAGAAGTGGCGGACAAGGCGGTGCATTACTTGCTTGCCGCCGGACAAAAGGCTCTCGGTTGGGGCTCTGCGCGAGTGGCGGCTGATCTTGCCGCACGGGCGCTGGCGTTCGTCGAGAATCAATCCTCGGAACAACGAGATTACGACAGGCTGCTAATGGCTTATGTCGTTCTGGGGAACGCGCTCACACTAAGTCGCGGCTATTTTGATAGAGAGCTCGGGGCGGTCGTCGAAAAGGCACGTGTGCTCGGCCCCGACGTCGGTTCGGATCAGGTGCAGCTTGCGACCACGTGGTGGCTGTGGCGCCACTACTATAACTGCCTGATGCTCGATGAAGCGGCCGAATGCGTGATCCGGCTCGGGGCACTCGCGGACTCGACCGGCAGCGTCGGCGTTCGTCTGGCTGCGCTAGGGGCCGAGGGTATCGTTGCCCATTTCCGGGGCGAGGTCGAAGCCGCGAGCCGTTTGCTGGCCGAGGCTGTGTCGCTTTGGGACCCGGATGCGATGGCAGCCAACGATGCCGGTATAGCGCTCGTCGGCTCGGTAATGTCACATGTGTTCCTCGGGTTCACCGAGGTCGTTCAATGCCGGGTGAGCGAAGGCTGGGCTACGTTCGATGCGGCGGAGCGGATTGCCCAGGAGGCACGGCAGCCGGATCTCGAGCTCTTCTGCCTCAGCTATCGGCAGATGGCTCTTTTCCTGCTCGAGCGCTTCGAGGATGCGGCCGCTCTCAACACCCATGCCCTGGGTTTGACTGCCAAGCACGAGCGACACAGCTGGGAGGCCGTGAACCGCATCTTGCTGGGTCAGCTCTTGCTGGTGCGAGGCGATCTTGAGGGCACCCGTGGAATATTACGTGAAATGGAAGCAGCCGTCTCGATGGGGGCAGGCACGCGCTCGCTTTATCACGTGCTAAGTCTTCACGAGGCGGTGGCTCGCCAAGATGCGGCTGCAATCACAGCGTCGGCCGAGAATCTCGCGAAGGGCATGGAGCGAACTGGCGTGCGCGTGTTCGTGGCTGAGCTAGCGTTGACGCGGGCGAGCCTGGCGTGGACTGCGGACCGCCAGCGCGCATACGCAGAGGCACGCACGGTCATGGAACAGGTCGGCGCGATGGGTGCCCGCCTGGGTCAATTGCGCATGGCAAATGACCTCGCACGGTTGCTGCTGGCAGATGGCGACACCGAAGAGGCGGCCCGCATACTCAAGTCCGCGCTCGCGCCGCTCAACCCCGCGGAGCTCAAGGATTGCCCAATCTATGAACGCGCTTGCGAAGCCCTGCACCACGCGGAGGCCGGTCCCTCGCTCCCTCCTGCAATACAAGGCGTAGCGTGAACGGAAGGGCCGCGGAAGCGCCCGTCGGCGGCCAGGTGGCCTCAGGCTTTGAGCCGGTCCGCGAGGCCTTCACAGCCAATCTCAATGGCGGCCACACCCTCGGCTCGTCGTGCACCATATATCATCGAGGAGAACGGGTCGTTCACCTGTGGGGTGGCTGGCGGGACAAGGATCGCACCGAGCCCTGGCGCGAAGACTCGGTTGTGTTGGTCTATTCCGTCACGAAGGGACTATCGGCGCTTTGCTGTGCGCTGGCGGTTTCGCAGGGACTCTTCGCCTATGATGAGCCGATCACCGCAATCTGGCCGGAGTTTGTCGCCTACGGCAAAGGCGACGTCACCATCGGGCAAGTCTTATCGGAGCAGGCGGGCGTCGCGGCGCTCGATCTCAAACTCAATCGCACCAACATGGCCGACCAGGATGCGATGGCTGAGGCGATTGCGGGCCAGGTTCCCAATTGGCGGCCGGGAACGCTTGCGGGCAACCACACCTACACACTTGGCTGGCTGGCTTGCGAGCTGATCCGCAGGCGCGACCCGATGCACCGCTCGCTCGGCCGATATTTCGCCGACGAAGTCGCGGGCCCGTTGGGCGCCGATGCGTGGATTGGTCTGCCGGATACGGTCGAGCGCAATCGCATCGCGCGGATAAAGGGTTTTAACGTCCTCGATCTCTTGTTCCATCATACGACCATGCCGTGGAAGTTGGTGGCGGCGCTGCTGTGTCCATTTACGTTGAGCTACAAGGCACTCAACAATCCGTTCTTCTGGTCGGGCCCCGCTGCACTCGACGCGAACGAATGGCGGTCCATTGAGCTAGGAGCATGCGGCGGAATCGCCTCGGCATCGGCGCTGGCAGCAATTTACCAGGCGCTTGCCGTCGGGGCACAGGCGCGGCTCAGCCAGCCGGTGCTCGCAGAACTGAGGGCCGGTATTGCCCCTCCGTCGGCCGGCCTCTTCGACCAGGTCCTCAAGCTGAACGTGCGGTATTCGCACGGTTTCGAAAAGCCCTTCGATGGTTGGCAATTCGCCCGCACCCAATCCGCTTTCGGGACCTTCGCCATCGGGGGGTCGCTTGCCTTCGCCGATCCTGAGGAGGAGGTCGCATACGCCTGGGTCACGAACGAACTCGGCACCTACAGGTGGGACGATCCGCGTGAAAAGTCGGTGCGCGATGAATTTTACCGCTGTTTGGCCGGGAGGCCGCGGTCATGAGCCTGAAACTCGTCTGCATCTCGGACCTTCACCTCGGCGCGAAGGACAGTTTGCTCAGCAGCTTTGATTCAACGGGGCACACCGCTCACCAAGGCGGCCCCGTCGCTGCAACGTTCGCGAAAGCGCTCCGGGAGACCGTGACAGCCATGTCGTCTCCAGGTGAGCCAGTCAGGCTGGTCTTGCTTGGGGACGTGCTCGATCTCGGGCTTTCGCCAATGGGCCGCGTCAGCCGGAATCTTCTAAATCTGCTAAACGAGCTGTTTCCATCGAAACGCCAGGGCGACATGGCCCCATTCGCCGGTGGCATCATCTACATGCCTGGCAACCACGACCATCACGTCTGGCGCATGGCGCAGGACGAACAATATGTCGATCAAATCAAGACAAACCTGAAACTTCCGACGGACATTCAGCAAATCACGTCGATCAAGGATGAGCCCACCGTCCACTGCCGCCTTGTGACCGAGCTCATGCAGCGGATACCGGCCCTCCAGGGATCGTATTGCCGCGTGGCCTATCCCAACTGGGCGATTCTCGACCTTGAGGGAAAGCGCGCGGTCGTGCTGCACCACGGCCACTACCTGGACCCCACGTACATGGCGTTGTCGCATCTGGCGCAGTGGCTTGGATTGGCCGCTGATCCGGCATCTGCCCACGGAATCGAACGGTGCAACGGACCCTGGATCGACTTTCTCTGGTCGGATCTCGGGAGTGCGGGCCGTATCGGGAAGAGTGCCGATACGCTTTACGATACCATGATGGATGGCGAAGCCTCGCACGAATTTGCCGAATCCTTGTCGAAACGTATCTCCGACTTCCTGGCGACCAGGGTCGGCATCCGCCCGAACAGTCCGTTGCTTTACAATCTCACCCCGGCTCAATGCGTCAGCGCGGCCGTCGACTTCACCTTCGGGCGCACGGCCCAATCACAACGTGACGGCTATCGCAATGTCCTGTCGCGGGCCATGATTGACGGCTTGCGCTGGTACCTGGCCAATCCGATCGCTGGGCAGTTCAAACACGAATGCGAGCAAGTGCCCAAGGAGATCGCCTTCATCTTTGGACACACACATAAGCCGTTCCAGGACCAGATCATGGTGAAGCCTTACGCTGCGCCATCACGGATCTACAACACGGGCGGATGGGTCCTGGATGAACCGACGCTGATGCCCTGCCAGGGTGCGGCAGCAATGCTTGTCGACAGTGATCTCAACGTCGCCTCCCTTAGGCTCTTCAATGACGTGACGAACGACAAGATAGAGCGGGTAAGGGTCGAAGGAATCGGTGGCTACGGCGACGAGATCAATCCGCTGCTCAGGAGCGCCCGCAAGGCGGTGCAAGACAATGAAGACCTGTGGTCGATGTTTTCCGACGCCACCTGCGATGCAATCGTGACCTTGGCCAAACACCGAGTTCACAAGCGCATCAGGGAAATGTCCGAGCAGCGCTATCGGGATATGAGGGCATGAACGGCACGCTCTCGCGACCGCTCGACACGATCGAGCCTCATTACACCGTCGTTGTCGTCGGTTCGGGCTATGGGGCGGGCGTGGCCGCGTCGCGAATGGCGCGAGCGGGGCAGCAGGTCTGCCTGCTCGAGCGAGGACGCGAGATCAGGCCCGGCTTCTATCCCAAGGAGCTTGCCGACGCCCGGGAGCAGTTTCAGATTTCAACCTCGCGGGGGCGGATCGGGCCGGCGGGCGCAATGTTCGAGCTCCATGTCAACGATGACATGTTCGCGCTGGTCGGATGCGGACTTGGCGGCACCTCGCTGATCAATGCCAACGTCGCGTTAGAGATCGATCAGGGGCTCTTGCAGCTGGAGCATTGGCCAACGCTATTCCGCGCACAGCCGAATTTGCTCAAGCCTTACTACGAACGGGCAAGGACGATGCTCGACCCTTCGCCCTATCCTGAAGGCCATCGGCATTATCCGCCGTTGGCCAAGGTCTCCGCGCTGAAAAAGTCTGCCAAGGCAATGGGGCAGGAGGACAGGTTTTACAGGCCCCCGATCGCGGTGAACTTCACCGACCAGACTAATCCGTTCGGGGTGGCGCAGCCGAAATGCACCAACTGCGGCGACTGCTGCAGCGGATGCAACGTCGGCGCGAAGAACACGACTCTGATGAACTATCTGCCCGACGCCGTGAATCACGGAGCGGAGATCTATACCGGCGTCCATGTCGATTGGATCGAGCGCGACGGCGGCACCTGGCGCGTCCATTACACCGAAATCGATCACGAGGAGCCCGGATCGGTCAGCGCGGATTACGTCGTGCTTGGTGCCGGCAGCCTCGGCTCGACAGGCATCCTGTTGCGATCGCGGGCGAAGGGGCTGGAGCTATCGCCGCGGCTGGGCGAATCTTTTTCCGGCAACGGCGACGTCCTCGCGTTCGGCTACGATGCCTACTGGGAGATCGAGAAGGGGTCGGACAAGCCGGATCCGTTGCACGGAATTGGGATCGGCACGAACAACGAACCGCGGTCCGACTATCCGGGACCTTGCATCGCCGGCATCATCGATATGCGCGACTGCGAGATGCCGCTGGTGATCGAGGAGGGCGTTCCGCCGGGAGCCGTCGCCACTGCCTTGCCGCCAGCATTTTTCTTCGCCGAGGCGCTGGGTGGGAGTTTCACCCGTTTCGGCTTCGACGAAGTCAAGCCGCGCCTGACGGACGCGAAGGCACTCGGCGAGGCCTTCCAGAAGAAACCCGAATCGATCGGGGCCTGGGCGTACAAGGGGCCCGTCTCGCGGACGCAGAGCTTCCTCGTGATGAGCGTCGACAGCGCTGAAGGCAAACTGGTCCTGCAAAACGGCCGTGTGGCGATCGACTGGCCGCACGCCGGCAAGGATCACGCGATCAAGAACGACAATAAGCAGGTTGGACAGGCTTGCGATGGCATTGCGGCCCAATTTTTCCCCAACCCGATCTGGACCGAGCCGACCGGCAAGAAAGTGATTACGGTGCACCCCGTTGGCGGCTGCGGCATGGGCGACGATTCCGCGACGGGCGTGATCGACCACCGCTGCCGAGTCTTTGACGGAAAGCCGGGGTCTGAGGTCTACCCGGGACTCTATGTCTGCGACGGAGCAGCGATGCCCGGGCCAGTAGGCGTCAACCCATTGCTGACGATCACCGCCGTAGCCGAGCGGGCGATGGAACTACTGGCGGAGGACGCCGGGTGGACGATCGATTTCTCGATGGACGAAGCGCAGCCGTATCCGATGCGCCAGCGCATGATCTCCACGCTTCACAAGATTGTTAGAGCGATCAAGGATGGGGCGATCGATGAGGCAAAGAAGCTGGTTGGGGTGGCCATTCGCCAACTCAGTCGAAACGATCCGGATCGGATGAGTCCTCAATTCCAGTTCACCGAGACGATGCGTGGATTCGTGAGCACTGTCGACGACCACCTGAAGGCACTGCCGGCGCAACGGATTTCCGACGATTACAAAGTAGCCGAGGCCTGGGGCCGCTGCCGCGATGAACGCTGCGAATTCACGCTTACGATGCACACCGACGACCTCAACGCGCTGACCACGGGAGCCGACCACAAGGCGAGCATTTCGGGCACCGTTACGTGCCCACCCCTGGACGCGGCCCCAATGAAGGTGCTGAGCGGTGAATTCCGCCTGCTCACCATAGCCAATGATCTGCCCGAGTCCTGGCGCATGACCTACGACATGGTTCTGGACCGGGCCGGGAGTCCGGTGCGCTTCCGCGGTCACAAGGTGCTGCAGCAGCGCGGCGGTTCGGATCCGTGGACCGATCTCACGACCCTGTTCGTCACGATCAGCAACGGGGAAGACGAGAACGGCCCGCTCCTGGCGCAAGGTATTCTCAGGTTGGGAATAGAGGACCTGATGTGGCAGGCCTCCAGCGCGACGTTCGATGCGGGGGAGGGAGTGAAGGAGGGCCTGATCGGTGCAGTGGTTAGGCGCTGCCCGAAAATAGGTAATCCAATACGTGATGCGATCGCCCTCTACTTCATCAGCCAGTTTGCCGCCTTTTTTGGCCAGACCGTCTTCCAGGCCTACGGTGGAATGCTGGCGACGCTAAATAACTTCGCGGCAAAGGAAGCCGCCGCCGCGCCTCCGCCCCGAGCCTTGCAGGCGCCGCGACCCGACCGATACATCGTAGATACCGAGGATCACTTCAAAATCGGACTGACGAGATACTTCAAGGGCGGAGCCAAGGGACCGGTGGTGCTCGCTCCCGGCTTTTCCGTCCGGGCTTCGTCTTTCGCCACTCCGACGGTCGACGAAAACCTCGTCGAGCACCTCGTCGCAAGAGGTTACGACGTCTGGCTGTTCGATTATCGAGCGAGCGGCGATTCCGGCAATCCCACCGACAAAGTGCGGCCGTTCACGATCGACGACATCGCTCAATACGATTGGCCGGCGGCGATCGAGAAGATTCGCGAGGTCACGGGAAAGGCAACAGTTCAGGCGATGGCCCACTGTGTCGGCTCCATGAGCCTGCTGATGGGTCTTGCCTGCGGGAAGGTGACGGGGGTGAGCTCGATGATCGCCTCGCAACTCACTCTGCATCCGGTGACGGACTGGATGAATTACCTCAAGGCCGATGTCGGTATGGCCCAGCTCATGTCGAACCTGGGCCAGATCGGCGAATTCTTCGACTTCAGCTCAGGCGACAGCGAGACCGACCACGAGATCGACGCGATCGCCTACAACCTGCCAGTTCCAAATGGCCAAGCCTGCAAGAACCCGACCTGCCGGCGGGTATTCGGGGTCTACGGCCCGAGCTACGACCACGCCCAGCTCTCGCACGATACGCATATCGCGCTGGCGAGCATGTTCAGCCGCGTCTCGACGAAGCCCTTCGAACAGTTGCAACGCATCATGCAGGCGGGCCGGGCAGTGAGCGCCGACGGCCGCAACATCTATGTGACGGATGAAGGCGCGGCGCGTCTTACGTTGCCGATCACCTTCCTGGTCGGCCTGAATAACCAGATCTTCTACCCGGAAAGCTCCCAGCGCACTCTCGCCTGGCTCGAGATGTACAACGGTCCCGCACGGTACCGGCAATGTGCGATACCCGGATATGCCCACATGGACCTGTTCATCGGGCGTGACAGCGCGAAAGATGTGTTCAAGCTCATCGTTGACGAACTTCAGAGTCTGGAGGAGCTCGCTTCTCAGCCCGCGTGAAGCGACTACTTCTTGCGTTTGCACAACACGTAGCTGATACTGCCTGCTCAAGGGGCGAGCCTGCCCCGGGGGCAGAAATGACACGAGCGCGGAGGGAAGCGGCCCTCGCCAGCGCGGCTGTGCTGGTGACGGCTTTGGGGAACGCGCGGGCCTTCGCCCAGGACGCGCCGCCGCCAGAACGTAGAGATCCAAACGAAATCGTGATTACCGCGCAGCGGAAGGAGCAGCTCCTCCGAACCGCCCCCATCGCGGTGAGCGCGTTCGACCCTACTTCCCTGGCGAAAAAGCAGATCGAAACGCCCAGCGATCTCCAGCTTACGATTCCCAATCTGGTCTACAGCAAGACCAGCTTCAGCCTGTCGAGCTTCACGATCCGAGGCATTGGCGATCTGTGTGCCGGCACGAGCTGCGACCAGGCAACGGCGATTCACCTCAACGGATCGCCGACACCGGGAACCCGCATCTTCGAGACCGAGTTCATGGACATCGAGCGGATCGAGGTGCTGCGCGGGCCGCAGGGCACGTTGTTTGGGCGCAATGCCACCGCCGGCGTCGTAAACATCATCACCGCGAAGCCCGTGATCGGAAGCCTTGCAGCGAGTGGCAAGATCGAAGCGGGCAATTACAATTCGGTTCGCCTTGAGGGCATGGCGAATGTTCCCCTCGGTAATACGGCAGCCGTGCGCATCGCCGGGTATGGGCTGACGCGGGACGGCTACACACGGAACCTGTACGATGGAAGCCGCGTCGACAACCGCGACAGCTACGGCCTGCGGGGATCGATCCGCTGGAGGCCCAACGGAGACACGACGCTCGACCTCCTGGGATCGTATTTCAGCGAGGATGATCGGCGCCTTCGCATCCAAAAGCAGCTATGTCATCGCGATCCGACGGGCGTGCTCGGTTGCCTTCCGGATTCGCTTGCCCACGAGTACGTGAACACGAATGCGACGCTAGCTAGCCTCCTGTCTTCGGTGCAGACGCTACGGCTTGCAGGCGGACCTGTCCTGGGCGGAGCTTTCGCTCCGCTCGGCCTGACCGACATTACCGGACCAGACATGCTCGCAGGGCAAGTAAACCCGGCGAGCGATCGCTCAATCAGCACTGCCTACAAACCGTATTACCGTACCTCCGAGCGTCAATTGCAGGCGACGCTGCAGCACGACTTCGGACCGGTGAGGCTGCAGGTGCAGGGGATCAACATCAAGTCAAAAGTGGCATCGAGCGAACCCGATGTGATGGGGGTGTTCGATCGCTCGGGTTTCGCACCCGGCCTGGGAACATTGGCTTTCTATTCCGCCAACGGCATTCCTGGTCTTCCTGGCTCGGCCGCCTATTTCGCGCCGGGCGCCGCGGTGCTGATGCCGCAGGGTCCCTCCGGCGTTCTGTGTACCTCGGTGCCCGACGAGAGCAGCACCGGCGTCTTCGGCGGGCACGCGATCTGCAGCCAGGCACCCATCAGCGACGACCGGTCGTCGAGCCGCACAAGCACGTCCTCCGGCGAAGTGTTGCTGACAAGCCGGATGCGTGGGCCGGTCCAGTTTCTGCTCGGCGCGATCTATCTCGACAATCGAATCCGCGACAACCACTACAACGTCGAAGCGTTCACCGTGGATTATGCGGCGGCGGTTCTCGGCGCTTTGACCGCGCTCGGGCGCACTCTTCGCGGAACGCCGACCCCACCTGCTTATCTCGGGCCAAGCATCTTCGACAACGTCACTTCGGACTTCCGGTTGAAATCCTACGGTGTATTTGCAGAAGCCTATCTGCAAGCGAGCGATCGCGTCAGGATCACCGCGGGACTTCGTTACAACAATGACCGCAAGTCACTCAGCGCTCGCGCAACGCTGCTGAACTTCCTCGTCCCCTATGGCACCTCCGATGTCTTCGCCTCGCCCTTTGCGGGCGGCTATGATGCCGATCCGGCGACGCCGTGTCCGGCTCCCGGGAGCACGACGGTCGGCGGCTATGGCACGATCCCGGGATGTGACGCCTATCAACTTCGAAGCGACCGCTTCGATGCATTCACGGGTCGTGTTGTCGCCGACGTTTGGCTGAACGACAATGATATGGCCTACGCGTCTTACTCTCGCGGCTACAAATCCGGCGGGATCAATCCTCCCGTTCCCCCTGGCATATCCGCACCAGCCAGTTTCGATCCCGAATTCGTCAATGCGTTCGAGCTTGGCAGCAAAGGTCGATACTGGGACGGCGCGGTGACGCTCAATGGGGCGGCTTTCTATTATCAGTATAAGGGCCTGCAGATCGCTCGCCCGATCGGCCAGACCGTCGTCGACGACAACGTCGACGCCAAGATTTACGGCGTCGAACTCGAAGGTACGGTGCGACCGCGGTCGGCCTTGTCCATCGATTTTTCTGCCAGTGCCATGCACACCCAGGTGACCGGCGACCTGGAAATACCGAACCTGCGCGATCCGGCTGCGGGAAGGGGTGACGTGGTTGTGCTCAAGGATCTCCAGCGCGGCTTCAACTGCGTGGTCGTGCCCAATTCGGCGGGCGGGGGTGCGGCCGCGAGGAGTCTCGTGACTCTGTTCAACGGTAGCCTGGGCCTTCCCGGACCATCCGCGTTTCCGGCGGGAAGCGGTGTCGCAGCTACGGGTGCTTTTGGCCTTTGCGGACCTCTGGCGGCGACGATTGCCAATCCTTCGCCGGCCCTTCGTGCGATCTTCAATACACCCACCGGCGCACTGCCGTTCACGATACTCAACGTCGGTATTCCGCAGGACATCAAGGGGAAGCAGTTGCCGCAGTCACCTGCCTTCAAGTTGAGCATCGGCATCGACTACACATTCGAACTGCCCCACGGACGGTCCCTCGTCCCCCGCATCGATGTGATTGGCGTCGGTCCGAGCTTCGGCAACATCTTCAACGGTTCGGTTAACCGCATCCCCGCATATGCGCAGGTCAACGCGCAGATTCAGCTAAACGGACCCGGCGACCGTTGGTTCGTGCGGGCTTTCGTCAAAAATCTAACCAACAGCAGCGCGATTACAGGAATGGCTGTCGCCGACCAGACGCAGGGTCTCGCTACCAATCTCTTCCTGCTCGAGCCTCGCCGTTACGGCATTGCCGGGGGACTTCGCTTTTAGCGGACTCGAGCCAGCGCGGTCCGGCCCGCGCATCATGTTGAGCTTAGGTGTCGGTGTCGCGCAGGGCTTGTTGGACATGCGCCAGGCGTGCCTTCAACTGCAGAAGCTTCTTGGACGAGATGTCATCCCCGCTGGACGAGCGGGCCTTGCCACCGGCCTGAAGCCAGTCGATTTCCTCGCGCAGATACTGCCGCTCTATACGCGCCCAGTTCTCTAATTCCGTCGCCATAGACGCACTCCAGAGGGCCTGCTGAGGCGGCTGGCGACTTCTTTGTGAAGCGGCTCGGGGAGATCACCGAGCCGCCCCAGCAATTAGACCCGCCCGAGAGTCTCAGAGTCAGCGGGACCCGGGTGCTCTTATAGCGCGCACGCGAGGCGTGGCGGATTGGGACAACTACTGAAAACAGCTGTGAAATCGGGCCGAGGCGCCACGCAGACAGGCGCTCCGCTAATGTCCCGCTTCCCCGTCGAATTGGAGGGTGGCCACAGCACTGGATCAGTTCACACCTCCAGCCGATCATCCTCGCGAGCGACCATCGTGTAGAGTGCCGGCATCAGGAAAATCACGATCAGGAGACAAGTGATCAGTCCGCCGACGATCACCACGGCAAAGGGCCGCTGCGTGTCGGTGCCCACGCCGGTTGCGACGGCCGCAGGGAGCAGGCCGAGTGCGGCGACGAGCGCCGTCATCATAATCGGGCGTAGCCTGAGGATCGCGCTTTCCCGGATCGCGGCCGTGATCGGCATGCCGCCCAAGCGCAGCTCGTTGACGTAAGAGATGTAGACGAGTGTCGTCTGCACCGAGACTCCGAACAGTGCGAGGAACCCGATACCTGAGGAGACTGAGAAAGGCGTTCCGCTCAGCCACAGCGCCAATATGCCCCCCACCGGGGCAGACATCAGCACGCCGATGAGCGCGATCGCGGGGAACTTAAAGTTCCGGTAAAGGAAGAAAAGCAGGAGGAAGATCAGCAGCAAGGTTAGCGGAACGACCGTCATCAGCTGGGCGCGCGAGGCGGTGTATTCGCTATATTCGCCACCCCAGTCGGCGCGGTAGCCCTGCGGCAATTGCACCTTTCGCGAAACCTGCGCCATCGCGTCCTCGACCGCGCTCGCGAGATCGCGCCCTTCAACCGAGAATTGCACGCCGATGAAGCGGCTGTTGTTCTCGCGGTAAATGAAGGATGCGCCGTTGCCGACCGTGATCTGGGCAAGCTCCTTCAGCGGAATATGCTGTCCGCCGGGCGTCGCGACGAGGATGTTGCCGATCGCCACCGGATTGTCGCGATATTGGCCCTGGAGACGGACGACGAGGTCGAACTCCTTCTCCTGCTGCACGACCTGCGTGGCGACGTCACCACCGATTGCGGTCTGAACGAGGCCGTTGATATCGTCGACGTTGATCCCGTAGCGGGCGATCCTGGCGCGATCGATCTGGATGTTAAGGCTCGGCTGCCCAAGCTCCCGTACCAGAGTCACGTCGCGGATGCCGCGAACATGCTCGAGCACGGTCTTGATCGCCTTGCCCTTTTGCTCGAGTGTGTTGAGGTCGGACCCGAAGATCTTGACCGCGAGTGAGCTCTTGAGGCCCGTTTCCGCCTCGTCGACCGCGTCCTCCGCCGGCTGCGTGTAGTTGAACGTTATGCCGGGGAAAGTTTGAAGCTTGTCGTTGATGGCGGCGATCAGCTGCGCCTTGTTGCGGATGGGCCCGTGCCACTGCGAATAGGGCTTTAAACCAACGAAGAATTCCGCGTTGAAGAAGCCCGTCGGGTCAGTGCCGTCGTCGGGCCGGCCGTGTTCAGATCCCACCACCGTGACTTCGGGAAATGATGCGATGATCGATCGGATCTGCGGCACGATCTTCGCCGATTCATCAAACGAGATCGTGTAGGGCATGGTCGCGCGCACCCACAGCGCACCCTCGTCGAGATGCGGCATGAACTCGGCGCCGACATCAGCAAAGAGAAGCAGCGAGGCGAGGAGAAGGGCAGCTGAGCCTGCGATGGTGCCACGCGGCCGTGCGAGGCAGAAGTCGAGCCCGCGCACATAGGCGGAGCGGAGCCGTTCGAAGATAGCATTACGGCGCTCTCGAACGCCACTGCGCATGAACCAGGAGCAGAGCACTGGAAGAAGCGTCAGCGTAACGATCAACGAGCCGATCAGCGCGAAGATCATCGTGTCGGCCATCGGCTTGAACAGCACGCCGGACGGGCCGGTCAGAACGTAGATCGGAAGGAAGCTGACGACGATGACGACGACCGAGTAAAAGAGGGGCCGATCAACCTCTGCCGCTGCATCGCGGATGATCTGGGTGACATTCCCGCGAGCCTCGCTCTCTGCAAGCCGTCGGTAGATGTTCTCGACCATGATGACGGCCGCATCGACGAGGATCCCGAAATCGATCGCGCCGATCGAGAGCAGGTTCGCCGAAGCGCCTTGAAGATTGAGGCAGGCAAAGGCGAACAGTAACGACAAGGGGATCGTGACCGCTACGATCAGGCCCGATCGAATGTCGTATAGGAAGAAGATCAGCACGACGATGACGAGCAACATGCCTCGCACCAAATTGCCTTCGACTGTCCGTACCGTTTCGTGGACGAGGTCGGTTCGGTCGTAGAAAGGGACGACTTTCACGTCCTTGGGAAGAATGCTTGCATTCAGCTCGCGGGTCTTGGCCTCGACGCCTTTCAAGACATCCTGCGTCTTCTCGCCGGTTCGGAGCATGATGACGCCCTCGACGGCGTCGTTCTGCTTATCGATCCCGAACTGACCGAGACGCGGAGCAATGCCCAGCGTGACCTGACCGACATCCTTGACGAGCGTCGGGATGCCGTTGTGCACCGCGGCCACGACGTTCCCAATGTCATCCGGCGTCGAGAGGCGACCGAGGCCCCGGACGTAATAGAATTGGCCGCCCTCCGAATAGAAACCGCCGCCGCCGTTCCCATTGTTCGCTGCGAGCGCACTCTCGACTTGCTGCGGCGATAGTCCGGCGCCGGCGAGGCGATATTGGTCGAGTAGCACCTGATATTGCATCGTGCCGCCGCCGAATCCGGAATCGTCGGCAACGCCGGGCACCGATCGATATTGCGGTTCGACAACCCAATCCTCGAACGTCTTCAGTTCGGTCGGCGAGCGGTCCGGGCTCTGGAGCGTGTACCGGTAGATCAGCCCGGACGGCGATGTCAGTGGTCCGACATCCGGCGTGACGCCGCTTGGCAAGCCGAGGCTGGGCAATCGATTGAAGACCTGCTGCCGGGCAAAATGCCGATCGGTGTCCTGGTCGAACGTGATGTCGACATCGGACAGGGCATAAAGGGAGATCGAGCGAAGGTCGTTCTCCTTTGGAATGCCGTTCATTTCGCGCTCGATCGGAACGGTGATTAGCCGTTCCACCTCTTCCGCAGAATGCCCAGGCCATTGGGTGTTGATCTCGACCATGGGCGGCGACAGGTCGGGATATGCGTCGACCGCTAGCCGACCCCACGCGTGAACGCCGGCGGCAATAAGCAGGATCGTTAGGAAAGCGACGAGGATGCGCTGCTCGAGGCTGAGGGCGACGATCCGGTTGATGAAGGATGAGCCCGTCCGTTGCGGCTCGGCCGGCTCGTCGTTCATTGGCTTTGTATGAACTGCAGAAAGATTGCGCCGTCGGCGACCACCTTGTCCCCGCTCGCAAGCCCGTTGGTGATGTCGTAGTTCTGACTATCCCGATAGCCGAGCGTGACGTGACGACGGGCGAAGCTGCCGTCGGGCAGCGCGACGTAGACGAACGGCAGATTTTCATCGTCGCGAAGCACGGCGGAAACCGGGACGAGCAGACCCGTACTGACGTGCGCCGACTCGATCGAAACGTCGACGTACATCTGCTTCTTGAGAAGTCCGCCGGGATTGGGCGCGACGATCCGCGCGACGACCGCGCGCGTATCCGGATCGACCAACGCGCCGATATTCTCAATCGTGCCGCGGAACGGACCCGTTCCATTGCCGGGATCGATCTGCGCCGCGTCATGGAGACCGATCGATCCAAGATTGCTCGGGGAGATCTGCGCGAGGACCCAGACCTGTGACAGGTTCGCTACGGTGAATGCAGCAGTGCTCCCCGCCTGTAGCAATTGTCCAGGAGTAACCTGCTTTTCGACCACGATGCCCGAGACCGGAGCGCGGATGACTCCAGCAAGGCCGGCGGTCGGACTACCTGCCATTGCTTTTGCAACGGTGACCCGATTCACGCCCATCGAGAGCAACGTCTGCAGGGCCGCCTCGCGATCGGCCACCGCGCCGGCAGCATCGGTCTGCGCCTGAGCCGCTTCGCGATCCGAAATCCCGTTGTGCGCGACGAGATCGCGGTCAGCCGCGGCGAGCCTTTGCGCATTGGCGGCAGTGACGACGGCCTTTCGGTAGGCGCCAATCGCCGTCGCGTAATCGGCAGACTGAACCAGCGCGAGCGGCTGGCCTTTGGCGACGGGCTGGCCGAGGGCCACCAAAATCTGCGTCACGGGACCGGTGAAAGGAGAGACGACCGACGTCGACTGGTCGTTGTCCAAGTCGACCGTACCGGGAGCCTCGATCTTTTGGCGGTAGCCGACGGGCACCACAGTATAGAGGTGGATGTGGGCCAGTTGCGCCTTCGTCAGCCGAACATTCGCGATGGCGGGCGTGGCCGTGCTCTCGTCCGAGGAAGATGAACAGCCTGAGACCAGCGCCAGTGCGAGCGCAGTGAATGCTGCCCTGAAACGCAGTTGCTCATCGATCATTGGCGGCGCTCATCAGGTCGGGGCGGTGCCACCAGCCGCCGCCAAGCGCCTGGAAAAGAGCTGCGGTGTCGGTAAAACGGTCGGCCTCGGCCTGGATTTGGCTCAGGCGAGCCTGCTGATATGCCTGATCGGCGTTCAGCACGGCGAGATAAGCTGCATAGCCGTCCTTGTACTGGAGGCGGGACAGATCGAGGCTGGCCTTCGCCGCATCCGCGGCCGCCGCCGTTGCTTTGAGCGTGTTTGCATCCTGCTCCAGCGCAACGAGCGTGTCGGCTACATTCTGGAACGAGGTGAGAACAGTGCTGCGATATTGTTCGGCGCTCTGCTGATAGGTGTATCGAGCGGCTCGCTCCTGATGCAACCTCGTCCCGCCATCGAAGATCGGCGCGAGCAGCGCGGCGCCGATGTTCCAAAAGCCCGTCCCAGGTCCGAAGAGCTGCCCTATCGCGAGCGCGTTGCTTCCCGCGTTAGCGCTCAGCGTAATGTTGGGTAGCCGGTTTGCCCTCGCCACTCCGATCTGAGCGCTGGCCGCGTGCAGATTCTCTTCAGCCTGGAGCACGTC
>JBEDUM010000096.1:0-11563 GCA_040414585.1 Sphingomicrobium sp. | reverse complement strand
TTGAGACGGCCGGTCAGCATCATGAAACCAACCATCGCCACCGCGATGACCGCGACGGAGGTGGCAACATTGCCGAGCAGGGTACCCTGGAGCCAGCCGAGCGCCGAGACGATCGGGCCCGAGCCCTGTGGATTGGCTTGCGCCATCGCAGTCCCGTGAATGGAAGCAGCGGCAAGAGCGACCGCCATTTTCGTTATTTTCATTGGCGTTCTCCTTGTGTGGGGAGGTTGGAAGCGAGCCTCGTCACGATCGAACGGACGTAGGCCCTCGTTTCTGGAATCGCGGGTACGCCGCCAGCTGCCGTCACTCTGCCTGGACCGGCATTGTAGGCAGCGAGCGCTTTTTCGAGGTCACCGTTGAAGCGATTGAGCTGCTGACGAAGGTAGGCTGCACCGCCAGCCAGATTCTGGACCGGATCGCGCGGATCGACACCTAACTGACGCGCCGTGGCCGGCATCAACTGGGTGAGACCAACCGCGCCGGCGCGTGATACGGCAGCGGGATTCCCCCGGCTTTCCTGCCAGATCAAAGCCTCGAGAAGGCGCGGGCTGATCTCATATGCACGCGCCACTTGCGCAAGCGTCTTCGAGTAGGCGTTCGCTGACGTGCGATCATCAACGACGGTGAGAGCGCTGTCCGGAACTGCCGCGCCCTGGTCGACATGGTTCGATGACCAAATCGCATTCGGAGTGTCGGCGAGGACCTTCACCGATCCGTTCGCGCCGACTTCGAGCACTTCGGCTTCCGCCGCTCTCCCCTGCGCAAGCCCGGCGAATATCGCCACTGCAGCGATGCTGCGCGCGACTTGCATGAGTGCCGTCACGGGATTGGTACCAGCCTGTCTGGATTCCTCCAGCCGTAACTTGGCTTGTCCGCTCCCTTGAGCTGCATCCCATTGCCCAAATCGCCACCGCTGCAGTTGAGCATCCGGTTGATGCAGCCGTCGGTCCACATGGCTTTGACCTTCGGGTCCCAGCCTTCCAGATAGTCAGCATGAAATGTCGAGCCAGGCGCCATGCCGGGCATCATCTCGTCCGAGGCGAGGTGCCACTTAGGCAGGTTCCCATCCACCGTGTACCAGGCGCCGAGCGTGAAATCTGGAATCACGTAAGGGTGAGCAGCGTCGCAGCGTCTGTAGCCCCAGCTCCCGTAAGAGGCGTAGGCGACGTGGCTTCGGTGATTTGGGCTATCGAGATTCTTTCCGTCCCAGCAGGAAGGCGCGTCGATGATTGCGCCTAGCTGGTTCTGTTTCGTCGCGCCGGGCACATAAGGGCAGGCCGCAATCGCCGCGGCAAGCGTGTGATAGGTTCCCGGCTTCCCGGTCGGTCCCTGGCAATTATAGTGAAAGCTTCCCGTCGGCGTGTCGCCAGGATTGAGCATGTTGAAGCCCATGATGAACTTGAGGCCGTTCGGAATCGCGACGCAGTTGCCCTCGGCCTTCGGGTCACCGCTCTTGAGAGAGCATTTTGGATCGCTCGCCGGCCTGCGTTTGTAATAGATCGAGACAAAATCGGGTTGAACGACATGGCCCGCACCGTCGAGCATGGCAGGCATCCAGTAGCCGGAGCGATTGGCAGCGAACCCACCGTTGTTGCAAGTGCTCGTGCCGCCCGCCCTGATGCTGGCGAAGGTCGAGTGCGCGTCCACCGACGTGTTCCCGTAGAACTGGTGAAGGTGGGACTTGCCGGGCTGGCCGGGATACACGATCGGATCGTCGGCGACGACTTGCCCTGCGCCGCAAATGAAGCGGAATGCCCCGACGACATCGGGTGCGGCCGATATGGGGATCGCGCCCGTTCCCCACGCCGTCTGCAGTGCGAGATTGTAATCGAAATTGGAAGCTATCGCCGCTGCCCCGCCCATCGTTGGGCTAGGGTCGGGCGTGGTTGCCGGTGTTGGCGTCGGAGTTGGTGTTGGTGTTGGTGTTGGCGTCGGACCAGGACCCTCCACCGCCGAACCGGATCCCTGATCCGCTTGCGCCGGAGCGACCAACTTGCACGATGACAACAACAGGGCGAGCAGCGCCAATGGCGCAGACGTCCTCACAAAATTCTTCAAACCGAGAATCCCCGCTCTACCCCAATTGGCCTTGCTGCCGAAGGCAGCACCGTTGAACCTTGCCCCAGCGGCAGAAAGCCTGTGCGGCCGCAGAAAGGAAGCTGCTGTTTTATGGCTTATCGACACTCTGTGCATGACCGTCGATGAATGACGTCAAGGCCTCACATTTCTGTGGATATTTTTACAACGTAACCGGGGAGGACAATCATCAAATATCGGGAATCGCGCCGGATTTGACCGTTGGCGACAACCGGTGTCGCAAACTGCGATCTCAACGCGGAACGGCGGGCTTGTTCCGATCTTGCGATGAATGTGGCCCAAGAAGGAACCGGAGCGGCACATCCACGCGAGAGGCCCAGCTGATCTCATTGTGCTTCTGGCCCGGGAAGCTTCGGGTTATCCAGTTCACGTCCGGGCGATAGCCCCGCGCCGCCACGACCTTATCCGCCCGCTCCTGGTAGCGGGCATAGACTGCGTCGAGCGTCTCGCTGCCATGGTCGAAATAGAGCTTGTGTGTCGCGGGATCGGGAAGGGCGGGCGTGAGGTACCGCTCGAACGCCGATGAGACGGCCTCATATTCCTCATCGGTCAACGACTTGTTGTCGGGCTTGAATGAAAGGGGCCAGTGCGTGGACATCATACCCGCCGCTCCAAAAACCTGCGGGTATTCATTGATTGCGTAAAGCGAGATGAGCGCACCCATAGAGGAGCCCATGATGACCGTATTGGCGCGGTCGGTCTTCACGTTGAAGCGCCGGTCGATCATCGGCTTCAGTTCGCGCACGATGAACTTGAGATAGCCGTCCGACAGCGGTTCGCCGCCATAGAGTGCACGGACCTCGTCCTTGTACGTCGGCGGCAAGGTCGCAAACGCCTTGGCAGGCACATATTCCTGAAGACGCTTGGGAGTGTTCCAGATGCCCACGACGATTGTGGGGCGCACTTCCTTATTCCGGATCAGCCGGTCCAGCGTCTCGTCGATCTGCCATTCCATGCCATAGCCGGCAGTCGCCTTGTCGAAGAGGTTCTGGCCGTCGTGCATGTAGAGCACGGCATTCTTGGGACCATGCGCCTGATAACCGGTCGGCAACCACGCCACCACGTGGCGCGGATCGGCATATCGCGAATGCAGGACGCCGAGATCGACAATCGTTCCTGCGCTGACCTTCGGCACTGCGTCAGCCAAGGCCGGAGCGGCGAAGAGCATCAATGCGATTGTGACCAACGCTCGGAAAAGACTCATTCCACACATTCGACGACAGCCGAATAAGGTCCAATAACGTCGGCGGAGGCTCTTCCGCTTGCGATCACCGCATTGCCGGCGCTGCTCCAGGAGGCCGCTCGATCAGAGAGGTTGAAGGTGCAACGTAAGCGCTCGCTGCCGAATGCGCGCTCGAATACGAGCATCTGCTCGCCCGCTTCGACGATCCGCATCGACCCGTGCCGCAACGCCTCTTGCTCGCTTCGCACCTTCAGGCATTCGCGCGTGAAGCACAGCATCGAATTTGGATCGGATTCCTGGCGGTCAACCGCAAGCTCGGCATGACTCTCGCCGAACGGCAGCCACGGTTCCGCTGGAGAAAAGCCAAGATTGGGCTCAGCGGCGGTCCACGGCATGGGCGTCCTTGCCCCGTCACGGCTCAAGGTATGAGGCCAATTGGCGATCGCTTCCGGATCCTGCAGGCGCTCGAATGGCACGTCGACCTGCGGGAGCCCGAGCTCTTCGCCCTGATAAAGGATGATCGAGCCGCGGAGCGAGCAGAGGAGCAGCATCTTGATGCGCGCGAAGGCGTCGCGATGCGCTTCGTCGACCCATCGCGAAATGGCGCGCGGCGCATCGTGATTTTCGAATGCCCAGGTCGGCCAGCCGGCGCTCTCCGGCCATTCCTCCACAACTCGGGCAACGAGACTGGGAGTCAGCTTCTCGGCATAAAGGAAATCGAACCCATAGGCGCTGTTCAACCGTGAATTTCCCTGGGTGAACGCCCGCATCTCGCCAAGCGCGTGGTCTCCGCCCACCTCTGCCAAAGTGAAGCGCGTTCCAGAGCGATCGGTGAGCTTCCGTAGCCGCTCGAGGAACTTGACGATGTCTGGATGCGACTGGTTGTAGAGGTGCTGCTGGTAATCGAAGGGCCGCGATCTTTTTCCCCCAGGCGGCGCTGGCGGATTATCGCGCAACTCCGGGTCGTGCATAGCGAAATTGATCGCATCCATGCGGAACCCGTCGACGCCGCGATCGAGCCAGAATTGCGCGACCTCAAGCAGCGCGTCCTGAACTGCCGGATTGTGCACGTTGAGATCCGGCTGCTCCGGAAGGAAGTTGTGCAAATAATATTGTCGGCGGCGGGCGTCCCAGGTCCACGCGGGCCCTCCGAACACCGACTGCCAGTTGTTCGGTGGCGATCCATCCGGCTTCGCGTCTGCCCAGACGTACCAGTCGGCCTTCGCATTCGTGCGGTCCAGCCTGCTTTCCCTGAACCAGGAATGCTGGTCGGAACTATGCGAATAGACCTGATCGATAATGACCTTGAGCTTCAGCGCATGCGCGCGCTCGACCAGCGCGTCGAAATCGGCGAGCGAACCGAATACCGGATCGACGCCGCAATGGTCGGCGACGTCATAGCCGAAGTCCCGCATCGGCGAAGTGAAGAATGGCGAAAGCCAGATCGCGTCCACGCCGAGTTTGGCAACAGAGTCTAGCTTTTGCGTAATTCCGGGAAGATCCCCCACTCCGTCGCCGTTGCTGTCCGCGAAGCTGCGCGGGTAGATCTGATAGATGGCTGCGCCCTTCCACCAGGGCAACGTGGATGAAGCAGCCGAATCGTCGCTGCTCACGTCTTCAGCGAGCATTGCACACTGCGTAGCCAAGAGGCGGCAGCTCGATCATGACCGACCCAGGCGCATCGGCTTTCGCGGGGCAAGCACCGGCGAGCGTTTCGAACTCATTGGAACGCGTCTCGACCTGGACGCGCTGCCGCAACGGCTCAGTCGACGTGTTGAACACGAGCAGCATCTCCCGCTTCGTCTCGGGATCGAAGCGTGAGAGCGCGAACAGACCGGGCTTGTCCTGGGAGTAGCGAATAAGCTGAAGCCCGCGTGTCAGCGCTCGATGGCTGGTGCGGATGCGTGCAAGCTGAGCGATCTCCCGATAGAGCGGATGCTCAGGGTTGAAGTTCGATTGCGCCGTTGTCGAGCTCGTGCCGAGCAGCTTATCCCCATTGTAGGTCGCGACCCGCGAAGCGAACATGTCCTGACGCGCGTCCTGGTCACCCCCCTTGCCGACGAAACCCTGCTCGTCGCCAGAGTAGACGGTCGGCACTCCGCGCAGCGTCAGCAGCATCGCGTTGGCCAGCATCTCCCGCTGAAGGAGCTCGGCATCGCTGATGCTCGGCATGAAATGCCGGATGAGCATCGGGAAGCGACCCGCGTCGTGGTTGCCGATGAACGTGGGCAGTTGAAGCGCGGCCTGCGCACCTCCCTCGTAAAGCGGATCGGCTCGGAAGAGCCTGGCAAGCTCGTCAGTTCCAGCGGTCCCAGCCAACACATCGACAACGGCGCGCGTGAAGGAAAAGTCGAGCACCGCGGGCAATTTGTCGACACGCGTGTTCACGGCGGTGTGCGCCGGGTCCATGTCCGATGTCGCGACTTCGCCGAAAATGTGAAAATTCGGAATGCCTCGCGCCTTGGCTCGCTGAAGCATGGCCGGCACGAACTCCTGCCAGAATTCGGGATTCACGTGTTGCGCGGTGTCGATGCGAAATCCATCGACGCCATATTTGTCGATCCACTCCCCGTAGATATCGATCATTCCACGAACGACGCGTGGGTTTTCGGTGAAGACGTCGTCCAGTCCGACGAAATCCCCGAGGGTGCTGGATTCGCCGCGGAACAGGCTGTTGCCGCGGTTATGATAATAGATCGGATTGTTGAGCCAGGCCGGGCGCTTGATATCTTTCTCGGCCGGCGGGACCTGCACTGTGTAGGCGTAATTCGGATCCGTGAGCTTAGCGAAATTGGCCGCGCTGCCGTCGCGCTCGCTGGTGAATCCGGGATTGATCGCCGCTCCGTTGACGCCGCCGCGGCGCTGATACGGGTAGTCGGCGATACTACGGTACGGACAGTCAATACTGTTCTTGCACTCGGCGAACTGGATCACATCGGCCGTGTGGTTGACGACGATATCCATGTAGAACTTCATGCCGCGTGCGTGGACGGCGTCCACCAGCGCCTTGAAGTCCGCATTGGTCCCGAAATGCGGGTCGACCTGGGTAAAGTCGGTGATCCAGTAACCGTGGTAGCCAGCACTCTCTTGACCCGGAGGTCCTTGGACCGCCTTGTTCTTGAAGACCGGCGCGACCCAGATAGCCGTGGCTCCCAGACCCTGGATATAGTCGAGGCGCTTGACCAAGCCCTTGAGATCGCCGCCGTGATAAAAGCCCTTCGCCGTTGGATCGAATCCGGTGGTCAGCCGATCGCCCGACAGGCCGCCACGATCGTTCGAAGGATCGGCATTTTCGAAGCGGTCCGGCAAGACGAAATAGATCACCTCATCTTCCGGGAGACGGGCGCGATATTCCGTTCCGGAAGACGCAGCAGCGGTGAGAAGCGCCAACGCGGCCAAAAATGGCATCAGGCGGGCACCAATTCGCGATTGACCGGCGCGAACTTTCCAACGAACGCGGCGTGGTCCGGCCACCGCGAAACTTCCACGGCGTGCGAACGCTCGAGGCCGTCGAGGAATTCCTTCAGGCGCGGCTCGGGCAGTAGATCGGCAATGGGATTATAACTTTCCGGAATGACGTTCTGGCCGATCAGAACCTGGTACCAGGCTCGCGCGTCGAACAGTTCGTCGAAGCTCGCGCTCACGCGAGCGGTTGCGCGGAATAGGTCAATCTTGTGCTCGAGCGTCTCCGGCACTTCCATCGCGCGAAGCTCGTCCCAGAATGCTTCACCCTCGCGCTGGTTGGCGTGGTAGTGGAGAATGATGAAGTCGCGAATTCGCTCCATCTCGAACCGTGTCCGCTGATTGAAGTCGTCGCGCGTCGCCTGACTGACCTCGCCGGCCGGAAGCAAGTCGATTAGCCGATTGATCGCCGTTTGGATCACGTGGATCGATGTCGATTCCAGCGGCTCGATAAAGCCGGATGACAGGCCGATCGCGACGACATTCCGGACCCACGCGTTGCGTCGGATGCCTGGTGTAAAGCGAATGGTCCGCGGCTCACCTTTCGCCTCCCCATCGAGGTTAGAAAGCAGGATCTGAGTTGCCTCGTCCTCGCTCATTCGGCGCGAGGAAAAAACGTGGCCGTTGCCGATGCGGTGCTGGAGCGGAATGCGCCACTGCCAGCCGGCCTTGCGTGCGATCACTCGAGTCAACGGGATGAGCGGCTCGACCCTCGCGCACGGGACCGCGATTGCGCGATCGCATTGCAGCCATTCAGACCAGTCTTCAAAGCCTGTCTCGAGCTCCTGCTCGATCAACAGCCCACGGAAGCCAGAGCAATCGATGAAGAGGTCGCCGGAGACGCGCGTGCCGTTGGCGAGCAGGACGGCCGAGACGTCGCCATTCTGCTGGTCCCTCTCGACCGCAACGATCTTTCCTTCTTGCCGAACGACGCCGCGCTTCTCGGCGAAGCCACGCAGGAACTTCGCGTAAAGGCTTGCATCGAAATGATAGGCATAAGGCAGCGGCGGAAGAACGCTTCCAGGCGGCCGCTGAACGTGCGCGAAGCGGTTACCCGCAATCGCGATGGTGTGAAGGATGTAATGGCCGAGCGGCTTGGCAATGCCCAGCTTCCGGCCCCGCAGCCAATAATTGTGGAACGCGACCACGCCGAGCGCACTTCCCACCAAGCCGAAAGCATGGACGTAGGCTTCATCTGGCCTGCCCCAACCATCGAAGGCGATGCCGAGCTTGTAGGTACCTCCGGTAGCGGCGAGGAATTCAGCCTCATCGACCCCTAGCGACTGGTTGAACAAGGCGATGCTTGGGATAGTCGCTTCGCCTACGCCGACGATGCCGATCTCATCGGACTCGACGAGGGTTACGGACATGCCCGGCAGGCAGAAGCGGGCCAGGGCGGCCGCGGTCATCCAACCCGCCGTGCCGCCTCCGACGACGACGATCCTG
This sequence comes from Sphingomicrobium sp., assembly GCA_040414585.1. Classification (GTDB taxonomy): domain Bacteria; phylum Pseudomonadota; class Alphaproteobacteria; order Sphingomonadales; family Sphingomonadaceae; genus Sphingomicrobium. Next base: position 3,375 of record JBEDUM010000096.1, on the reverse strand, counting down.
CGCTGACTCAACTCACTCATCTCGATCTTTCGTCGTGCGTGCGTCCGGCGGCGCCGAAGCGCCGCCGGCGCCGCTCAGATCAATAACCGCGCTCTGGCGCCGGCGCAGGGGGCGGCGGTGGTGGCGGTGCCGGGCAAGCCGCGCCTGCCGCAACCACGGTTCCATCCGCACAGGTCTGCATTGCCGGCGGAGGTGGTGGCGGCGGCGGAGGTGGCGGCGGAGGTGGCGGTGGCGCCGCATGCTGACCGAACTTGTATGACGCGCCAATCATCCACCGGCGACCGTACCGCTGGTAGTCAATGACCTGCAGGTTCTCGCCCGGGTTGGTGGTCACGAACGGCTCGTTCGTCAAGTTGAGCGCCTGCAGGTAAACCGACAGGCCACTTAGAGCCGAGTCGGGCTGGAAGTCGTAGCCGATCTGCCCATCCAAGATCGTCTCCGACTTGGCCTGGCGGAACACGTTGTTCTGCGCAAAGCCCGAGACCTCGCCCTGGAAGCCCGAGCGATAACGCACGCTGGCGCGAGCATTGAAGCCCCACTTCTCAAAATAGAGCGTGCCGTTGGCCACCCATTTCGAATAGCCGGGCAGCATTTGCGGCGGAGCGCCCGGATAGATGCTGATCTTGGACTGCGTCCAGCCGACACCGCCGGTGAGGCCGAAGCCGTCAAGCGCGTGAACGAAATCGCCAAACGGAAGCGTTGCCCCCAACTCGGCGCCGTACATCTTGCCACCGCTGACGTTGTACGGCTGCTTGATGAAGCCGTTCGTGATGCCCTGCGGCGGGATATAGTTGAGCCCGGTCGGGTCGGTCGACTGCCACGGCGCGGGCAACGGGAGGCCAGTGTAATCGAACGGAACGTTGGGCAGGTTCTGTTCGACGACGAACGTGTTGAACCGCTTGTAGAAGAGCTGGAGCGACACGTATCCTTTGGTGCCCCAATACTTCTCAAAGCTGAGGTCCGCCGCATTGGCACGATACGGCCTCAGCTCCGGATTTCCGGCGGTCCCGGTCAGAACCGGGTAGGGTGCACAGCCGCTCTCGCAAACGCCATATTCGTTGGCAATGCGCATCGAATCCATGCGCGGGCGCTGGACTTCGCGAGCGAGACCGAAGCGGATGACCCAATCGCTCGGGAACCGCAGCGACAAGTTCATCTGGGGCATAACGTCCCAATATTTGGCCCCATCACTGGCCGGCGTCAGGGCGCCGGCCGGGAACACCTTAGTGACCACGAATCCACTCGAGAGCTGATCGGTGTGGACTGCCTGCACGCCGATATTGCCGGTCAACTCGGCAGAACCAAGCTGCGACCGGACATCGGCCTGCACGTAGACCGTCGCCAGCTTCTCGTGGACGTCGTACGCCTTCGCCTGGACGTCCGGATTCAGGTTGTTCGAGACGAGCGTGTAGATGCCATCATTGAGCAGCTGCTGCGGATCGAATGCCAGGGTATGGCCAAGGCCGATCCAGCTGAAATCCGCACCGCCCAGGTTATACTGGTCCGGAAGGACGAGATTGCGGACAGTCGGATCGCTCATCTGAACGAACGCTTCGTCCGGCGTCAGCGACTTCTTGTGATCGGTATAGTTCACGCCGAAACTGACGCGCGACAGGATATTCGACGTCAAGTCCTTCGAAATCTCCGGGTGGATCTGGTAGATGCGATCGTTGACGGTCCGGTTGTTCCAATACCCCGGACGGATCGCGCCCGTGCCGTTTGGCCCGGATGTGCCGCCCCAGCCCCGCGGGTCGGTGATAAAGATCTGGTTGGGGTCCGAATAATCGATGCTGTGATTGGTGAAGGAAGTGCCAGTGTCGCCCGTCACGAACGTCAGGTTATCGCCCGGTCCGGAGAAGTTATATCCGGAGCCGGCGTATGTCTCGAAGACCAGCTCGTTGCGCTTGGTCTTGTTCCAGCTGAGATCCAGAAAACCGTGCCAGCCGTCCGCTCCGTCAAACCGGTTGTTCCAGCCGACGGAATAGAGCTTGGCGTGCCGCGGCTGCAGCACGTTGCGGACCACGCCGACCACATTGTTGAACGTGCCGTTGGTGATGAGGCCGTCCGAAGCGGTGTAGCCCGTCTGCAGGACCTCGTGCGGCCCGCCCTGTCCCCACGCCATTGGGACCTCGATGCCGCGGGCGATCTGGTCGTCCTTGAAGTTCGAGTAGAAGGTGTCGAGCGTGGACGTCCAACTATCGGTCGGCTTGACTTCAATTGTGCCGGTCAGGCCGAGGCGCTTGAGCTCCGTTGACCTTGAATAGGACTTCAGCCCGCTAACGACGTTGTTGCCAATGGCATTTTCATATCCGGCATTAGGAACGCACGTGGCGCCAGAGCCCGTGTGCGGAACGGCGCCGCAATCGAGTGTCCGATAACCCCAGGCGTTGAATTCCTTGACCTCGTACGGCTCATCGTCCCAGCTGGCCGCCAGCGACACGCCGGCACGGCCGTCGGCAAATTGATCGACGTAGACGCCGTTGACACGATAACCGTACTTCTTCGCGTCGGGATTCAGCTTGCCGATGTCCGGATAGACGAAGCGTCCACCGACCGCGATCACGCGCTTGCCGAACTCAAGCGGCCGGATGGTGCGCAAGTCGATCGTACCGGCGATGCCTTGACCGATCACCGACGCGATCGGCGTCTTGTAGACGTTGACCTGATTGATGACTTCGGCCGGGTACTGGTCGAACTGGACGGCGCGGTTGTCGCCGGTCGAGGTCTGCTCGCGTCCGTTCAGAAGCGTGGTCGAATAATCGGGGCCGAAACCGCGGATCGAGATGACGTCTGCACGCCCCGACAGGCGCTGTGAGGTGATGCCGGGCAAGCGGGCGATCGCTTCACCGATCGATGCGTCAGGCAGCTTGCCGATGTCCTCGGCGCTGACCGACTCGACGATCTGGTCGGATTTCTTCTTCTTGTTGATCGAGCTTTGCAGTGAAGCTCTGAAACCGGTGACGATAATGCCCGAGCTCTGGTCGGCGTTGGGCGTCGGGTTCGCGGTATTCGCGGTGCCCCCGGTAGGCTGCGCCGCCGCGGCCGTTGATGCTGCGCCCGTAATCGTCGACTGGGCCTCCTGGCCCCACGCAGGCGTCCCGGCAAGCATCATGGCAACGGCAAGCGGGCTTGTCGCCGCAACCAGTCGCGAGCGCGAAGAAATGTTTGTCATCAATATCCCCCTCAAGCCGGGCGCAAGCGCCGAGCATAACTCAACTGTTCCGGGGGCAAGCCCCCTCTCCCGACTCTAGGAATATCAGACGTTTCCGGATGCGAAACGTCCCGAATGGCTGTACATACGTATTCAGAGGGCTAAGATTTCACCCTGATGCAGAGGCGGCCGACCTCTTTCGACATCGCAGCGTTAGCCGGCGT
>JBEDUM010000095.1:0-12803 GCA_040414585.1 Sphingomicrobium sp. | reverse complement strand
GCCCGCAGCCGGCTGGGCGCAGGCGATCGCATACAAGCAAGGGGTATTGGACGAAGGTCCAGCCGACGCGATCGCTCTTGTCCTTGGGGGCGAGGCGAGCTGTGCAACTGGTGGATTTTGGTCGGCGCTAACTATTGCGACAACGCAAAAGTTGCCCTTGCTCATCTACATCGAGGACAATGGCTACGGAATCTCGGTCCCGTCGGAATATCAGACACCGGGCAAGGACATCGCCGCAAACCTCGCAAGCTTCAGCGGCCTGACGATCTTCAACGGCGACGGCACCGATCCCGTGGAAGCCTCGAAGCTCATCCATGACGCTGTCCAGCATGTTCGCAGCAACAGAGCTCCCGCTCTGCTCCGGCTGAAGGTGCCGCGGCTCGAGGGCCATAGCTATCAGGATACCCAGACCTACAAGTCCAAGGCGGAGGTTGAGGCCGAATGGGCGCGTGACCCGCTTCCGAAGCTGAAGGCACATGCCGCGCGCCACCAAGTCGGCGATGATCAGTGGGCCGACATGGAACGCGACGCATCGTGGCAGGTGCAGGCGGCCGTCGCCGAAGCGGAGGCGCGCGGCGCTTCCTCGCCCGAAGAGGTCACGACGAACGTCTTCTATGACGGCGAGATGCAGCAGGTCGGCGGTCTTTGGAATAGCGGTTACGAGCCACCGGCTTCGAGAGATGAGCCTGCTGGATCGGGCCAGCGCATCAACATGGTCACCGCCATCCGGCGCGTGTTGGAGCAGGAGCTCGAAGCCAACCCGCGCGTGCTGGTCTTTGGCGAGGATGTTGGACCGAAGGGCGGCGTTCATGCGGTGACGCTCGGCCTTCAGGAGAAATTCGGTCGGGAGCGCGTCTTCGATACCTCGCTCAACGAAGAGGGCATCGTCGGCCGCGCTGTGGGCATGGCGCTCGCGGGGCTGATGCCCGTGCCCGAGATCCAGTTCCGCAAATATGCCGAGCCCGCGACCGAGCAGATCCATGACGCCGGGACGATGCGCTGGCGCACGCACAACCGCTTCGCCGCGCCAATGGTGCTTCGCGTACCAGGGGGCTTCTTCAAGTGCGGCGACCCGTGGCACTCGATGACGAACGAGGTCGAGTTCGTGCACAACCCGGGCTGGAAGGTCGCGGTGCCGTCTAACGCCGAGGACGCGGTTGGCCTTCTGCGCGGGAGCCTTCGCGGTAACGACCCCGTGCTTTTCTTCGAGCATCGGGCAATGCTGGACGACAGCTGGGCGCGTCGGCCTTGGCCGGGCGACGACTATGTCTTGCCGTTTGGCCGCGCGAAGAAGACGCGCGAGGGGGACAGGATTACCATCGTGACCTGGGGCGCGATGGTCCCGCGCTGCGAAGCCGCGGCGGAAGGCTTAAGCGCCGACGTCATCGACCTTCGCACGCTGCAGCCTTGGGACAAGGAGATGGTGCTCCAGAGCGTTCGCAGGACGCGCCGGTGCCTCATCGTTCATGAGGATCTCCGTACGGGCGGTTTCGGCGCGGAGATTGCGGCCGTGGTTGCTGATGATGCCTTCCTCGACCTCGATGCGCCTGTCGCTCGGGTGACGATGCCTGACATCCCGAGCCCACACCACCCCAAGCTGATGGAATGGGCGCTACCTTCTCCCGAGCGCATTCGGGCCGAGATCGACCGGCTGGTGGGGTTCTGACTTGATCGAAGTCCGCGTTCCCGACGAGCAGGAGGGCACCAAGGCGGTGGTGCGCGCCTGGCTCAAGCAGATCGGCGATGCAGTCGCGGAGAACGATCCTTTGGTCGAGCTCGAGACCGACAAGGTGACGCAGGAGGTGCCTGCGCCTGCGGCCGGGGTGCTTGCGGAGATTGTGCTCGATACCGATGCGGAGGCGGTCCCCGGCGCGCTGCTGGCGCGGATTGAGACGGACGGTGCTGCTGAAATACCGAGTACCCCTGGGAAGGCAGGGGTCCAGCCGGGACAAGGAAAGTCTGGGCTCCCGCCTTCGCAGGAGCCCAGTCTGGATCGCGAGACGCGTCTCAGCCCCTCCGTCCGCCGCGCGCTTCAGCAGCATGGCATCGATCCGTCGCGCATCCGGGGGACCGGCCGCGACGGCCGCATCACTCGCGAGGATGTCGATCGCTGCGTTGCCGAGGCCACCGTGGTCAGCGTCGGCGAACCGGCGACCGCCCAGCCGCGCCAGTTCAGTCCTCAGGACATTCCTCATGACCGAATGCGCCTGACGATCGCCGAGAACATGACGCGCGCTGTGGCTGAACAGCCGCATGTTACAGCGGTCTTTGAAGCCGATTTCTCCGCGATCGCTACGCACAAGTCGGCAATGGCCGCGCGGGGCGTGAAGCTCAGCTACACCGCCTATATCGTGAGAGCCGCTGCTGAAGCGATGGCGGCCGCGCCCGCGATCAATGGGCGTTGGGAGAAGGACCGCATCGCGATCTCTCCGACGATCGACGTCGGAGTCGGCACGGCGCTCGGCGAAAAGGGCCTCGTCGTACCAGTCGTGAAGGACGCCGGGTCGCTTAGTCTCGAGCAGATCGGTGCGAGACTCGACGACCTCACACGACGCGCGCGTGATGGAAAGCTCGAGCGCTCCGAAGTCTCTGGCGGAAGCTTCACCATCTCCAACCACGGCGTCTCGGGTTCGCTGCTCGCCGCGCCGATCATCCTTCACCAGGGCCAGGCGGCGATCCTCGGCGTCGGTAAGCTTGAGAAGCGCGTGGTGGTGCGGGAGATAGGCGGCCAGGACGCCATCCTAATCAGGCCATTGGCCTATGTGACGCTGACCATCGACCACCGGGTCGTCGACGGGCACCAGACCAACGCCTGGCTGACGCGCTTCGTCGAAATTCTGGAGGGCTGGCCACCCGCGTGAATAGCATTCGGCTGATCGCGCAGGCGATCTTTTGTTTCGTCGCACTCTGCATTGCCCAGGCGTGCGCAGCTTCGGCTTCGGGAGCGGTCGCGTTCGTTCACGTGAACGTCATCCCCATGGATCGCGATCGCCTGCTGCGCGATCAAACGGTGGTCGTTCAAAATGGCGTCATCTCGGCAGTCGGCAGAAAATTCGCGGTGCCGGCTGGGACCAAGGTTATTGACGGCCGTGGGAAGTATCTTTCTCCGGGCCTAGCGGACATGCATACCCATTCCGAGAGCCGCGAGGACATGAAGGTCTATCTCGCGAACGGGATCACGACGCTTCTCAATCTTGGCGGTGCAACCAGCGACTTCATTGACCAGCGCGTGCCCCTGCTCAATCGTGGCGAGCGTCCGGGGCCACATGTCTATGTTGCGCTTCGGATCGACGGCACGCCGAAATACGGTCAGTTTGTAATCACGACCGCGGATGAGGCGCGATGGGCCGTGCGTCTTGCGAAAACCAACGGCTATCGCTTCATCAAAGTCTACAACAACCTCTCGCCTGAAGCATTTTCGGCGGCAGCGGATGAAGCCCGGAAGCAGGGGCTGGGCGTGGCTGGCCATCATCTCGAAGCGGTACCGCTCGAGCAGGAGATCGCAGGCGGCGGATTCCTGGTCGCCCATTTGGAAGAGCTTATCTACGCACTGTTCAAGGCGCCGACCAATGATCCGCTCGCGCCGCCAGGAGATGCGGCGATCGCGAAGGCGGTAGAGCTGCTTAAGGACAATCGCGCGTTTGTTGTCGCAGATCTGGTGACGTTTCAGACCATTGCCGATCAATGGGGGCGTCCGGACGTGCTGTCCGGCTACTTCGCCGAGCCGCAAGCGAAATATGTTCCTTTTCAATGGCGTCTTGATTGGCGCCGTGATGATTACGTCAGCAGAAAGGGCAGTCTCAGCCGACGCGCGGAATTTATCGGCCGACTGGCCAAAGCGCTGAGCGATGCTGGGGTTCCGATCGTTGCTGGTACGGATGCGCCTACGATCCCCGGGATCGTCCCCGGTTTCTCGCTCCACGATGACCTGGACCGCCTCGTTGCCGCCGGGTTAACCCGATACCAAGCCTTGTCTTCTGCCACGCGCGTGCCGGGCGACTTCATCGTCGCGACCATTCACGACATGCCGGCGTTCGGACGCGTCGAAGCAGGCAACCGTGCCGACCTGATCCTCTCCGACGCCAATCCACTCGACGATCTCGCAACTCTTCGGAAGCCTGTCGGAGTCATGACCCATGGGCGCTGGTACGATCGCAGTGAGCTCCAAGCGCTGTTAGACAGTGTGGCCTCGGACTATTCGGCCGCGGCCGCCGCCCACTAACGACGTTCAAATCTCCAGCACCACATAGGACTTGCCGAACAAGGGCTGCAGCACGAACTGCGCGACGTTGTAGACAGGCGTTCCGCGGGGCGTTCGTCCCTCATAAGTGCCGTGGTGCGCGTGGCCGTGCACGACTGCCTTCACATGGTCGAAGCGGTCGATCGGCTCGCATAGGCGCTGCGAGCCCAGATACTGGAAAATGGCGGCCGGCTCGCCCTGGATCGTGTCGACGATCGGCGAATAGTGGAGCACGGCGACGGTGCGGTCGGTGCGGAGCGACCTAAGCTGGTTTTCAAGCTTGCGAGCCTCGCTCATGGCCTCGTCGACGAACGCCTTGACGATCGGTTCGCCGAACGGCGCCAATTCGCCGCGCCCATAGCCGCCAAGGAAACCTTTGACGCCCGCGAAGCCGACGCCCTCGATCTCGTGCGCTTGTTCGTCGAGCACGATCATGCCGGCGGCGTGGAGGATCTCGCACACTTTCTCGGGCTGGCCGCATTCATAATCGTGATTGCCGAGGACGCCGAGCACAGGGATCGAGCAAGACTTGATGTCATCGGCGAGGATCTCGGCCTCCTTCGTCCTCCCGAAGTTCGTAAGATCGCCGCACAGCACCACAACGTCCGCCGCGCTGGAGACCTCGGCAAACAGCTCGCGGTAGGGTGCGACGCTGTCCTCCATCACGTGAAGATCGCCGATCGCTGCGACGCGCAGCTTGCCGTCAGTCGCAGTCATATTGTTCTTCGAGATTACCAACCGCTTCGGAAAAGCCCCATTCGTCGACATCGATCGCATAGTCGCGCGGTGAGAAAATTCGGCCGCGGCAGATCTTCTTGCCGGGCGGCTTGACCATCATCTGGTCTTTCAGTCGATCGATCAGCTCCTCCATGAGCCACCGCGGCACACGGTGCCGTTCGCTCGGATAAGCGAAGCGGAAGTTGAGAAGCGCGATCAGCAGCACCTCCCAATAAAGCTCCATGTGCGACAGGAGCATTTTCCAGTCGATCTTGTTGTGACATTTCAGGATGATGTGCGCGACGTCAGCTCCGTCGTAGCGGTGATGGTCCTGGACGAAGATCTTGGACCAGATGAACTGCGTCGGCGGTACAAGCTTTACCGTCGCTCCGAAAAGCTGGGTCTCCGGAGCGTCGATGAACCAGTCGTCGGTCACATGCGTGGTCACCGTCGGCATGTTCGTGATCACATCGACGAACAGCTCGTCCCGGGTGATCCGGTTCAGCCAGCGCTCGTCGACCGTCTCGACCCTGAAGCCGTGATCGCGGAAGTAGGAGAGAATCTTGAGCGCATCGCCGGCCTTGGCGAAGACGTCGACATCCTTGGTGGGGCGATCGATGCCGGTGTAGCTCGCAAGCGCAAAGGTGCCGGACACGAGGAACGGGATCTCCGACTTGGCCATCAGCTGGAGAACCTCCGAATAGAAGGCCTCCGCCTCTGGAGAAGGCTGGATCAGCGGTCCCCTGGGCCGTTCTGTAACCTGCAGGTCCATGCGGCGGCTCAACGGAAGGCGGGGACGGCGGGTTCCGTGGCCGCCAGGGCTAGTCGCCCGAAGAAGCGGTCGCGATGGGGCGCCCACCGGGACCTCGAACATCCGTTGCCGGAACTCACGCGCACAGCAGTTCGTTGGTTTCGTCCAGCGTGGCGTTCTGCTTTGACCTTGGCAGCAATCACGCACGAAGCGGTCCGGCCAAGGTCTCCGGACCGCTTCGCTTATGAATTAGTTCGGATGCCATCGAGCGATCCAGTCAACGCCATAGAGCGCCGGAGACAAGGCATGTCTGATCGCGATCCGCACGCCGTGCGAATTGTACCGATGAAGTCGTTCGGGTTGGCAAGCCTCGAGAAAGCCGCTGCGCCTTCCCGCCGGAGGCTCACCTACCGCGGTGGACCACTGCTCACGTCGGTGGAGATCTTTACGGTGTTCTGGGGTGGGGCATGGCGAGGTGCGCAGTCCGAAGTGGCGGGACAGATCAACGAATTCTTTCAATACGTCGTCAGCAGTCCGCTGATGGATCAACTCGCCGAATACAGCACTGCTGAACTAGCAATCGGCCATGGAACGTTCGCCGGCACGTTGACGATCGCCGATTCCGAACCCGGGGCCTCAATTTCGGATGCCCGGATCCAGACATTCCTGTCGACAAACGCAGCCGCCAAGCAGGCCTGGGGCGGGTCCGCTGACCGGCTGCCGCAGCGGATCTCCAACCGACTGGTCTTTCTCTATGTTCCGCCTGGGACCGTGATCTCGATGGGCGGCTCGGCCTCATGCACGGGCTTCTGCGGCTACCATAGCGACATCGACGGCCAAAGGTTTTACGGGGCGATGCCTTTCCCCTCCTGTGCCGGTTGCACCGGCGGGCTATCGACGTTCGAGGCGCTGACGTCGGCGAGTTCGCACGAGCTGTGCGAAGCGATCACCGATCCCGTTCCAGGCAGCGGCTGGTACAACGACCAATATGGGGAGATCGGCGATCTCTGCGCTTGGGAAACCAGGTCGCTGGGCGGGTACACCGTTCAGAAGGAGTGGTCGAACGTCGCCAAGGCCTGCGTCTGAGCCGCGATTGGCCGTCCGCCTTCGACCCCAGCGAACATGGGCCGGCGCATGAAAAGGGCGGCTCACCTGATCCGAGATTGGGCCGCCCTCTCGGTGATCAAACGGGCCGCCGAGTTTCTAGTTCCTACGGACCATTACCCGCGGGAACGCATCCCGCCGAAAAAGCCCCACACTAGGAGAAGTGCCGCCCACAGCGGTCACTGGACGGCCTGATCGTCAAACCAGCTTCGTGATGATCAGCGAGACGTTGTCGGGCGCTCCGCGCGCGAGGACCTTTTCGATGAGATTGTCCGCGACTTCAGCCGGCGAGCCCCGCTGAAGATCGGCGGCCAGCTCATTGTCCCTGACGAGGCGCGTCAGACCATCACTTGCCAACAGGAACTGATCGCCGGCTTTGGCGTCGCCGCTCACGACGTCGACCTCGACCATCGAGGCGACTCCGACGGCGCGAGTAATCAGGTTCGCGTTCTCGTGGGTCTCCGCTTCGTCGGGAGTCAGCATTCCGGCATCGACGAGGGTCTGAACGAGGCTATGGTCCTTTGTCAGGCGAATGAGCTCGCCGTCGCGCAAGCGGTAGGCCCGGCTGTCGCCCATCCAGAAGCAGCGGAACGAGCCGTTCGAGACCGCCAGGCCGACGACGGTCGTGCCGATCGTCTGCTCCTTCTCGCCTGAACGAGCGAGGTCGATTAGTTCACCATTGACCTGGCGCAAGGCTTCGACGGCCTCTTCGGCAAGCACATCGAGGTCAGCGGTAGCCGGAAGGCATCGGAGCGCATCGACGACCATCGTGCTCGCGACCTCGCCGGCCTCATGCCCTCCCATGCCGTCAGCCACGGCCCACAGGCCGCGCTCCGAATCCACGAAGACGGAATCCTCGTTGATCTTGCGCTGAAGGCCGACATGAGTGCGGCTGATGCATTCGAAGCTCATTCGGTTCAGCTGATCGTCCCCCGTACAGGCTAGCAATCGCTTAACGTTCGTGCGATTTCCACGTTTATAACATGGTCGCCGGGGCTCGACGATGAATAAGGCGTACAGCAACAAAGCTTTGCCAGCGGGCACGGTGCTCCGGGAGTGGCGCATCGAAGAGGTGCTCGGCGTTGGCGGGTTCGGCATCGTCTACAAGGCGAAGGGCATTTATTTCAACGAACTCGTTGCGATAAAAGAGTATTTTCCGAGCTCGATCAGCGAGCGGAACTCCGAGGAGACGGTCGTCCCCATCGATTCCGATGCCGAGGAAGTGCACGCACTCGGCCTCAAGAAGTTCGTGGAAGAAGCGAAGCTCCTGTGGAATCTCTCCACGCCAACGCGCCACCCGAACATCGTCAGCGTTCGCAGCCTCTTCGAAATCCACGGCACCGCCTACATGGTGATGGACTTCGAGGACGGCATTTCCCTGTCGAAGATGCTGAAGCAGGGCAGGCGCTTCAACGAGCGCAGCCTGTGGAACATCCTTCACCCGATCGCCGAAGGCCTGGAACGGGCACACCGGGTGGGCGTGCTCCACCGGGACATCAAGCCGCCCAACATCCTCATTAACGAGGACAACCGACCGGTGCTGATCGATTTCGGTTCGGCGAGGTTCGAGGCCGCGGAAGCGACCAGCACCAAGGTCACATTCCACACGCCGCCCTACGCCGCGATCGAGCAATATGTGAAAACCTATGCGCAGGGGCCGTGGACCGACATCTATGCGCTCGGCGTCGTAATGTACGAGTGTGTGACGGGCGAAAAGCCGCCCGAAGTGCTCGAGCGGCTGCATGCCGGCTTGGGCAAGCCGCTCGCAGAAGGGAAGTGGCCCGGCTACAGCAAACGCTTTCTCTCAGCGGTCGATACCGGAATGACGGTCAAGCCGGACGAGCGTCCGCAGTCGATCAGCGACTGGCTCAAGATGTTTGGCAGGCCGGGACAGAGCACCGATTCTCCCGAGGACGAGGCAACCCGCTTTTACGCGGGCCAACTCGCGGCCGAGGATATTGTGCCCGTTCCCCCAACGCCGAATCTGGACCCGAAGGCGCCCGTTGAAACCGGTGTTCCCAAGGATCGCAAGCAGGCGAGCTTCAAACGGGCTGGGCAGGATACCGGAGCGTCCAGAAAGATCGCGGCCGAAGAGGGAGCCGAAGCGTCGGAGGCGGCGGCGGATGGGCAACCACACGCCAGGGGCGCCGACGCTGCAGCAGCCGTTGCCGTACCAGAAAAAGCCCCCGGGAAGAGCGACGTACGAAAGCAGCTGTTTCCGAAGCCGGGACTGAAGAGGCCGAGCAATGTAGTCCTGGCCGGAGCCGCGGCGGCGGTCCTTGCAATCGGCGTTGGAGGGGCGCTGATGCTGCGTGGCGGCAGTTCCGGGACTCAGCAGGGCGAAGCGGTTCCGGACCTCAACGGCAACGCTGCAACCACGGCGAACAACCCCGCACTGGCGGCGCCGCCCGATGCCAACGCAGTTACATCCATGGAAAATGTCCCGATGCCCGCCGGGGTCCAGCAGGCCGGCCAACAGGTGAATGTGACTCAGGCGCTGCAGACCGAGAAGGCCAAGACCGCCGCGGCGCAAGCGCAGCTGGCCGCGATACGGAAAGCTCAGGCGAAGGCTGCGTCGGCGCAACAGGTGCCCGGAATTTTGGCGTCGTCGACCCACAAGAGTGCCACGGTGGCTGCGGAATCGCCTACTTCCGAAGCGGAAACAGGCAGCGTCTCTGCGGCGAAGATGGCGCAATTCAATGCGGCCGTCGATGATGCGAGATCGCTCGCCAAGCAGGTGATGCAGTCAGGCAACGACACGAACGCGCAAACCGCGAAGAACTATGACAAATATCTAAAGACGCTCAAAGCCTCGATGCGCGGAATCCATTCCGACGCGGAAGCGGAACGGCTGATCAAGCAGGCAAACCAGACCAAGGCCTACATCCAGTCGCTCAATCACTAATCTGCGAAAGCTAAGGGGTTAGTCCGCCTCAGCTGGCACTTTTTGCTTTTTCGCGTCGGAAGGGCCGCGTTGCGCAGGAGCCGGCACCAGCTTGAGTGCGGCCCGCAACACTTGGCTGTAAAGGTCGGGATCGTGGAGCGACGTGAACGGGACTGTTGCGTCGCCCTTGGTCAACGCGCGGATGCGGACCTGGTCGGAATCGTGTTCGATGTCGATGTGGATCACCGGGACTGAATTCCGCAGGGCCATTTCCACGACGTGCGCGGTGCCGCCGGGACCTTTCCCCTGCTCGCCGTCCCAAATCGCAATCAGAATGTCGGCCTTTTCGACGATAGATTCACCGACCAGCACGTAGGCGGCGTTGGAATCGGAGCGATCCCCAGGCAGCGCCACTACCTCGTCGGCCGCCGCCAACGCTCGCTCAAACGTGTCCAGTTCATCTCCTGGCGCGAAGTCCTGTCGGTAATCGTGCGGTTCGAATGGCAGCAGGGCTTCCACGACATAGCCGTTCGAGCGAGCGCATATTGCAGCGATTTGATCGGCGCCGGTAGCGAGCGCCGTGTGGAGACGCAGGCTGGCGTCGGCCGAGCTGCAGAAAGCTTCCTCGGAGTTCCGGAGCTTCAGGGCGGCGTCGCGCAGATGCCGGAAGACCGTGTAGACGATAGGCCGAAGCGCGCGAACTCGCGGCGCCGTCAACACACCCGCGCGGTGGCCAGTGATCCCGACATTCAGAGCGATCGGCTTGGGTGTGCAAGCGTCGGTCAATGCCATTTCAGGCCTTCAAGTCAGGACGTCGCGGCAAGACGGCCGGGCCGTAGGCCTCCTTCTATGTCGTGGTTCTGTGGGCGACTACGCCCGTCCGCAGCCGCCTGGCTATGGACAGAATGTCGTAGTGAAAGCTGACCGAGCCGAAGGATCGAGCCTACCGGAAGGACGGTCGCGCGGCTGATCCGCACGTCATCGATGTAGGTCCCGTTGGTGGAGTTCAAATCGGTGACTAGTAGCTCGTCGTTGGCGAGACCCACGATGCAATGTTCGCGTGAAACGCTCCTGTGCGAAAGGACGACGTCGGCCGGAGCGGCACGCCCGATCTTCAGACCGGATGAGCTCACGACGAAATGTGATTCGGCCAACTCCCCGCCTTCGACCTCGAGGCAATGAACCTCGCTCTGCGACGGCGCATGATCCGGAGCCGGCTCTCGTCCGGGAATCCGGTGAATGGACCGCTCGTCACGTGCGCGGTCGGCGACAATCACCTCGTCATTTCCAGGACGCAGCGGTCGACGGCTGACAGGCTGTGCATGCCCCGAAATGCCTTCCGCTTCGCTGGTGCGCGGCCGCATTGGCTTTGCCGCGGGCCTCGCGGTCGGTGAAATTTCTGCTTCGACACCCTTGCTCACCAATCGGCGCAAGTCATCCATGAAGCTTCGCCAATGGATGTCCGTGATGTCGCCGGTCCATTCACTGAGATCCGCTGCGTGCGTCAGCTCAAAGATGATCGGCCTGTCGCACGGCTCGATGATCGCCGGAGCCAATTTGTTGCGCCGGTCGGCAAGAGTCGCCTCGGCCCGCACCCAGCGCGAAGTCACCGAACGCGGTGACCAGAGGACGACGACGGCCTTCGCTTCCCTGAGGTTCCGTTCGATGACTTCATCGAACGTTTCGCCGGAATGAAGCGAGGCGTCCCACCACACGCTGAAACCTTCGTCGGCGAAGGCCTGCGCAAACATGCGCGCGGTGCCTCGATCCTGACGGGCATAGGAAAGGAATATATCAGTTCCGGACACGCGCCCCTCGTTTTCCCGCTGAGGCCAATGTTCATCATCAAAGCCGCTGCAACGCATGCGGGTGATGGCGCATTCGTCCCGGCGACTCAGAATTAAGCTTAATTTCTGTTAACTAGCCAACAAAGTCGAGACCAAATTGAGAACGGCGCCCAAAGGGCCGTGCCATTTTAGCGCGTCGGGCTCTGTCTCATGCTCCCGAAGAGCGGCTGCGATCACCCTTCACGAGTATCGGATGGCAGCAGTTGGGTGCGCATGCTAGCGCGGCTGGAGGGGAGTACCTCGATGAGAATTCCGCGTATCGCTGCGCTGGCTGCAATCTTCTTGGCTTCGGCCGCCATTGGAGCGCCGGTCGTAGTGCCGCAGCCGCCGCTCGCCGCGGAATTTCAGAAATATGTGAAGGTGCCGGCAGGCCGCATCGCCCTCACGCATGTTCGCGTCATTGACGGGACCGGCGCCGCTCCCGCCGAGGACCAGACCGTGCTGATTGACGGTCCGCGGATCGCCACGGTGCAGCCGGCGTCGTCGCCCGTGCCGCAGGACTACACTGCATTCGATCTCAACGGCGCGAGCGTCATGCCCGGTATCGTCGGCATGCATAACCATTTGTTTTATCTGCAGCGGCCCAACATCGATCCGTCCGGCAAGTTCGAACAGCCGATCATCGTTCCGCAAATGACCTTCAGTGCGCCGCGGCTCTATCTCGCGAACGGCGTCACGACGATGCGCACGACGGGCAGCGTCGAGCCCTATACGGATCTCAGCCTGAAGCGGGAGATTGATGCGGGGCATCTGGTCGGACCGCATTTGGACGTCACGGGACCCTATCTCGAAGGGCCTGGCGCCTTCTTCATCCAGAACCACCAGATCACTTCCCCCGAAGACGCGCGGCGGGAGGTCGCCTTCTGGGCTGAGCAGGGCGTGAATTCATTCAAGGCGTACATGAACATCACGCGCGCCGATCTCAAAGCCGCGATCGACGAGGCGCACCGGCATCATCTGAAGCTCACCGGTCATTTGTGCTCGGTCACGTATCCCGAGGCGGTCGCGCTCGGCATCGACAATCTCGAGCACGGCTTCTTCGTCAACACGCAGCTCGACCCAGGCAAGCAGCCGGACAAGTGTCCGGATACGGTGGGCGACCCGACCATCGAGGCGATGACGCCAGGCAGTCCGCAGGCGAATGCGCTGATCAAGCTGCTGGTCGACCATCATGTCGCGGTTACTTCGACGCTGCCGGTGTTCGCGCAGAGCGTTCCACTGCACGAGCCGCTGCAGGCGCGGCAGATGGACGTGCTGACC
>JBEDUM010000094.1:0-6122 GCA_040414585.1 Sphingomicrobium sp. | reverse complement strand
TCGTAACGGAGCCCATGCAGCCGCGCTTCTTCTTCCTTTCCCGAGATGGATCGGAACTGTTGCAGTTTCAGCGAGACCGGCTGCACTTCAACTGGCGGAAGGTTGATGGTGAGCAAGAATACCCGCGGTACCCGTCCGTCCGCGGCAACTTCGAAAAGGCATTTAAGCGGTTGAGCGACTGGGTCGAGCGGCACGGCCTCGGGTCGCTCAATGTTACGCAGTGCGAGATTGTCTATGTGAACAACATTCCGCTTACCGACGCCGCCAACGAAGAGTGCGACCTGTCGAAGCTGTTCCCTTGGTTCCGAGGTCTACCCGGCCGTACGGAGGAGGGGACTTTTCAGTTTCGACAACGTTTGGTCGACGAGGACGGTCGGCCAGCTGCAAGACTAACATGCACTCTTCAATACGGAACAGACGCGACGGGTCATCGGGAAGCGAGATTAATGCTTCTCGTGCGCGGGCCGCCTAGCAACTCGGGCATCAATCACTATTTGGATTTTTTTGACGAGGGTCGGAAAATTATCGTTCACACCTTCACAAATATAACTACGGACCATGCTCACGCCATTTGGGGAAGGACACAATGACTGCGCTGGCGCTGACATATAAACCCGCATCGTTCGTGCGTAGTCGAACTGAAGCTGATCGGTCAGCCGTAGTCCAAGCATATGCGAGCGCTCAGACTCGCGAGATTGAACAGGCAGAGCTCCAACACTGGCAGCAGGACACCTACGCTCGCCTCGTTCACCTCATGTCATTGAACAGGGGTTGGGATGGCAGTGACTCTCCAGCAGTGCGTCCAGAGATAGCAACATTTGCATGGACCGCGCTTGGTTCGGTAATGGCGCCAAACACCCCAATTCCGTTTATAGCCCCGGTTTCAGGAGGCGGCGTTCAGATTGAATGGCACTCGGGCGGGCTTGATATAGAACTTTACATCGCGCAACCTTCACGCGCCGAATTGTTCATTGAATATCAAGATGGGCGAGCGCGTGTTGAGGAAGACCTTTGGAGCGATTTTGAACCGCTCACTTCAGCAATTGCAGAGATCAGTTGAAGGTATCGTCTCAACGCTGGATCGCTGGAGAGAAAGGCGAGTAAAGCCTCACGATCATCCCAACTTCGCACCCAATAAGATAATCATTAGACGCGCGAGAAGGGATTTGCATGTCAGTCCGGACAGCAATCGTGGATGTAATCGTCTGACAAGTGCCCTGTTCAAGTATGACGACCCCGCCGGTTATCTCTCGTGCGACAGCCATCACTGCATAGTTAGTCGAGGTAAGGATCCCGCTCAGTACGTGCTCCAAGGCGGATGGGACGGCGCCGTTCAACTAACAGTGCAGGACTTCCGAAGCGTTCAGCGGCCAGGAGAGATCTTCAAAATCGGGATGGTCCCGCTTCTTGGAAATCGATGCCATGGTGGCGTTTGGGGCAAGATTAGACGAGGCCAGTCCAACGACTTGCTTAGATTGAGCAACTGGCTCGCGCCAATACCTGGGGTGAGCATTGTCTAATCAGGGACACCGTCCGTAACAGCAACGTAAAGCTCGCCACCTTCCTCGTGGAAGCGCTTGCTCATCTCCGCCATGCCTTCGTCCGCATCGGCTGACGCCGCCTTCTGCGCCTCCATCCGCGCAAACTCCCTCACCTCCTGCGTGATCTTCATCGAGCAGAATTTGGGCCCGCACATCGAGCAGAAGTGGGCGGTCTTGGCGCCTTCGGCGGGGAGCGTCTGGTCGTGGAAGGCTTCGGCGGTGTCGGGGTCGAGCGACAGGTTGAACTGGTCGCGCCAGCGGAACTCGAACCGCGCGCGGCTGAGGGCGTCGTCGTGGAGGCGCGCCGCGGGGTGGCCCTTGGCGAGGTCGGCCGCGTGGGCGGCCAGCTTGTAGGTCACGACTCCGACCTTCACGTCGTCGCGGTCCGGAAGGCCGAGGTGCTCCTTGGGCGTGACGTAGCAAAGCATCGCGGTGCCGAACCAGCCGATCATCGCCGCCCCGATCGCGCTGGTGATGTGGTCGTAGCCGGGGGCGACGTCGGTGGTCAGCGGACCCAATGTATAGAAGGGCGCCTCGCCGCAGCTTTCCAGCTGCTTGTCCATATTCTCCTTGATCTTGTGCATCGGCACGTGGCCGGGGCCCTCGATCATCACCTGGCAATCGTGCGCCCAGGCCTTCTTCGTCAGCTCTCCGAGCGTGTAGAGCTCCGCGAACTGGGCTTCGTCATTGGCGTCGGCGGTGCTTCCAGGGCGCAGGCCGTCGCCTAGGCTGAAGGCGATGTCGTACGCCTTCATGACCTCGCAGATCTCGTCGAAGCGCTCGTAAAGGAAGCTCTCGCGGTGGTGGGCGAGGCACCATTTGGCCATGATCGAGCCGCCGCGGCTGACGATCCCGGTGACTCGCTTGGCGGTCAGCGGGACGTAGGGCAGGCGGACGCCGGCGTGGATGGTGAAATAGTCGACGCCCTGCTCTGCCTGCTCGATGAGCGTGTCGCGGTAGATTTCCCAGGTCAGGTCTTCGGCGACGCCACCGACCTTCTCCAGCGCCTGGTAGATCGGGACGGTGCCGATCGGCACGGGCGAGTTGCGGACGATCCATTCGCGCGTGTCGTGGATGTTGCGGCCGGTCGAAAGGTCCATGACCGTGTCGGCGCCCCAGCGGATCGCCCAGACCATCTTGTCGACCTCGGACGCGACGTCGGAGGCGACGGCGCTGTTGCCGATATTGGCGTTGATCTTGACCAGGAAGTTGCGGCCGATCGCCATCGGCTCGGATTCGGGGTGGTTGATGTTGTTGGGAATGATCGCTCGGCCGCGGGCGACCTCGTCGCGGACGAATTCGGGCGTGACGAAGTCGGGGATGGAGGCGCCGAAGTCCTCGCCGTCGCGGGCGGCGTTGAGCGCGGCTTCGCGGCCGAGGTTTTCGCGGATCGCTACATATTCCATCTCGGGCGTGACGATTCCGCGCCTGGCGTAGTGCATCTGGGTGACGTTCGCGCCGGGCCTGGCGCGGAGCACCGTTTTCCTAACGTTTGGAAAGGGTTGCACCCCTCCCGACCGGTCGGGGCCAAGCTGCCCGTTGTCTTCGGGTCGCACTTCCCTTTGGGCGACTTCCTCGACGTCGCCGCGAGAACGGATCCAGTCGCGGCGAAGCTCCGCCAGGCCCGCCATGATGTCGATCCGCTTCGTCGGGTCGGTATAGGGCCCGCTGGTGTCATAGAGAACGACCGGCGGCTCGCCCGACGAGGGTTCGAGATCGACGGCGCGCATTGCAACGCGGATGCCGTCGCGTCCTTCGACGTAGATTTTGCGCGAGCCGCGGATCGGCCCGGTGGTGACTTTCAATTCGGTTCTGGCTGGCGCGTCGCCCACTTGGACTCTCCTTCTCCCTCCACCGGTCCTAACCGGATCAGGTTCGACGGGTGTCGCGCGGCGTCAGCGCGGTCTCAGCCGCTGCTTGCGGCTCCCCGGGGAAGAGTCGTCTTTAGGAGCGCGGCAGGCCGCGCGCTAGCACCCGAGTTACTTTTGACCCGCCACCTTGCGCAGCTCGTCGGGTGTGACGACGCCGTCGTGGTTGAGATCGGCCTTGTTGAACTTGGCGAGCTGCGGCGCGCGGAACTCGTCGGGGCTGAGCTTGCCGTCGTGATTGGTGTCGAGCGCCTGCAGCGCCTGTTCCGGGGTTTCATTGACCTTGATCTGGGGCGCGGCGGCCATGAACTCCTGAAGGCTGAGCTGGCCATCATGGTTCGTATCGAGCTGCTTGAACTCGGCCTGCATCTTCTGATTGCGCACCTGAGTGAGCTGCTGGAGCGCCCGCTGCTCCTCAGCAGCCATTTCCTCCTTGCTGATGAAGCCGTCATGATTGGTGTCGATCGCGTTGAAGCGACTGTCGACCGACTTCACGAAGTCCGCGCGCGCAACGGGCTTGGGCGCAGGCGCATTGGCTTGCGCGAACGCCGTGGAAGCCAGCGCAGCCATGCAGCCGGCAAGGACGAAGCGTCTAAGCATATGAACCTCCCACCAATTCTCACGCGATTTTTAGGTACAGCCGACTTTCGCGCAAGTGAACATCGGGGCGACGCTGTAGCTGCCCGAGGGCGTCACCACGTGTAGGCGAGACCAAGCGCGCCGGTCCACTGACTGGCGCTCCCCCGCTGCGAGACGATCGGGGAGCGTTTGAAGTCGCCGACAAGCCGTGAATATTGGCCGAGCCCGAAGATCGAGATGCCGTGCAGGAGATCTCCGGTGATCGACTGGTTGACGAGAAGGCCCGCCTTCCAGTTCTTCAAGCCGCCGCTGGCATTGAAAGGCGGAAGGACCCCGCCTGTCGCAAGTGAATCGGCGGGCGTGATGCTGAAGTAATAATCGGCGAACTTGTTGCTGACGAACTCGGCGCCGACGTTCGCCCCGACATAGGTAGTGCGCGACAGCGGCGTCGAATATTCGACGCTCGGGCTGAAGGTCGTCGATTTGTGCGCGCTGCCGATGTCATGAAGCAGATCCAGACGAAACGTCAGCGTGTCGTACGGATTGGTCAGGTCATGCAGGCTGAGACCGGCAAATGCGCCTGCCTCGATCGCCCTCTTCCGCTTGGGGAGAAGCTTGACGATGTCGTCGTCGATGTTGCGGCGGCTGTTGAGCCGTACGCCGATGATAGGACCTGCGTCGAAGTCGATCTTTGCATTGCCGGGAATGACATCGACATAAAGATAGCTGCCCCGGGTGACGAACGTGATGCCGCTCACCTTGGCGCGGATCGCAGCGGCGGGAACGATGCGGTAATCGTCGGACCCTTCGTAATCGGGCGTGATCTCGCCGCCCGCCGCGACCGTGAACATGTCCCTGCTCGCCATCTCTTCCGGCGTCGGCAGCGACCCCGCGGCGGGCGCGTTCTGCGCTACAGCAGGTGAAGCTAGGCACGCTGCCAGAACAGCGCAGGTCGGGCGCATCCGATGATTCCCTGTTTTCAGGGAAGAACTATGACAGGCGACAAGAGTTTCCGGAAGTTTGTGCCGCGCCCGTCACATTGCGCCGCAATTGCGTCAGTCGCCCGCGCCGGGCTCCGGAGTGAAGTATTTGTCGTACTTGCCCTCCTGGCCTTTGAAATCGTCGGCGTCGGCGGGGCTTTCCTTCTTGCGGGTAATGTTCGGCCAATCGGCGGAGAAGCTCGAATTGAGCTCGAGCCATTTCTCCAGGCCGCTTTCCGTGTCCGGGAGGATGGCTTCGGCGGGGCATTCGGGCTCGCACACGCCGCAGTCAATGCACTCGTTGGGGTTGATGACCAGCATCACTTCGCCCTCGTAGAAGCAATCGACGGGGCAGACCTCGACGCAATCCATATATTTGCATTTGATGCAGGCGTCGGTGACGACGTAAGTCATTGATGCGTAGCTCCTCTGGCCCGTTCGCTAAGAGCGAGAGCCTCCCTCGTCAACGCCAAGCTCTTCGTAACATCGTCGCGCTTCCGGCGCCGGCCCGCGGCGTCCGGGCAGGCAGACGACCCGAAGTGCCCTGACCTTCCCGTGAAGCGGGAGGGCTATGATGCTTCCGATGCGGACCTCCTCGCTCGGCTTCTCGACCCGCCTGCCGTCTACGCGCACGTGCCCTTCTTCGATCACCGCCTGCGCAAGAGTGCGGCTCTTGATCAGCCGAATGAAGAAGAGGAAGCGGTCGATCCTCACTTCTTCTTGAGCTTGGCCAATTCCGCGAATGCGTGCGAACCGGCGCCGCGGCGATCCTGGCGTTGCGGGCGGCGGCCGCGCCACTTCCACGCCTCACCGGCGCGCGTGAAGCCGACTTCCTCCATGAGCCTCGCCACCGCCTCTTCGCTGAGACCAACCGAGGTGGCGAGCTCGACATTGACGGGATTGTCGCCGCCTGCTGAGCGCACCTTGCGGGCATGGCTGGCGAGCCGGTCGGCGAGGTCGATGCGGATCCACTCGCGGCCGAGGCGGCGATAAGCGAGCGCGGCGCCGCGGGCATCCGCTTCGGAGGTGAGCGTCGCCGCTCCTGCCGCGGGCAATGCTGGCATGGCCTGGCCAGTGCGGACCGCAAGCAGTGCCGCGCGCCAATGTTGCGCAGTCGGCTTGAGCAGCGGATCGACGAAGACGTCGAGCGGCCC
>JBEDUM010000093.1:0-7409 GCA_040414585.1 Sphingomicrobium sp. | reverse complement strand
GCGAAGATGGCGAAGGTTTTCCGCCAGAATGGCGCGACGCGAGTGGTCGAGGCGTTCGGCGACGACGTGCCGAAGGGCGAAGTCACTGACTTCTATCGGGCCGTCAAAGCTGAGGACGGCGAAGGCGTCGTCTTTTCGTTTATCGAATGGCCCGACAAGGCAACGCGCGACGAGGCATGGAAGGCGATCATGGCCGACGAGAGCCTGAGGCCGGAGGGCGAAATGCCCTTCGATGGCAAGCGCATGTTCTGGGGCGGTTTCGAAAAGATCATCGACACGGCTGACCAGTCTTCGGCACCGCAGGCGGCAACGTCCGTAGACGCCTGACTTCCACCAAATCCTGAGCAATGAGGAGGTTCGATCATGACCGACGTTCGTGAAGCAACTGCCCCGGCGACGGCCAACGAGAACCGGCCCAACCCGCAGGGTGACTTTATCTGGTACGAATTGATGACCCCCGATCCCGAAGGCTCGAAGGCGTTCTACGATGCTGTGGTCGGCTGGACGATCGGCGAGGCCGCGCCGGAGTTCAACGGCTATCGCATGATCGGACGAAGTGACGGCAAGTTCGCCGGCGGCGTGCTGCCGCTCACGGATGAGATGCAGCAGCACGGCGCTCGGCCGACATGGCTGGGCTATGTACATGTGAAGGACGTGGATGCGTCCCTCGCAAAGATCGAGCAGGCCGGCGGCAAGGCGCTGATGCCGGCGTTCGACATCCCGAATGTCGGCCGGATAGCGATGGTGACCGATCCGCAGGGCGCGCCATTCTATGTGATGAAGCCAACACCGCCTGCCAACGACCCGAACGCCGAGAGCGACGTCTTCTCACCGAGTGCTGAGCAACGGGTCGGCTGGAATGAATTGCAGACGTCCGACGTCGAGTCAGCTCGGCGATTCTACGGTGAGGAGTTCGGCTGGGGCAGCGACGAGTTCATGGATATGGGCGAGATGGGCCAATATCGCTTCTTCGACCTGCAGGGCACACGCGTCGGCGCCTTGTTCAACCCGCAAAACGGACAATACCCGCACTGGCGCTTTTATATCCGCGTGCCGTCGATTTCAGCTGCCAAGCAAGCTGCTCAAGCGAAGGGCGGCACGATCCACATGGGTCCGCACCAGGTGCCGACGGGCGAGTGGATCATCGTTGGGTCCGACCCGCAGGGCGCCGAATTCGCGCTGGTCGGCGGCGAGTAAGCATTCAAAGGGAGCGAGAGAAGTTGTCCGACAAAATGATTACGTGCCTGTGGTTCGATCATGGCGAGGCACGCGAGGCTGCGGAGTTCTACGCTTCAGTGTTTCCAGATACCCATGTCGGAAAGGCGAATGCTGCTCCCGGGGACTTCCCCGGGGGCGAACAGGGCGTCGAACTCACGGTCGAATTCACCTTGCTCGGCCGCGACTTCGTCGGCCTCAACGGCGGCCCGAACTTCAAGCCGAATGAGGCTGTCAGCTTCATGGTTGTGACCGAAGATCAGGAAGAGACCGACCGCTACTGGAACGCCATCGTCGGCAACGGCGGCGAGGAGAGTGCCTGCGGATGGTGCAAGGACAAATGGGGCTTCTCCTGGCAGATCACGCCGCGCGTACTCCTTGAAGCCACCGGCAATCCCGACAAGGCCGCGGCCAAGCGGGCGTTTCAGGCGATGATGACCATGCGGAAGATCGACATCGCCAAGATCGAGGCGGCCCTCAAGGGTGAGACGATCAATGCGTAAACTCACCGGCGCCGCATTCCTGTCCCTGGACGGCGTCATGCAGGCTCCGGGCGGGCCGGAAGAGGATCCGACCAGCGATTTCCGCCTGGGCGGATGGGTCCAGCCTTATTGGGGTGACAGCCCGTTCGACGATGTCATCATGGGCGAGTACGACCTGCTGCTGGGAAAGCGGACCTATGACATCTTCGCCGCTTACTGGCCGGACAATCAGGACAATCCGATTGGCGAGAAATTCCAGCGCATCAACAAATATGTGCTGACCCATTCGGACAAGCCGCTGACCTGGGAGAACAGCCACAAGCTGTCGGGTGACACTGCCGCAGTGGTCAGCGATCTGAAGAAAAGCGAAGGCCGCGACCTGCTCATCCAGGGCAGCAGCACGCTCTATGCGCCGCTGCTTTCCGCCCGATTGATCGACCGGCTGATCCTGATGAGGTTCCCGATTGTGCTGGGCAAAGGCAAGCGCATTTTCGACGGGTCGGAGAAACCGGGCGCATTGAAGCTAGTCGATCATGCGGTCTCGGAAAAAGGCGTAACCTTCAGCTCGTACGAACCGGC
This sequence comes from Sphingomicrobium sp., assembly GCA_040414585.1. Taxonomy (GTDB): domain Bacteria; phylum Pseudomonadota; class Alphaproteobacteria; order Sphingomonadales; family Sphingomonadaceae; genus Sphingomicrobium. The sequence goes on along the minus strand of JBEDUM010000093.1, from coordinate 5,133 downwards.
GGGCGAAGTTCGGACCGGAACGTTCGAGACCAAGCAGCCAAGCGAAGCGACGCTCGAGCTGCGTGAGAAGATCAAGGCCGGCGACTGGTGAGCCTGCAGCTCTTTGCGCACCCATTTTCGTCCTATTGCCAGAAGGTACTGATCGCGCTTTGGGCGGATGGGACGGAGTTCGGGTACCGGTTGCTCGAGCAGGACCATCCGGAGAATTTCGCCGAACTCAAGCGCCATTCGCCCTTCGGCCTGTTCCCGATGCTGGTCGATGACGGAAAGGCTGTGATCGAAACCTCGATCATCATCGAGTATTTGCAGACTCATCATCAAGGCCCGAACCGCTGGATCCCGGACGGCGATGAAGGTCTCCGAGTGCGCTTCCTCGACCGCTTCTTCGACCTCTACGTCATGAACACGATGAACATCGGCGTTGCCAATGCGCTGCGACCCGAAGGAACCGCCGACATCTATGGCGAAGCACGCGCCCGCGAGCGGCTCAATATCGCCTACGACTGGCTCGACGCCAACCTCGGCGACCCGTGGGCGGCGGGCGACGCTTTCACGCTCGCCGACTGCGCGGCAGCGCCATCGCTATTCTACGCCGATTGGGTCGAGCCGATCGGGGCAAGCCGCCCGAAGTTGGCAGCGTATCGGGAGCGGCTCCTTGCGCATCCGGTGGTGGCCCGCGCGGTTGACGAAGGACGGCCGTACCGTTCGTATTTCCCGCTCGGCGCTCCGGACCGCGACTAAGCGAAAGCGCGCGCCTTCCGCAGCAGCTGATAAGCTTCGATCACCTCGGCAAGCCGGCCCTCGTGTGAGCGGTCGCCGCCGTTCTTGTCCGGATGGTAGCGGCGCACGAGGTTCGAATAGCGCTGACGCATCGCGTGCCGGTCAGCGTCCTCGCCAAGCCCGAGCACGGAGAGCGCCCGCCGTTCATCCTTGCTGAAGCGCGACGGCTTTGATCGCTCGCGGATGTTGCCGAAGCGTCCCGAGATCGCGTCCAGGGGGTCTGCAAAGTCGCTCCAGCGCGGTGGCGGGTCCGCGCCATTGGCGGCGAAACGGCGGCTCGGCCGATCCCAGCCCGCGAGCGGCGACTGCGCATCCTGGATCTCGTCGGGGCTCATTCCCTCAAAGTAATTGTACTTCGCATTGTGCTCGCGAACATGATCGAGGCAGAGGAAGCGCCAGCTACCCGGCCCATCAAAATTGGCCGGCTGCAACGGTGCCTTGAATTCGCCGGGCGCACCACAGCCAGCGACGGCGCACCTCGCCCTCGCCCCCTCAACACGCCCGTGCATCCTGGATTGCTTCGTCGCCATCGAACTCCACTATATAGGTGCGATGACCACCCAAGAAACCGGCCCTGTCGCGACTGAGATGCTGCGGCGGCTCAACTCGGCGTTTTCGCCGAGTTGGATCGAGCTCATCGACGATAGCGAGCAGCACCGCGGCCACGGCGGCTACAATCCTGCCGGCGAAAGCCATTTCACCCTGCGGATCGAAAGCCCGGAGTTCGCGGGCAAGAGCCGCGTCCAGCGCCAGCGAATGATCTACGCCGCACTCGGCGACCTCATGGAGGGCCGGGTTCACGCTTTGTCGATCCAGGCGAAAGCCCCCGACGCGTAAGACGGGGCAGCGCAACGGCCGCCCGCATCAGCGTCAGAAAGCGAGCGTCAGGCTGGCTCGGGCACCGAGCGAAATATCGCCCTGCTGCTGTTCGGCGTTCACCTCGAGCGCGAACGACGTCGACGGACCACCGCCAAGGAAGCGCAGCCCGCCGCGCCAGCCACTGGTGCGGTCTTCCGGCGTCAGGGTGAACGGATTGCCGTTAGCGAACGACGCGACTGTGTTGCCGATCGACCCGCCGATGATCTGGCGGCGGCCACCTTCGAATTCGATCCTGCCCCACGCCGCATCCGGGTCGAGGCTCAGGAAATCGTAGCCGATCGAAAGCAAGGCGTTCGCGGCAGACTCGTTGCTGTCGCGGCTGTTCACGGTGAGATCGAATGCGTCACCTCCGCCGGTCTCCATGTAGCCACCCTCCTTCAACTTATAATATTCGATGCTGGCATTCGGGCGAATGCTGAGGCGGCCCGTGCGCAGCTCATAGGAGGCACCGGCCATTCCCGAGTAGATCGTGCCCTTCCAACTGCCCTTGGCCGTGCGAGCGATGGTTTCGCCGTCGACGACCGCGCTGAAGTTGCGCTTGCTGTCGAAGCTGATCCTGCCCGCCGTCGCGCGCGCCCAGACATGGAATGGACCGCTGCCGCCACGAGCGTAGACACCACCTTCGTAGTGGTTGCTCGTTAGATCGTTCGACCGCACTCCGTCCCTGCCCCAGAGGTAGGCTCCCGTGATTCCGACACTGGCGAAATTGCCAATGGGGATGTCATAGCCCAGCGAAGCGCCCCAGCCGGTCAGATCGTAACTGGACGTGCTGCCGATCGACTTGCTCGAACCCCAGGCGACCTGCTGCATCCACAGCCCGGAGAGCGGGCGCGGATCGGCGAGGATCTCCGCGGCCAGACGCGAGCCCTTGGTTGCGGTCTCGAAGGCGCCTCCCGCATGGTCCGGCATCAATTGCTGTAGTGTGTCCTTGATGCCTGCGTTGTCGGTCGCCGACAGGAACGTTGCCGCGATCGACTGATCGGAATCCGAGGCAGCCAGCGCGGCGTCAAAGATCGCTGTTTCGGACGAATTCAGGCCGAGCTCGCTCGCCCCCTTGCGCTGCAGGTCGAGCGAGACCGTCCCAGCCGCCGCATCGGAAGTCACTGTGCCGTTGAACAGGAAGGGCAGGTTTGTTGCCGACAGATTGGCGACGCCCGTTACGGTGCCCGCATCGACTATCGTGTAGATGCCGTCAGCCGTTCCGACGCGATTGAGCGTGACCAAAAGCTTGGAGCCAGTTCCGAAGCTGGCGGCGCCTGCGACGTTATAGAGCGTGTTGCCCGAATCGCCGATGGTGACGCCGAGTATCGATCCTGCCCCCGCGTCGAGCGACGCGAGGCTCACCGCCCCCAGCGTCTGGACATCGAGTGTTGCTCCGCTGCCGATCGTCACGGCAACGCCGCCACTGTTCGCCAAGGTGCCACGGAATAGTGAAGCGCCGGTCAGGTTCAGCGCGTCCGATCCGCCGCCAAAATCGACCTTGCCGAACACGCTTCCCGCCTGCACGTCGAGCGTATCGCCGCCGCTTCCGAACAGAATGTTGCCGTTGATCTGGGGAGCCGGCTTGCCCGACGCCGCTGCGACCTGACGAACGATGGCGCCGACTGTGTTGGCGCTGAGGTCGATCGCCGTCGCGGCATCCCCAAGCGCGGCAAAGTTTGCGACGCTGATCGATCCGCTGTTCTGCACCAGGCTGACAGTTCCCGACTTGTCGACGATTGCGGCGACGGTCCCGTCTGTTCCCGAACGCGTTGCTCCGATCGAGTTGCTATTGGTGATCGAGTTCACCGTTGCGCCGCTGTCGATCAGGATTGCCTGCGCGGCCGACCCGGCCGCGCCGCCACCGGTGGCGGCAATCACGCCATCGTTCACGATCTCGGGAACCGTCGCCCCGGCGCCGATGTGGATCGCGGTTGCACTTGCGTTGGTCGCCTGGGCGTTGATCGACCCGCTGTTGGTCATTCCACCGGCGATATTGACGGCGTGGCCGGTGCCGCCGATCGAAATAGCCGTGGCGCTTACGCCGTCGTAGATGCCGAGGCCGGCGACGACGCCCCTGTTCACGAAGCCGTGACCGGCGCTTGACGAGCTCACGGCGCCGATGGTGATATCCTGCGTGGAAGATCCGATAGCGATGGCGGGCGCAGCCCCGAAGGTCGTGATCGTCGCGGTCGTCTCGTTCGCATCGGGGATGCCGTCATTGTCTTCGTCGGTGTTCGAGGTGCTTGTGTCCGCCGGCCTCGTGTCGAGAAGGATGCCGTGGGCAACGTTGCCACCGATCACGATCGCCGACCCGCCCTGAAGCAGGTCGTCGGCATCGAACTTTGACGTATCCGCCGGCGGCGCCGTGTTGCGGTAACCGGTCGATGAAACGGAGCCCTGGAATACGACCGCTCCGCCGATGTCGCCGCCAAGGAGCACTCCGACCGCATTCTTTCCCTGCGCCGTGACGGTGCTGCCGCTCCCGACCGTGACATCGCCGCTTACCGACCCAGCGCGGATGCCCAAGCTATCGTCGCCCAGGATGCTCACCTTGCCATTGCTGGTGAGCGACCCTTGGAGAGCGCTGTCGATGGCGATGCCGGCAGACTGGTTGCCCTCGATCGTGATGGTGCCGCTGTTGAGGATGGCTCCGGTATAGGTGCCGCCGGACAGCACATGGATTCCAAAGCGGCCGGTTCCTTGCGCGAACGGACCGTCGATGTCTCCGTCGTTATCGGTGTCTGTCGGCGTGTAGTTCTCGTCGACCGTGATCGTGCCGCTGTTGGTGATGTCGCCCGTAAGGCTGGTGTTCGCGAGGATTCCGGTCGTGTTGTTCACGCCCTGGATGGCAATTGCGCCCTCGTTCTGCACCTTGTTGCTGCTGTTGATCGTGATGACGGCCGCACCGCTCGTAGGCTTTACCGATCCAGTGGACGTGATGTGAATGTCGCCGCTCGTAGATGTCGTCAGCGGGGCGGTGGTCGCCGTGCTGATGGTGGTTTCGGCGATCGCTGGAGTGGTGAGAGTCGCGGCAAGGGCGCCCAAACGGGTGGACGCGAGAAAAAGGCGCATCAGAAATTACCCCTTTTGTCCGGCGACCTTGCGCCGCCGGTTGTTGGCATGCGCGTCCGCGCCCGCGCCGCGTTGAAGCCGGCGAAGCAAGTGCGGACTCTGTTGTGGGAGCGGAGAAGCGGCGGTTGCCGCCTCCGTTGGAAACCCCCGGAACGAGCCGCCTAAAGCTCGCCCACAGCTGAAGCCCAGATGAACAAATGTTAAGCTACTGTTTTACCAGTGTAAGTCAGGTGACCCTTCCGGCTGGCCCGCTGCGGGTCTAATGCGTTCAGCATGCTGGACACGCTGGACATGACCATTTCGCCGGTCACTCACGACCTCGGAGACTTCAAGGTCAATCGCACCCTTCCGTCGAAGCAGCGGACGATGGTCGGGCCGTTCATCTTCGTCGACGAGTTCGGCCCGGCGCGGCTTCCTGCC
>JBEDUM010000092.1:0-27379 GCA_040414585.1 Sphingomicrobium sp. | reverse complement strand
TGACATTCTCACCGAAATCGGCGCAGAATCCAGGGTGGTGCGACTGTTCGATCCGGCGGCAATGCCAACTCCGGGCCAGCTGAACGCCCGAATTGAGCGGCATCTCAATCAGGGCTCGCCTCCGGCTACACCCCCCGACGCGTCACAGGCGCTTTACGATGCGCTTGCCGACTTGCGGCGCTCGCTGCGCTGATTCACTCGCCGATAGTCAGCGCTTCAATCGTGATGACGGTCGATCCGTCGCTTGCGCGCGCGGGCATCCCGACGATGTTGATGTCGGCCACGATCTGGCCGGGAATGCTGAACTCCGCGTCCTCGAGGCCGTCGCACAGGCGGGCGACGATCTGCTTCGAATCGATGCCGGGCAAGCGCAACTCGAAGTGATGGCGCTCACCGATGAAAGTAAGCGACTGCCAGTCGACCGAGCTTACATCAGTAAGCAAAATCCTATCACGCTGCACCCCAGCACGCGCGATGAGTGCCCTGAACATCGCCGACGCCGCCTTGGACATGGGAATTCTGTTCATTGCGCGGTCTCCAGGTAAGCGCGCACCTTCGCAATCGTGCGTGGTCGCGGATCGCGGCCATTGCGCAAGTCGAAAACGAAGCGGGGGTCACCGACGACATCCCTGCCAAAGCGGGTGGGAGCAACATCACTTCGGCGGAGATATTTTTCTACCTCTCTAAGCAAATTCACGGTCAAATCCTTCGCCATGCGACTCGGCTGCCGTTTCCTCCCAACGCATTTCCTACTTGTCTAGGTATTTACCTATGGTTTATGAGGCATAAATGATGTCAGACCCCCGAACTGTACTCGAACGCCTCTGTGCCGAACGCGGGGAAGATTTTGCCGGCCTGTCGCGGATGCTGGGACGCAACGCTGCTTACGTTCAGCAGTTCGTCCGGCGCGGTGTCCCGAAGAGACTGAAGGAAGAGGAGCGGAGAAAACTCGCCCGTTATTTCTCGATTTCGGAGGCATTGCTCGGCGGTCCTGCGGAGGAGCCTTTTGCGCTTGATGGTCTCGTCAGCATCAAGCGACACCCTGTAGGCGTCTCGGCGGGTCCCGGCGCAATCGCCGGCCAGGAGTTTGGAAAGCCATATTTCGGGTTCGACGAGCGCTGGCTTAAGGCGCTGACGGCCACGCCTCCTCCAAACCTGTCGATTGTCCGCGTCGAAGGCGATTCGATGTCGCCGACGCTCAATGACGGCGACGATATCCTGGTTGATCTAGGCGATGCGGCCGAGCGCCTTCGCGACGGGATTTACGTCCTTCGTGTGGATGAATCGCTGATCGTGAAACGGCTCGCGCTGAACCCCATGGGTCGGCGAGTGACGGTGCAGTCCGACAATCCGGCCTACCCCGATTGGCCTGATTGCGGGCTCGAGGGAATCCACTGCATCGGCCGAGTGATCTGGTCCGGACGGAAGATCGTTTAGCGCGAACGTCGGCTGTCGATCAGCCAGGTGACCGTGGCGAGCACTGCGCCAATTGCCGTGCCGATCAGCGTTCCCTTGAGCGGGTTCTGGATCGACAGGCCGTAGAAGAAGCCCAGCAAGATGAAGATCGTGAGGAAGCAGCCGCCGGCTCGTGTGGTTGATGCGCGCATGGCGGCGGCCCATGCCAGAGCAGGGTCCTTGGCGCTACAGCTCCCTCGCAAAAGATGGTCAACGGCTCGTTGACGACATTTGTCGGGAGTCAGGAAACAGGCGTAAGTTTAATGGTGCCCCATGGACATGCCTTTCATCCATGGACGCCTTGCTCTGGCAGATGCGTCCGACCTGATGGAACATTATGGCGACGACGCCGGGTTCGAGGCCGCGGCTCGCGCCGAGCGCAGCCGCGATGACGGAAATGTCGCTCGCTTTTGTCATTGGCGGCAAATCGAACGCGTGATCGCGACATTGAGCAGCGATGAGGTCCGGGGACCGGTTCACTAGGGACCGACCTTAATCGACAACGTAGTGGACAGGCAGGCGAGTCCTCTGCGAAACAGCAAAGCGATGGTGACGGCACGGACGATCGGCACAGCGCAGATCATCACCGGCACGGCAGCAGCCGTCGCGCTGCTCTATTTCCTGCGTTCGATTCTCATCCCCTTCGTCATCGCCTTCGTGCTCGCCGTCCTCGTGAATGCGCTGGTGCGTTTCATCCAAAACCGCTGGGCGGCAGCGCCGAGCTGGGCCGTCTCCCTGCTTGCGGGCCTCGTAGTGATCGTCTTCGCGTCCGGGGGCATCTTCGTCATGGCGCAGGGAACTGTGCAGATGGTGTCGGAAGGCCCGGCCCTTGCCGATCGTCTCGATCAAATTGCAATCGATCTCGGCCGCTCGCTGCACCTGCGCGAACCGCTCCACCTCACCGCAGTCGTGGGAAAGATCAGCGTCCCCCAGGTCGCCGGGTTCATTTTGTCGGGCATGCAGGGCATCTTCTCCGGCCTGCTCCTGATGATTGTGTACTTCGGCTTCATGCTGGCTGGCCGTCAGCGGATCAGCAGGAAGATCGAGCGCGTGGCCGGATCCTCATCGCGCGCGACCGCCATCAAGAGCACGACGAAGCGGATCGCCGAGAATATCGAAACCTATGTGTGGGTCCAGACGATCACTGGAGCCATACTTACGCTCGCTGCGACCGTCGTGATGCTCGCGGTCGGACTGAACAACGTATTATTCTGGGCCGTGATATTCTTCCTGCTGACGTTCATTCCGAACATCGGCGTCACAGTCGGGTCGATTGCCCCCAGCCTCTTCGCATTGATCCAATTTTCAACGATTTGGCAGGCGATCACGATTTTCGTCGTGATCCAGGTTGTCGCCACCATTGTCGGCAATCTCATCTATCCACGAATGCAGGCCGAGACGCAGAACATCGATCCGGTGGCGACGTTGCTGTCGCTCGCCTTCTGGTCCTGGCTATGGGGTCTTCCGGGCGCATTTCTGGCGGTACCGCTAACCCTCATGTCGATGATGGTCTTCGCCCAATTCAAGAGCACGGCATGGGTCGCCGCCTTGCTCTCGAACGACGGAAAACCCGTATTCCAGAAACGGCGCATCGATCCCGCCCATCCGGGCTAGGTCGGTACACCGATCAGGTCGGGCTGTTTGGCGTCGGGAAAATGCCGTGGCCGTGATGATCCACGGTGAGAATATAAATGTCCTCAGCGAGCATCGCGAGCCAGAGGCCGATCACCGGAATCGGCACCGCCTTAAAGGCATTGCCCTGCTCCCGGGGCGGGGGAGGCGGTGCGACTTCGGGAGGAGGCGGAGGAACCGCCGTGCCGGTTTGGGCGGCAGCGCCGGCGAGTCCAATCGCCCCTGCCGAGTTCAACATGCTCAACGTCTGCCAGGACACCTGAGCTTGCGATGCTGTTGGGGCTGTGGAGCTCGCCGCAACTGCCGCGGTGGAGTTGAAAATGATAGCTGCCGCCATGGCAACCGCCGCAATCCGTGATTCCCGGCACATTTGAACCACTCCCTGTCCAGTGTCTTTGTACTCCAACTCATCGGCCGGAGGCGACGGATCGCTCAATTGAAATGACCGCGGCTGCCGAACGCCTGGATGCACTCGGATTTCGTCACGAAGAGCGCGTCGAAGGTCTCGGGATCATTCTCTTCCAGTGAGTCACAATGGTGAGACACTTCGCCCCCGGATTCATTTTCCGCGACCGTAATATAAGAAAGGCACTCGCCAAGGTTGGAGGCCGGCCGTGCGGGAAGAAGGACTTCGCGACACAATTCGATCTCGGGTTTCGGGTCGGCTAGCGCCGGCGAAGCCGTAGTTATCGGAGTTACTCCGGCAGCGACGATGATAGCTGCAAAGACTGAGCTGCCGACCCTGAACATTGTCTCCCGTCACCAAGTATACTGACGTGCGACTTTCGAGACGCCTACGGAATAAACGGGGAGATTATGCGTTTAACGGCACGCCGTAAAGGTCGTGCTCGTCCGAGTCCTCGACGCGCACCGAAGCGATATCGCCCGGCTGGAGTCCGCCCGCATCACGCAGATGGACCTCGCCGTCGATCTCGGGCGCGTCGGCCTTCGAGCGGCCGGTCGCGCCGCCGGTCTCCCCATCGACCGCGTCGATGAGGACGTCGATGGTCGAGCCAACCTTCGCGGCAAGCTTTTCGGCCGAGATGCGCGCAGATACGGCCATCACCGCCTCGTATCGCTCCTGCTTCACGTCCTCGGGCACCTGCTCGGCCATCGACGTTGCGGGTGCACCTTCGACGGCTTCAAACTTGAAGGCGCCGACGCGGTCGAGCTGCGCTTCATCGAGCCATGCGAGAAGGTAGGCGAAGTCTTCGTCGGTCTCTCCCGGAAAACCCACGACGAAGCTGGAGCGGATCGCGAGGTCCGGGACTTGATCGCGCCAGTTGCGGATACGCTCGAGCACCTTCGCGTCGTTCGCCGGCCGACGCATCGCGCGCAATACGTTCGGCGAGGCGTGTTGGAAGGGGATGTCGAGGTAGGGGAGGACCAGCCCCTCGGCCATCAGCGGGATGATATTATCCACGTGCGGATAGGGGTAGACATAATGGAGTCGAACCCACGCGCCGAGCTTTCCGAGCTCACGCGTAAGGTCGGTCATGTGGGCGCGGACCTCTTCGCCTTTCCAAGGCCAGGCCTTTTGTCGGATGTCCACGCCATAGGCGCTGGTGTCCTGGCTGATGACGAGCAGCTCCCTGGTGCCCGCGGCGACCAGCTTCTCCGCCTCACGCAACACTGCGTCCGGGCGGCGGCTAACGAGATCGCCGCGAAGATGCGGGATGATGCAGAAGGCGCAGCGGTGATTGCAGCCCTCGGAAATCTTTAAATAGCTATAGTGGCGCGGGGTCAGCTTGAGACCGGCTTCCGGTACCAGGTCGATGAAGGGCGAGGGGACAGGCGGCGCCGCTTCGTGGACCGCGGCGACGACTTCCTCGTACTGCTGCGGGCCGGTGACCGCGAGCACGTCGGGGAACCGCTCGCGAATGACTTCGGCCTCCTTGCCCATGCAGCCGGTGACGACAACGCGGCCGTTCTCGGCGATGGCCTCGCCGATTGCTTCGAGGCTCTCTTCCTTCGCGGAATCGAGGAAGCCGCAGGTGTTGACCAGCACTACGTCCGCGCCGGTATAGTCGGGCGACACGTCGTAACCTTCGGCGCGCAATTTGGTCATGATTCGCTCGCTGTCGACCAGGGCCTTGGGACAGCCTAGCGAGACCAGCCCGACGCGCGGGGGCTTGGGAAGTGTTGTGACGTTCATCGGAAGGGTCGCGCCAATATAGTGATTTTGTGGCGAAAACTAGGTGTGGTGCCAATCGGCCGGCAAGGCTGTATGGTCATGCGAGTTTACGGGGGACTCCATGGAAACAGGAACAGGGGCAATCCTCCTCGTGATCGGCGTCGTGGCATTGTTTGCTGCGATTGTCGGGGGCGGGGTGAAGATAAAAGAGATCGAGGTGGGCACTCTGCCGTCCCGCTGGCGGCAAGGACTGCTCGCGGTCTTCGGGGTCGTGGTCGGCATCACGGGACTAATCATGGTGACTGGGGTATTAGACAGCAGCAATTCCGGTGAACCCGCACAGAATGTTGAAAACGCGGACGAGGGCGTCGACTCGGCCCTCCCCGAAGCAACGACAGATACCAATTCGGCCGATCAAAACACCGCGGATGAGAATAGCTCGGACGCCACAAACGACAGCAATTCGAGCGAAGAGCCGACGCAGCAGCAGTAGTAGCCGGCGGGCTGGGATAGCCGATGCAATTGGATGAGTTCGCGGCGCGACGTGAGCGCCGACTGGCTACGGCTTGCGAACGGTCCTGAACTTCAATGCGTTCGCGGTCCCGGAGATGGACGTTAGCTCGGATCTGACAATCCCGCCGTGGTGATCAATGTCGATCACGACGCCAATATCCGGGCAATAGGTTTTGGACCCGATCGCTCCTTTCTCGAGCTTGGTGAATTCCTTGGTCACGACGCAGTTGGAGAAGGAGCTCTGAATGGCATCGTCGCGGGTCAGCTTTGCAGTCACTCCAACTGAAGTAACCGTCGCCTGGTCCTCCGCCACGCCCGGCAAGAACTCCTGTCTATACGTGTCGCCTGAGCGCGGCTGCGCCAGCATGACGATGCCCGGCTGCGCGCCCTTCACTCCGCCGATCCAGCCGCCTTCGCCGGGCGTGCAATTGCCGGCGCCCTGACAGTCGAGCGTATCCTCGCCCATGTACCAGACGTTGCCCGCATTATCCTGCGCGTAATAGTCCAGCGTGTCCTCCGTGAGCGCGGAAGGATCAGTGGTGCAGGCTTCGCCATCGTACACCTGGTCGTGGACCACTCGTGTAGTCACTCCGTCAATGACCCGGGTGTCATAGGTGATGGTGACGGGATTCACCTCGCAACCGTCCTTTGTTTCGGCCTTGTAGGTGTAGGTCGTCCCGGCGACGAGCGGGAAGTAGGTGTTGGTGATGTCGAGCGGGTGCGAGAAATTCGACGCACTGAAAGGAGTGGAGACGGTGCGACCACTGGCTATGGCCGGCGCAAGCAGAACGGCAGCAAGCGCCAAGGATGAAACGCCAAGAAATCTGGGCATTGCGGCCTCCAACTAGTTGGACGCGGCGATCGCGGCGCCTTCCGAGCGCGCTGTGGGAGCCGCTTATATACTTTTCATTTACCGACAGACAGCCGTTGAGCATTGTGCGGTGCGGCGGCTAAGACCCGTGCGCCTGAACAGCGGGAGTAAGCATGCGTATTGCAATGATTGGCACCGGTTACGTTGGGCTCGTGTCCGGCGCCTGCTTCGCCGATTTCGGCCATGAAGTCTGCTGCATCGACAAGGACGGAGTCAAGATCGACGGCCTGAACGAGGGCAGGATGCCGATCTGGGAGCCGGGCCTCGAAGCGCTGGTGAAAGCTAATGTCGAGCGCAAACGCCTGACCTTTAGCAAGGACCTGACGGCCGGAGTAAAGGACGCGGAAGCGGTGTTCATCGCAGTCGGTACGCCGGCGCGGCGAGGCGACGGTCATGCCGATCTGACTTTCGTTTTCCAGGCAGTTCGCGAGCTAGCCAAGGTGATGGCGCCCGGCACCGTTGTGGTGACGAAGTCGACGGTTCCAGTCGGCACCGGCGACAAGATCGAACAGATCCTTCGCGAAGAAGGTGTCACCGACGTTTCGGTCGCGTCCAATCCGGAATTTCTTCGCGAGGGCGCGGCCATCGCGGACTTTAAGCATCCGGACCGTATCGTCGTCGGCGCCGAAGACGAGCGGGCGCAGGAAGTGCTGAAGGAAATTTACCGACCGCTATTCCTGAACCGCGCTCCGATCCTCTTCACCGGCCGTCGCACCGCCGAGCTGACGAAATATGCCGCGAATGCCTTTCTCGCCGTGAAGATCAGCTTTATCAACGAGATCGCCGATCTCTGCGAGGCCGTCGATGCGGACGTCCAGGACGTGGCGCGCGGCATTGGCCTCGACAACCGCATTGGACCCAAATTCCTGCATGCCGGTCCCGGTTATGGCGGCAGTTGCTTCCCGAAAGACACGTTGGCCCTGCTGCAGACCGCGGATGCGGCCGGTGTGGACCAGCGGATCGTCAGGACCACAGTGCAGGTGAATGACGATCGCAAGGGCGCCATGGTCGAGCGTGTGGCGCGCGCCCTCGGCGCCGACCTGCAGGGAAAGCGCATCGGTGTGCTCGGACTCGCATTCAAGCCGAACACCGACGACATGCGCGAGGCCCCTTCGATTCCGCTCGTCAATGGTTTGATCGAGCGGGGCGCATGCATTCGCGCCTTTGATCCCGTTGCGCGGGAGCAGGCGGAAAAGATCTTCGATGGAGTGGAATTTGCTTCCGATGCCTATTCAGCGGCGAAAGACGCCGACGCGCTGGTGATAGTCACCGAATGGGACGAGTTCCGTGCGATCGATCTCGACAAGCTCGCCCAGGCGATGCGCGGCAAGACGCTGGTCGACCTCAGGAACGTTTACGACCGTGGCGACGCGGAGGAAGCTGGTTTGAACTATTTCGGCGTCGGACGGGGCGCCCCCTGACGGTAACGGCAATTCTTGCAATCTCCCCCCCGAAAGCCATTCAGCCCACCTCAACTATCTCCGAAACGGCGCAAACTCCCTTCGAATTCGCACTAGCCGGCGCTAAGGTGATGAAGCCATCAGGCCGAAGTAGGCTCGGGGGGTCGGATGCTGGATGTCGTCTCGGAAAAGCAAGTGCACGATGCTGTATCGTCGCCCCGCGCGAGCCCCAGCAATCGGCAATCGCTGTTCACCAGAAGGCGCTTCCAGTTCGTCGGCGCGCTTGCCTGTGGCGCGATTCTTCCATGGACATTACGCGGGCCCGTTCTTCCGGGCACGATGACGGAGTGGGCGAGCGTCAATACGCTCGTTGGCAACGTCGTCGCGATCACCATCGCCTTCTGGATGCGGCTTTCGATAGAGACCTATCCAGGCATCAGGCGCAGCTATGTGATCTTTCCTGCGGCGCTGACGGGGCACGGCATGGTGCTGACCTGGTTCGTCCTCACGCGCTACCATTATGATCGCGTCGGCCTTGCCGGCGGCTTCGTGCTGCATGTCTTCTGGCTGTACCTGCTTTACGTCTATGCCGAGCGACGCATCCGCCGGCGCTATGCAGTGGTGCCGTTCGGCAATGTCGACCGACTTTTCAAAATGGACCAGATCGACTGGCTGTCCCTATCCCGACCGCGCCTTCACGACACTCGCAACTGTACCGCGATCGTTGCCGATTTTTCCGCGAAGCTGCCGGACGAATGGGAGGCTTTCCTTGCCGACGCTGCGCTTGATGGCCGCGTCGTTTACCAGGTGAAGCAGCTTTGGGAATCGCTGTCAGGCCGGGTCGACATCGAGCATCTGTCGGAAAACAGCTTCGGCTCGCTGGTCCCGATGCGTGGCTATTTCTATCTTAAGAGCCTGATTGACTTCACGGTCGCGGTCCTCGTGCTTCCCATCGCGCTGCCGCTCATGGCGACGATCGCAGTCGCGATCCAGCTGGATAGTCCGGGGACGATCCTTTTCCGCCAGAAACGCATAGGCCATGCCGGCAAGCTCATCACCGTCTATAAGTTCCGAACCATGCGTCCCGTCAGCATCGATGACGAACGGCAAGCCGCGATGACTGGAGATGATGATGACCGGATCACACGGGTCGGGCGGGCGCTGCGTAAGCTCAGGCTCGACGAACTGCCGCAGATCATCAACATCCTGAAGTGGCAGATGAGCTGGATCGGCCCCCGCCCGGAAGCCGAGGTGCTATCGCGCTGGTACACCGACGACATACCGTTCTATCGCTATCGTCACGTCGTGAAGCCCGGCATCTCGGGGTGGGCGCAAGTCAACCAAGGTCATGTCGCCGAGATGGACCAGGTCCACGAAAAGCTTCACTACGACTTCTACTACATCAAATATTTCTCGCCTTGGCTCGATGTTCTGATCGTCTTCAGGACGATCAAGACGGTGCTCACGGGCTGGGGCGCCCGCTGACGATAGTCGGCAGTCACCGTTCGCGAGTGGAATTCGAACTGGTCGCCGGCGCGGTCTCGCGCATCGTGATGAAGACGGGCAGGACCGCCACAGCAACCAGGGCAATCATCGCGCCAGGCGCCATTGCCCAGCCAGTGCGCTCGACGAGTAGTTGCGCCGCGTACGGAGTGAGACCGCCGAAGATCGCAGTCGCCATCGTGGCGCCGAGAGCGAGTCCCGTAACTCGGCCCTCGCCTGGAAACTGCTCAGCCGTCGCGACCGCGCCTACGGCGCTGACTGCACCTGCGAGTGCGGCGAGCGCAGTTGCGCCGAGCAACGCGCGCGCATTGGAACCGCTCGCCATAAGTTCGAAGAGCGTAATCGGAAGCAGTGCACTGCCGGCGCACAACGCAAGCAGCACCGGGCGTCGCCCAACCCGGTCAGACCACAGGCCGACCAAGGGGGTGACCATGATCACCACAATCGCAGCCATGGTTGATAGCCACAAAGCAACGCGTTCGCTGAGCGCTCCGGCGGAGGTCAGGAATGCCGGCACATAGGTGATGCCGACGTAGTAAGTGATCGACCCGAGCGCTGAGATCGAAAAGGCCCTGGCAATTCCGGTGCGATGGTGCCGAAGCGCATAGCGCAAGGGCTCTGCGGGGACGCTGCCGTCCTCCTGCTGCCGCTGAAACTCAGGCGATTCATGCATGGTCGAGCGCGCGATCCAGACCGTGCCCGCGAGCGCCGCGCCGAACAAAAAGGGGATGCGCCAGCCCCAGCTTGCGAGGTCCGCCTCGCTCATTGCGCTGACGGTCAGCGCGGATATGCCCACCGCCAGCAAGCCGCCGACCTCACTGGCCGCTGAAGCGGATGAGGCAATCAGTCCGCGCCGGTTCGCCCGCGCTCCCTCGAGGAGGTATGCGACCACCCCGGTATATTCGCCGCCCACTGAGAAACCCATCACGCAACGCAGGACCAAGAGCAGCCATCCCGCTGCGGGCCCAATCTGCGCGCGTGTCGGGAGGAGGGCGGTCGCGAGCATCGCCGCGGTCATGACGGCGACGGAGATGAGCAGCATGTGCCGGCGTCCGAGCCGGTCTCCGATATGCCCGAAGAAGATCGCGCCCAGCGGCCGCATTAGGTAGGCGATGGCGAACCCACCCAGCGTGATAAGCAGCGAATTTGCGCCCCCGCCAAAGAAGACTCGCGACAATACGGTGGCGAAGTAGAGGTAGAGCGTGAAGTCGTACCATTCGACGATCGTCGAGAATGCAGCGATCGCCATCGACCGCGGCGGAAGGACCGACTGACCGGCGTACAGCGCATCAGGTTCCGATCGCATCGCCAGTTATAGTGGCAGAGGGAATTGCGGCTGTCGCCACCTCCAGATGCCGTGACAGTGCGAACCAGCCGCCCCAGAGTACAAATGCTGCGATCAGATCGACGGCATAGTGGCCGCCGTAGGGCATGGTGGCGAGTAGCATGAACGTCAGCCACAGGACGACCACGGCACAGATCGGCAAGTTCTTCCGCCACATTGCCATTGTGATGAAGCCCATCACCGCATGGAACGATGGGAATGAAATGACGCCGTCGATCGTGTCGAGACGCAGGACAGGATTCGGACCTCCGTAGAAGTTGTCGAAGTTGGTCCAGAAATATCGCATCGCCTGGTTCGGAAGATGGGTCATCAAATCGTCGGGTGCCCACACCGCGAGACCTTTGGCGGGGGTGAACATGGCAATAATGCAAATCGAGAATAGGCAGCCGGTGAAGCAGAAAACGCCGCGCCAAGCCTCGACGCGGTTCCCGATCAGAGCGAGCAGGATAATGCTGAGGCCGAGCACGGGGATTGTCTGGTTGTAGGCTAAGGCCATTAGCGTGAAGATCCATTGGCCCTGACTTAGCAGCCACCGCACCGCTGTCAGGGGTTCAAGCCCAAGCGTCCGGTCCCACGTTGCCAACATCGAATCCGCCATTGGGAAGTGCAGACGCAAACCCAGCATTGCAATTGCGCCGCAACTGGTCCCTGCGAGACTAACCAAGGCAAAAGTGCTGAAAGAATCCGCTATCCGCGTGAGCCGGGCTGCTGATCGCCAGACATGTGCTGCAGTTAGCAACGCCGCCAATGCGAGGGCTTTGAAGCCCGTTCCTTCAGAGTCCACGCGAACGCCCGTCACGAAGGCCAAGACCGCTGCGATGATGATGCTTGCTGCGACGAGAACGATACTCGCTATGCGAAATTTCTCGACAACGTGCCTGGTGGCCGCATGTCGCGGCGCTTCATGGTTACGCGATACAGGCGCATTGGCGGGCAACGGCTCGCCGCGCAGGAGGTCTCGACGCAATGCTCATCCATCCGCCGCCTACGCAGCGTCTAAAGCTACAATGGTGGGCCGAGCTCCCCATTCGAACCACAGCCGTTCTTCCGACGGCGCGCAAGCATATACGACCCACTTGAAAGTTTGCTTTGCGTATTTAACGCCGGTTGTGTTTCAGACGACACGGAGTACGGTCGGATCCAGAGGCGTTCAGTCGCGCGTCCTCGGCGCAATCTCATCCAGGTGGATTAACATGTCAGCGGGGTCATCATAGACCCTGAGCGCCCCTGCGCGCTCCAATTCGTCGCGGCCGTAGCCGCCGGACAGGAGACCAATTCCGAGTGCGCCACAACGCGCCGCGGCGATCATGTCCCAGATACTGTCGCCAACAACGTACGAGCCCTGAGTGCTGGTGCCGAGCCGCCGGGCGGCTTCCACGAACAGGTCCGGGTCGGGCTTGGCATAATTGACCTGATCGCGGGTCACGACCGTCGCCAGCTCCGGATCGACGCCGAGGCTCCGCAAATTCGCTTCGGCCGTCATCATCCGGCCGCTGGTCGCAATTGCCCACGGCAAGTTCAATTCGGACAATGCACTCAGCAATTCGACCGCGCCCGGCAGTGGCACGACTTCGCCCGACAAAGCGAGGAAATGTTCCGCGTGGCGTGTGCGAAGGCGCTGAATCGTCTCATCATCGATTGGCCGCCCCAACTCACGCAGCAGCTGGTGCGTGAACAAGCCGCCGCTCATCCCGATCTTGCGATGGATGCGCCAGACGGAGAGCTCGATACCTTCATCGCGCAGTGCGAGATGCCATGCGCGGACGTGATTGTAGACACTGTCTACCAGCGTGCCGTCGAGGTCGAACAGGAAGGCGACGGGAGAGGTCATTCGCCGATACGAATGGGCTTGGCGAGCATCGGTTCCGCTCGAAAGTCTGATGGTCTTAATTCTGCCGAGCCTAACCGAATCTAAACCATATTCCGTCAGGCTTTGTGCACGACGAGGAGCCACGCGTGCGAAGCTTCGGGAGAATATTGAAGACGGGGGGCAATTCTGCCCAGGAAGAGTCGCGCCCGCAGTCGGCCCGCGCGGAGGCGCTTCTCCAGGAATTCGAGAACAGCGAAAAAGGCTGGTTCTGGGAAACGACGCGTGACGGCAACCTGTCCTACATTAGTGACAGCGTGGCGACTGCCGTCGGGCGCGATCCGGCTGATTTGCTCGACCGCCCGTTCACCGATTTGATCTCGACAGAATCGACGGACGGAAGCGCCACATCCGAACGGACGCTCGGCTTCTATCTATCCTCACACGTTGCGTTCCAGGACCTCATCGTCCGTGCAAAGACGAAGAACGAGATCTGGTGGTCCATTTCGGGCCGGCCGGTGCACAATGAGCTCGGCCACTTCTTCGGCTTTCGTGGCTTCGCTTCCGACCTGACGAAGATGCGGCAGTCGGAAGTGGAGCTCGACCGACTCGCTCGTCAGGATGCGCTCACCGGTCTTGCCAACCGTCAGGCGCTACGGCGCGCTCTGGACGATGCACTGGTAGGCGCGGTGCGCCGTAAGCATCGCTGCTCGGTGTTTTTGCTCGATCTCGATCGCTTCAAGGCGGTGAACGACACGCTCGGCCATCCGGCCGGCGACACGTTGTTGCGGCTGGTTGCGTTGCGGCTTCGAGATGTGATCGGTGAAGCGGGGCAGGTCGGTCGTCTGGGCGGGGACGAGTTTGAGGTTGTTTTGCCGAGCACGTCCGACAAGACGGAGCTTTCCAAGCTGGCCCAAGGCATCATCGACAGCCTTTCGCGACCCTACACGATCAATGGCACAGCGGTGTCGATCGGCGCGTCGGTCGGCATCGTCACTTCCGACTATGACGACCGCACATCCGACGATCTCATGCGCGACGCAGACCTTGCGCTCTACGCCGCGAAGGCCGCCGGAAAGGGCTGCTTCCGATTCTTCGAGCCGGAAATGCATGAAGCCGCGCGGCAGCGGCAGCTGATGGAATCGGACCTTCGCGTCGCGCTAGAGAAGGGCCAGCTGCACCTCGTCTATCAGCCCTGTGTCGACGCTTCGAGCGAGGCGGTCACGGGCTTCGAGGCGCTGATACGCTGGGAGCATCCGGAGCGTGGGCCGGTGAGCCCCGTGGAGTTTATCCCGCTCGCCGAGGAAATCGGCCTCATCGACGAGATCGGCGAGTGGGTTTTGAGGACCGCCTGCGCCGAGGCCGCCAAGTGGCCGCAGCACACGTCGGTCGCGGTCAACCTCTCCCCTGTCCAATTCAAATCCCATGCGCTGCCCACCATTGTCAGGATGGTGCTCAGCGACGCCGATCTGCCCGCCAAAAGGCTGGAGCTGGAAATCACCGAAGGTGTGTTTCTGAGCAACGACGAGCACGTCCACGAGATGATCTAGAGCCTGAAGGCGATTGGCCTGAAGCTTGCACTCGACGACTTCGGCACCGGCTATTCGTCGCTCAGCTATTTGCAGCGTGTCCCGTTCGACAAGATCAAGATCGATCGGTCGTTTGTCACTGGCGCGTCCGATCCCGAAGGCCGCAACGCCGCGCTCATCCGCGCGATGGTGGGTCTTGCTTCCGATCTCCAGATGCAGACGACCGCGGAGGGCGTCGAAACGCCGGAGGAACTCCAGCTGGTACGCGACCTCGGCTGCTCGCTGGTGCAGGGTTACATATTCGGCAAGCCGATGCCCCCTGGCGAGGCACTTGAGCTGGCCAACAAAGGGGCGGCGACGCTTCCTGCCCAACTGCCGCCGCGAGAACCGCGTATCCGCATCATCCGCGCGGCGCTGCTCCATTACCAGGGGCAGGTGAAGGGTGCGCGGCTCAGAAATATTTCCAGCGGCGGAGCGTTGGTGGAGTGTCGTGACGAGATGCCGGTCGGGGCAGAGATCCAGCTCGACTTCGCGGCGGGCGGCCTCATCGACGCGGAGATACGCTGGACCAAGGGCACGCAGTTCGGCTGCCAGTTCAAGGAAAAGTTCAATCTCAAACTGCTGCAACCCGCGAAGCCGTCCGTCAAAGCGCCGACCGTCATGGCGCCGAATTATCTCAGGGGGATGGACGAAGAACAGGCGAAGTGAAGTTCAAACCGTCCGTGGAATCGTCGATCTGATCAGACGATGTGATAGGTCTCCAAACGTGAGTTCCACAAGCGCTCCGCTGCGCGCCGGGGCATTCGCACGCGCCAGCCGGCAAAGATGCTCGGCGCCAGCTCTTCATCGTCGGCATCGGGCAAGTAGCCGTCGCACGACTTGTCTATGGCATCGGTGACGACGGCAATCTCCGCGTGCGCGGAAAGCCAACGCCCGAACATTGTGCGGGCCTCGTCAGATGGGTCCGGCTCGTCAAAGTCGTCCATCCCATCGGAAAGCGCACTTTGCCGAAATATCGACCGCCTGCTCTCCACTCTATCCAGGAAACCGCATGGATCCGTCTCGAATTTCAGCCAGTCGGCATTGTCCGTTCGATGAGAGTGATCGCGCAGAAGAGGGATCGCGCCATTGCTGTCGGGCAAGAGTTCGTCGTCGTCCGGCAAATCAATATTTTGGCTCTGAGATCGGGTAACGAAGGACGCTTCGCGTCCGCCTATCGGCGTTGCAAGCGCGATGACTGCGGAAAAGGCGACCAAAGTTAGCGCGCCTCTCTTGGTGCGGAGCGACATAATCACCTCATTTCGCTTCGGATCATGCCGCATCCAAGAACCACGGACCATCAGGCCTCTTACCGGTGTCCGGCCAGAAAAACCTTGGAGGTCAGGACGTTGTGATCCGGATGTGCCGAGGGTCCATCATGCGCCCAGGCACTCGGCAGACTGCGAGCCTAATTCTGCTCCTGGAGAGTCCCCAATCTTCGGTACTTCCCGCAGCGTTGCAAGGATCGCAGTTCCTGGCGAAAGTCCGCGGACGGTAAGTCGGCCGCCAATTTCGCGAAGACGCTCGTGCATGCTGGCAAGTCCAACCCCCGCCCGTCCCGTCCCGGCAAGGGTTTCAGGCGAGATGCCGACGCCATTGTCCGCGATCACCAGATGGGTCGCCGAACCGCGGAAGCAGAGAAAAACGCTAAGGCGGGTTGCGCGTGCGTGACGGTGAACGTTCGAGAGGCCTTCCTGGGCGATCCGGTATAATACGCTCTCTGCAGCCGCCGGGATAACGGTCTCGTTACCTTGAATTTCGAAGGAAGCCTCGAGACCCGTCCGGCGTCCAAAACCCTCGACCAGCGCCTTCATTGCTCCGGCAAGCCCCCTCTGCCCAAGCGCTGGCGGATGGGCGAGATAGGAGATCGAGCGAATTTCCTGCTGCGCCTCCCTCACCAATTCCTGTAGCTCCTCGACAACTGCCAACGCTTTGCGATCCGGCGATTGATGCTCAAGGCTGCCAAGCAGAAGCCCGATTGTCGTCAGTAATTGTGACGTCGAGTCATGCAGTTCTCGCGCCATTCGCTGCCGCTCGACGGCTTGGCCCTCCATTAGCGATGTGGTGAAGTCATGCTTGAACCGGCGAAGCTCGAGGATTTCCGTCAAATCGAAGCGAGTGACCAGGATCAACGGCTGCTTGCCATCAGCAAGGCGATGGAAACAAATCTGGAAGTCATGGCCGCTCCAGCGGTCACCGCCATTATAGACGAGCTGCCAGTAACTGCGTTTGCCCGAGCAAATGTCGTCAAGCGCCAAGTGAGCTTCCTCCGCGGGTCGATACCCTTCGGCGGCATAGCGTGCACAAAGGTCGCGATAATTGTGTCCGGGCATCGACTCGAGATGCCCGTGCTCTTCCATGGTCTCCTTCCAGGCACGGTTGACGGCCAGAATCGTGCACTTTTCATCCAGCACGGCGATCTCTTCGGGAAGATCGTCAATGAGTTGCTGCATCGTGCCGGCGAGCGCGGCAGCGTGAGCATGCTCAAGCAGGCGAGACTCGGGTTTCTCCGGAGACGCGGGCCGCGTCCCGTCCGAAGTCAGGAAAATCTCCGTCTGCAGATTCATTCGCCGCCCCTTAAGCCGCCCCCGAAACGTACGCGGGACTGGGAGGCTATGTCTAAAGTTAATCTGTATTAGCACCGAGAGCAAATAGGTGCTTCTACCTAGGGGCGAAGTTGGAGGGGGCGCCGGCTAAGTTCTATCAATTCAAGCGTTACTGTGGACTTTGAACCCTCAATCGCGGGGCCCATTTGTGACAAGCCCGTGACGACCAGGATTGTCTTGGGCACAAGCATGCGACTCTGCGATCTCCCGCTCTTCGCGAAGCTGGGCCAGATTGAACAGGCTCACTGCCATGTTCCGGCCAGGTCATCATGCCCTTGCGAGCGAAGTCTGCCTTTCTGCTGCTCGTTTAGCCATTCGCTTTCCGAGCTCTACCTGGGCAATGAAGTCGTGCATCATCTCGGTTACTTCGCTTTCCGGTCCGAGCCGCACAGGGGACGGGCTACCGGGCCAACTCGCCCACGCCTGACCACCTTCCAGACTGAAGATCACGCCGCTTGACGTCTCCTTCACGCTGGCAAGCCGCGAGAACCGGGCAAACGATCGCCTGACGAATTCCACGGTGAAGACGATCAGGAGACAGTAGAGGAGAAATAGCATCGCGCCCCAAAACTCACTGTCGCCGGCCATCCGCATCTGATGTGCTTCCTGAGAATAGAGCAAGACGGAAACGGCAACCGAAACCAGCGCCGCGACGATTGCTGCCCGCGACCCCAGGAGAATTGCGGATAGGAGCACGAAGACGAAGAAGGGCGCGCAGCACTCTCCAATTGCGCTTTGGCAGTGCATCAAACTTCGAATGACCGTCGCGACGGGCAGGGAGATAATTATCCAGAGGATTACCCATTTGCCCCTAAGTGGAGGAAGTACGAACCAGCTCCGCAGCAAGTCGGCGCGCGTCATGGCAGCGATCCCAACCGAGTCAGAAGTCGAAGCTCGTAACATCGGCGGACCCTGCGCAATACTGGGGGAAGACCCTTACTTTGGCACCCATTGCGGACATTTCTTGCTCATGAAACAAGAGCAAGCGTGTGAGTGCGTTCGGACTCCGGATCTTGGCGGAGCGGGGCATGATCGATTTCTTCTACAATTCGCCGCTCTGGCTTGCGATGATCCTGGTCCTCGGTCTCTCGCTGGCAGTCGGATTGGCGAGCAGCTTCGGCCTCCGGAAGCTTTTGCGAATGCGTTCGACCGAGGACGACGCGGTCCATGCGGTCAGCCTCATGCAGGTCGTTGCGGCTTATATCGGAATCCTCATCGCATTCGCCGGAGTCCAAGTGTGGCAGGACTTCACCGATGCCCAAAATTCCGCGCACCGAGAGGCTGCGGCTGCGGCGCAACTCTATCGCGATCTCGCGACTTATGGGTCCGAGTCGATGCAGGCACGAACGGCGCTTAAGAAATACATCGCGAGCATCGTTAAAGACGAATGGCCGCTCCTTTCCAAAGGGAAATCGAGCCCGCGAACGGACCTGGCCTTGTTCAATCTGTACGACGCGATGGGGCAGATCCGACCAAGAGACGAGCGCGACAGCACCATCTACGGTACGGCATTCTCGAACTTGAACGACCTCGTCGCACTCAGACGAGACCGGATCATTCACAGTGAATCCGAGATGCCGCTGATCCTTTGGATCGTCGGACTCGTGGGATCAGTTCTGCTCGTCTCCTACACAGCGACTTTCCGCCCCAACCGAACAAATGTAGTCATGATCTCCGGTATCTCGCTGGCCCTCGGCTTGATGTTCCTGTTCATCCTGATCGTGGACCGTCCCTACATGGGCCAGTTCAGGGTCAGCAGCGCGGAACTTGCTGGCATGATTGGTAGGTTCGAGCAAATTGATCGCATGGTCCAGGACAGGGAAAGGACGCGCGGAGCTACTGTCGCAACCTGAAGTCGTCCGGCGTCCGGATCACGTGCCCCCAAGCAGCCAGGCGAGCGCGGCGAGGATGAGCATGCAGATGACAAATCCGCCGAGCGAGCTGGCGAGCGCGCGCAGAGGTCCCGCACGAGTCGAACGCTCCAGCCATCTTGCTTCGATCAAGATGTACGCAACGGTCGCGGCGAAGACGAGCAGGATACCACAGGTCTCGAGCCAGGAATTGCTGATACGGATTGCGATAGAGGCGAGGCTGAGTGCCAGAGCGAACGGCGCAGCGAGGAAGCATTGGGCGTAGAAGGGTTGCTGAAGCGTACCGCGGTTGACAGGCTGCTTCACAAGTGAAGTTTCGAGCGTCGCCATCGCTACAGGTAGCAGGGCGAATGCGGCGATACGCCAGATGACCAGCGTAGTGTCATCATTGATCAAATCCGCAAGGCCGACGTTGCTGCTTATCACATTGCTCTCGCCGACCGACTCAAGCTCCAGCACGTGCGCGAGGATGAGCGTAACGAGCAAGAAAATCGGAGGCCGCAGCGTCTCGCGAAACTGATCGCTACCCTCCTTTTGAAGCTCGGCTCTCGCATATTCCATCATGCGGAGCGGGTGGCGGACTGAACGCCACAGCGTGACGGGATAGAAGACTATCCACGTTATGACCTCGTAGAGCAGCTCGTCGAGCGACCTAAGGAGGTGGAAAAAGATCATCGGCGACTCCCCCTTCGCCTTGCGACACGAGAGAGTAACAGAGCTTGGCGTCCGCGTCCCGGTGCTGTGCGGGACAGGAGGTTAAGGCTTTGACAGCAATTTGAATTCATGATTGCCTGCGTTTGCCAAGCAGGGGGTCGCTATGAAGCTGGCTTTCGGCTTTCTCGTGTTCATTTGGCTGTTGTGCGGCCTCGTCGGAGCATGGAGGCTCGACGACCTTGACGCGCAACACTGGAAGGTGATCGCGCGCGGACCGCTCACCCTGGGCAGAGCCTTCAACGAAAATCCGATAACGTATCCCGGCCCAAACTGAGGCGTTCTTACCGGTCCTGGCAGACGGGGCCTTGGTTCGGAAGGCGGCGCAGGCCGATTATACTTCATTGAGAAATCGGCAGATTTCCCGATGCCCTCCACTTGTGCTTTGTGTAAAGGCCGCCGTCCAACAGTCGGGATCTATTGAGTCATGGAACTCAACTTTTTCGGTTCGGGAACGCGGGACCTCGCGATCGACCTTGGGACGGCAAACACGCTCGTCTATGTGCCGGGACAGGGAATTGTCGTCGATGAGCCGTCGGTTGTCGCCGTCGAAGCAGTTGACGGATATGCGCGAATCATCGCGGTCGGCACCGATGCCAAGCCGTTCCTGGGCAGGACTCCAGACCACATCCAGACCTATCGGCCGCTCTCGGACGGCGTCATCAGCGATCTCGAGGTCGCCGAACAGATGATGAAGCACTTCATCGACAAGGCCGGCGGAAGTCATTCCAGGATGTCGCGCGGCCCAGACATCGTGGTCTGTGTTCCGTCCAGCGCAACGTCCGTCGAGCGAAGAGCGATACGTGCGGCCGCGCTCAACGCCGGCGGTCGGGGAATTTGGCTGGTGGAAGAGCCGATGGCCGCGGCGATTGGCGCTGGCCTGCCTGTCGCCGAACCCATCGGCTCCATGGTCGTCGACATCGGCGGCGGGACGACCGAGGTTGGCATCGTTTCCCTGAAGTCGCTGATGTACAGCAACTCGGCGCGCGTTGGCGGCGACAAGATGGATGACGCGATCGCCTCCTATGTGCGGAGGAAACACAACCTGATGATTGGCGAGGCCACCGCCGAGCGCATCAAGAAGGAAATCGGATCCGCGCAACCGACGCCGGAAAGCGACCATATACTCGGCTCAATCAGCGGGAGGGACGTGGCCACGGGTCAGCCGTGCGAGCTCAACGTGAGCCAATCGGAAATCGCGGAGGCGTTGCACGAGTGCGTCTATCACATCGTTGATATCGTTCTTGCCGCGCTTGAGCATGCACAGCCGGAAATTGCGTCGGACGTCATCGATCAGGGAGTCATGATGACCGGGGGAGGTTCGCTGCTGCGGAACATCGACAAGGTCCTTGGAGACGAAACCGGCCTCGAGGTGAAAGTAGCCGACAAGCCGCTCAGCTGCGTTGCCCTGGGAGCAGGGCGCACGCTCGAGGATGCGGGATTCAGGGAAGCGCTTTGCGCGGCGTGAGGAGCGCGGCGAGCACACAAGTCCGGCCGAAAAGGCCGCGCTTTCGGGCGATGATGAACGCCGGCTTCACCCAGCTTCGAAGCACAAGCTTCACTATGTCGTGTCTTTCCCAGGATGGGGGTTAGGCGATGCGCCACGACAAGCTGACGTCAAGCGCGGACGATGCGGACCCGCAGGTCAGGGTAAGCCGCCTCAACGGCTCCGAAACGCCCGTGCGCCTCAGGCTGCTGGGCTACGACGGCTGCGAGTTCGAGTCCGATCAGGACTTTGCGCCGGGTGAGCAGATCAGCCTGCGCATCTACAGGATGGGATCGATAAGAGCGCGCGTCGTTTCCTGCCAGGAAACGATCGTGGAAGCCGAATTCCTGAAGGACTGCCCCGTTTAATGCGGGTTCGCGGCCGGTGCGTTTCCATTTCGTCAACAATTGTCAGGTAGCCGACATAGTTGGCGTGGCGGTGGCTATGAGAAGGGGGACACCGCTCATGAGGTTTTTGAAGGCTAACCAACGTCCGCTCTCGGCGGAAGACGAACTCGCGGTTACGCGGCTGGTGGAGCTCGCGAACCGGACCAAGGCGCGCATGAGCGATTCGGACGAGCAGCAAGGCCCGTCTGAGCTGCCGGACGCGTCCGATACTCCGGAACCGGGGGAGACCCTCCAGTGAAGAAGCGGCCTTCCGTCGAACGCCTCCGCGACATCTCGAAGCAGCGGTCTATCCGCCGTCCGCTGCTGGGCGAGCCCGAAATCCGCCTGGTCGAGAGCGAACGCGATCCACTGGGTAAAGTGGAGTGGCCCATCCGGAACTGACGCGGCAGCGCTTCCCCGATTAAATCCCGGGACGAGGATACGGACGCAAAGTCATTCAATCTCCGAGCATGACATCCGCGACGCTGTAGCAGTGGCTCGTCTGGTAGGCGTTGCGGCCGCGGTTCATGTGGGTGAGGTTGAACCTGCGAATGGCGCGCAGCGCTCGGGGGTTCTCGAGGAATTTGCGGATCGAGACGGAGCCGCGGACCTTGATGATGAGGATTTCCGGCCGCCTCCACAGAACATGGCTGACGTCTTCGGGCCTCTCGACGCACTGTTCGATGAAGGCGTCGTCGAGATGGTCGGGCTCCGGCGATCCGTCGGTGGTGAAATCGGACAGGTGCAGGATGAACCGCGCGCGGACGCCGTCGCCGTCCGGCAGGAGCGTGAAAAGCTCCATCCAGCTCGCATTGACGCGGACGAGCGGCTTGTCGGAGGTCGATGGCAGGCAGGAAACCGACCAGTAGTGGCGCTCGGTCCGGCGCGGGATGGGGATGCAGTTTTCGCCGTAGATTCTGAGGATTTCGAGGACGTCCTGTGCCTGCGGTCGATCGAGGAGCTTCTTGAAGCGGGCGACGTATTTGAACCGTTGTTCCAGTGACTCCGAGCGTTCCTCGGCGTCGGATAGATTTGTCTTGCCTTCGAGCCAGCTGAGCTGCTGCTCAGGGTCGAGAAACTGGCGCAGGCCTTTGACGCCGCCGCGGTCGAGATCGACTCCGTTCACGTCCCTTGATCCCACCGCTCTAGTGTCTCCTTTCCACCGAACTCGCCATACCAGACCGCGATTGGCCTCAACGCCAGCGATTCGAGCACGGCGAGCGGGGGCAGCTACGACGACAGATCCGAAATATGGGCCTCGATCGATGCTGGGCTTCAATTAGCGATTCTGACAAAGGTGCTCACGTGAAATTGGCCCGACTGACCGCCTGGATCGCGGGTTGTGCCCTGCTCGCGGGGGCGCTTCTCCTGTCGTCGGCACCGGCCCATTCATCTGTGGACTCCTCGGCGGCGTCACGCTGGCCAACGGCGCACCCACGAAACCCTTCAGCCCGTAATGCCGCTGCGGACGAAGCGTTGATTAGGCGGATCGTCGCCGGGATGACGCTCGAGCAGAAGGTCGGGCAGATGACCCAGCCCAACATCTGGTCGGTCACTCCGGACGATGTCCGGCGCTACTATCTGGGATCGATCCTCAATGGCGGTGGCGCCTGGCCGGGCAACCGCAAGGACGCGAGCGTTGGCGACTGGCTCGCACTGTCGCAGCGCTTCTACGACGCGTCGATGTCGACCGACATGCCGATCAAGATCCCGGTTATTTGGGGAACCGACGCGATCCACGGCCACAACAATGTCCGTGGCGCAACACTTTACCCGCACAACATCGGTCTCGGCGCGGCGCATGATCCGGAGTTGCTGACGCGTATCGGCCACGCCACCGCTCGCGCGGTCCGGGCGACCGGGATCACCTGGGTGTTCGCGCCGGCCGTTGCGGTGGCGCAGAATCCGCGGTGGGGCAGATTCTACGAAAGCTATTCGTCCGATCCCGCGATCGTCCGCTCCTACGCCGAGGCGATCGTTCGCGGCCTGCAAGGCGACCTCAAGGGCGGCGACGACGTGCTTGCGAACCCAAAGGTCTTCATCGGTGACGGCGGCACCTTCCATGGCCAGGAGCAGGGTGAGATCCGCGCCTCCGAAGCTGAGATGATCCGAATCCACGCTGCCGGCTTCTATGGCGCGCTCGAGGGCGGCGCTGAGACAGTGATGGCGTCCTATGCCAGCTGGACCGACACCGCGGCCAACCGGCCGTGGGGCAAGACACATGGGAACCGCTACCTGCTCACCGACGTGCTCAAGCAGCGGATGGGCTTCGACGGTTTCGTGGTGTCTGACTGGAACGGCATTGAGCAGATTCCGGGCTGCACCAAGGCGCACTGCGCGCAGGCGATCAACGCCGGGATCGACCTGGTCATGGTTCCGGACGACTGGAAGGAGTTCATCGCCAACACCGTAGCCGATGTTCGCGGCGGCGCGATCCCGATGGCGCGGATCGACGACGCGGTGTCACGTATCGTGCGCGCGAAGCTGCGCAGCGGCCTGTTCGACGCATCGCCGGCGACTGGGCCGCATCCGCCCGCATCGGCCATCGACGATCCCGCGTCGCGCGCGCTCGCCCGCGAGGCTGTCCGGAAGTCGCTGGTGCTTCTCAAGAATGAGCGCCGCGCGCTTCCGCTTTCCAAAAGCGGGCGGGTGCTCGTGGTCGGCGCCGGCGCCGACAGCATGGTGGAACAGACCGGCGGTTGGTCGCTGACATGGCAAGGCAGGGATAACAGCAATACGGATTTCCCGAACGGCGAGACGATTCTCGACGCGATCCGCAGGACGCTCGGGTCCGGCCAGGTCGACTATAGTCCCGACGGCAAAGGCGTGAACGCCAGCCGCTATCGTGCGATCGTCGCGGTCGCGGCGGAAAAAGCTTATGCCGAGGGCGAAGGCGACATCGTCTTCCCGGCGACCATGCGGCACAGCGCGCGCTACCCTGCCGACCTTGCCGCGCTCGATCGGGTCACGGGCAAAGGCGTGCCGGTCGTCACCATCCTCCTGTCAGGACGCCCGGTGTCGGCCAACGACCTCATCAATCGTTCCGATGCATTCATCGCCGCCTGGCTCCCGGGCACCGAAGGCCAGGGAATTGCCGACCTCCTGTTCGCTGGGCGCAACGGCAGGCCGGCCTATGACTTCAGCGGCAGGCTCTCGTTCGACTGGCCGGCAGGCGACTGTCTGCACCCCGGCGCGGCCCAGTTCCGGCGCGGCTACGGCCTCAGCTATCGCCGTCCAGCGCGGCTCACGCGGCTCCCCGTCGGGCCGGCGATCGCAAATTGTCCATCAGACTCTAACTAGGGTCAGGAGCGGACACTAGCAGTTAGGCGTCGATCTCTTCCTCATCGACCGCCGACGCCCGGCTCTGGATAAACTCGAACCGCTGCGCAGGGTCGCGCCCCATCAGCCGCTCGACCAAATCCTTGACCGGCTGGCGGTCTTCGTAGGCCGCGGGCAGCGTCACCTTCAACATGGACCGCGTCTTCGGGTCCATGGTCGTCTCTTTCAGTTGGCCCGGATTCATCTCGCCGAGGCCTTTGAAGCGGCTGACCTCGACCTTCTTGCCCTTGAACTCGGTGGCTTCGAGCTCGGCGCGGTGGGCGTCGTCGCGGGCGTAGAGGGTCTTGGCGCCGGCGGTCAGGCGGTAGAGCGGGGGCTGGGCGAGGAAGAGATGGCCGCGGCGGACCAGCTCCGGCATTTCCTGGAAGAAGAAGGTCATCAGCAGGGTCGCGATGTGGGCGCCGTCGACGTCGGCGTCGGTCATGATGATGATGCGCTCGTAGCGGAGCGCCTCCTCGCTGAACTTGTCGCGGGTGCCGCAGCCGAGCGCGAGCTGGAGATCGGCGATCTCCTGGTTGGAGCGGATCTTGTCGGCGGTGGCGCTGGCGACGTTCAGGATCTTGCCGCGGATGGGGAGGATCGCCTGCGTCTTGCGGTCGCGCGCCTGCTTGGCTGAGCCGCCGGCGCTGTCGCCTTCGACGATGAAGAGCTCGGTGCCGTCGGCGTCGTCATTGGCGCAGTCGGTGAGCTTGCCGGGGAGGCGCAGCTTGCGGGCGCTGGTCGCGGTCTTGCGCTGCACCTCGCGCTCGGCGCGGCGGCGAAGGCGTTCCTCCATCCGCTCGACGATCGAGCCGAGGAGCGCCCGGCCGCGGTCCATGTTGTCGGCGAGATAATGATCGAAATGGTCGCGGACGGCGGCCTCGACGAAGCGCGCGGCCTCGAGGGAGGTGAGGCGGTCCTTGGTCTGGCTCTGGAAATGCGGGTTGCGGATGAACACGCTGAGCATCAGCTCGACGCCATTGAAGACGTCGTCGGCGGTTATGTCCTTGGCTCGTCTGTTGCCGACGAGCTCACCGAACGCGCGGATGCCCTTGGTCAGCGCGGCGCGTAGGCCTGCCTCGTGCGTGCCGCCGTCGGGCGTGGGGATGGTGTTGCAGTAATAGCTTTCGGAGCCGTCGGAATAGAGCGGCCAGGCGACGGCCCATTCGGCGCTGCCCTGGCCGTCCGGAAAGTCCTGGCGGCCTGTAAAGGGCTCGTTGGTGACGGTGGGGCGCTCGCCGAGCTGTTCCCTGAGGTGGTCGGCGAGGCCGCCGGGGAATTGAAAAACGGCGGTTTCGGGGACTTCGCTTGACGTAAGCGACGGATCGCAGCGCCAGCGGATCTCGACTCCAGCGAAGAGATACGCCTTCGAGCGCGCGAGCTTGTAGAGGCGCTCGGCGCTGAACTTCGCCTCCGCACCGAAGATCTCGGGGTCGGGGATGAAGCTCGTGGTGGTTCCGCGGCGGTTGGGAGCGGCTCCGACTTCCTGCAGCTTGGAGGTGGGCTGCCCCTTCGAGAAGGTCTGGCGGAAGAGCTTTTTGTCGCGCGCGACTTCGACGACCGTTTCGGTCGAGAGCGCGTTGACGACGCTGACTCCGACGCCGTGGAGGCCGCCGGAGGTCGAATAGGCCTTGCCCTCGAACTTCCCGCCCGAGTGGAGGGTGGTCATGATGACCTCGAGCGCGGACTTGCCGGGGTACTTCGGGTGCGGGTCGACGGGGATTCCGCGGCCGTTGTCGCTGACGGTCAGGCGGTTGCCCCTGTCGAGCGTGACCTCGATGCGGCTGGCGAAGCCGGCTACCGCCTCGTCCATCGAATTGTCGATGACCTCGGCGGCGAGGTGATGGAGCGCTCGGGCATCGGTGCCGCCGATGTACATGCCGGGGCGGCGGCGGACGGGCTCCAAGCCCTCGAGCACCTCGATCGCGGAAGCGTCGTAGCTATCGGGGGAGGAAGAAGCTGAAGACGAGAACAGGTCGGCCATTTGGGGTTGCTATAGGGCGTGGGTTCGAGCCGTGCCAACCGCGCGACTACGTGTTTTCCACAGCCTTGAAATGGGAAACGACCGTTCCAAATCAACTGTGCCGGACGCCATCCCGGGTCCGGCGACGGGGCGCATGCTCCTTACGCTCGCATGTTAGCTCCGCCAGTCGCTCACATTGGAGGACATGACATATGCGTAGTGCTTTCGACTTTTCGCCGTTTCGGCGTTCCACGGTCGGTTTCGACCGCCTGTTCGACATGCTCGAGAACAGCTCTCTGGGGCAGTCCCAGGAGAATTACCCGCCCTTCGACCTCATCAAGAAAGGCGACAATGATTATTCGATCCAGCTTGCTGTTGCGGGGTTCAAGCCCGACGAGATCGACATCACGGCGCAGCAGAACGTGCTGATCGTCTCCGGGCGGAAGTCCGAGGAGAGCGATGAAAAGGATGGCGACTTCATCTATCGTGGGATCGCCAACCGCTCGTTCGAGCGGCGCTTCGCGCTTGCCGACCACATCCAGGTCAGGGGCGCGGACCTGAAGGACGGGTTGCTCTCGATCGATCTCGTCCGCGAGATCCCCGAGGCGATGAAGCCGCGGAAGATCGACATCAGCGGATCGCAGAAGAAGGTCGAAAAACCTGCTTCGCAACAGACGGTTGATGCCGAGTCAGAGAACGCCTGAGCTCGATCTCCGCTGAAAATAAAGGCCCCGGAAGCGAGCGCTCCCGGGGCCTTCTTTTCGCGTGCTGGCTGCAAGCTTACCAGACGCGGGTCTCTGCGATTTCCAT
>JBEDUM010000091.1:0-57891 GCA_040414585.1 Sphingomicrobium sp. | reverse complement strand
CAGCATTGGCAGCGTCGCCGCGAAGCTCCTGACCGCGCCAGAAGTTCAGCGCCATATGCGTTTTGAACGCAGCGGCGATCAGCACGATCTTTCCGCCGACGGTGTAGGCCGGCATGTTCCATTTGAGCGTTTCCTCAGCGTCGGGAAGAACCGCGTGCACGCGCTCACGCACATGTTCGAGGATTGGCCGAGCGAACGGTTGCGCCTTGGCGATGTAGGCGGCGACCCGTGGATCGCGGTTCACAGGATGCCGCCGCCGAGCATCAGGCGAACGACGCCAATCACAATCACGAAAAGGTTGAGATTACGACCGGCAGTGCCGCGCGAGATCATCCCTACCACGGCGCCGATGATGGCGAGCGGGATGATAAGCCAGTTCGCCCAACCGAGCAGCGGGATGAATGCGATAAGCGCCAAAAGGAGGGCAACGGCGCCGATGATCAGCGAAACGAGATTGAACATCGGCGCCTCCGTAGCATCATTCAGGCGGCTGCGGCAGCCGAGGCGCGCGAAGCAACGCCGTGACGTAGAGGACGAGCGCGATCCAGATCGCGGGGAAGGCGATCGCGTGCGCGGTCGTGAACGGCTCATCGAAGAGCAGGACGGCAATCAGGAACTGCAACGTCGGCGCTATGAACTGAAGCATTCCGAGTGTTGAGTAAGCGAGCTTGCGTGCTGCGGCGGTGAACAGCATCAGCGGAGTGGTCGAAACGACGCCGGCGAGTAGCAGCAGCGCCGTTTCCCTGCCGGTCGACCCCATCACCGGCGCCCCATTCGTTCCGCGCCAGGCGAGCCAGGCAATAGCGAAGGGGAACAGCAGGGCTGTCTCGAACCCGAGGCCGGTCACCGCATCGGCATTCACGACCTTCCGCAAGAGTCCGTAGAGCGCGAACGTCACGCATAGAGTCAAGCTGATCCAAAGTTGGCTGAAGGCTCCCGCTGCGAGGACCGAGATTCCGGCGGCGGCGATCCAGACGGCGGTCCACTGGAGGCGGCTCAGCTTCTCGCCAAGCACGAAGCGGCCGAGCAGCACGTTGGCGAGCGGATTGAGATAATAGCCGAAGCTGGCGGCGAGGATGTGATCTCCCGTCACCGCGTAGACGTAAAGCAGCCAGTTGCCGCCGATCAGCAGCGCCGTCACCGCAAGCACTCCAATTGTCCTTGGCTGCGCCGTCACCGCGCGCATCTTGGCCCAGCTCCTTGCGTATGTGATGACCAGCGCGAGGAACGGCAGCGACCACAAAATGCGATGAGCGACGATGTCGACCGCCGGAATGTCGGAAAGTGCCTTGAAATAAAGCGGAAGGACGCCCCACAGTCCGTAAGCTGCGATTCCTAACAGGAAGCCGCGTCTCGAGTGGTGCTGCCCGTCGTCGACCGATGGTTCAGGGCGGGCTGGCGCGTTCATTTCGGGCGGCACTAGCGGTGATGAGCTGTCGGTTAAAGGGAATGGCTAACGATCCATTAGTTGATCCTTAAGGGGTGCGCTGTCAGTGTTTGTATCAGGGAGCAACCCCGTGCTTTTTGCCGCTCGCCCTGCAAGCACATGTGTGCGAATCGCCGCGCTGATCGGCCTCGCCCTGCTTACGGCCGGGTGCGAAACCACGAAGCCGACAAAGCTCCCGCCGGGCGCTCACCCCGTCGTCGAAGTCGCGCCTCCGGCCAAGTCGCAGGCGTGGCGACAGATCGCTACTGACCAGGACGAGGATCGTCTCGCCCGACTGGATTCGGCCTGGCAGCAGGCGCTGACCGAAGCCGGCAAGAGCTTCGGCCCCGAGATACGCAAGGAAGGTACGCTTTTGAGACCGGGCGCGGCGCTTCCGCGACCGGCACCGACGCCCGGAAGCTACAACTGCCGGCTGATCAAGCTCGGGCAGGCAAGTCCCAAAACCCGCGCGTTCGAAAGCTTCAAACCCTTCTTCTGTTATGTCGAAGTGGAGGGCGACCTCCTGACCATCGTCAAGCAAACCGGGAGCCAGCGTCCTGCAGGACGGCTATGGGAGGATGACGATTCCAACCGGCTGATCTTCCTCGGCAGCCTGACGCTCGGCAATGAAGACCAGCCTCTTGCCTATGGAGATGATCCAAAGCGCAACATGGCAGGCGTGCTCGAGCGCATTGGGCCGTTCCGCTGGCGGCTCGTGATCCCGTGGCCGCAGAGCACCTCGAAGCTCGACGTTTTCGAGCTGACTCCGGTCGCGCAACAGCCCGAGGGATGAGCGAAGCGGGATTGCTGGCCGATCCGGCCGAGGTCCGTGCAATCCTTGTCGCCTCCGCGCAAGCCGGACAGGCTATCAGCTATTCCGAAGTTCTGGAATTGCTCGGGCACCATTTCACGCGGCCCAAGATGCGTGCGCTCTGCAAGGTGCTGGCCTATGTCGACGACGAGGCGGATGAGCGTGGAGAGCCCGAGCTCGCGGTGCTGGTGGTGCGGCAATCCGACGGGCTGCCCGGCCAGGGGTGGTGGGTCGGCGGTGTGAAGAAGCATGGCTATACCGGCCAATGGGAGGGCCCGAGGGCGATGAAGCTGATCAGGCAGCTGCAGCGGCAGGCTTTCGATTATTGGGCGGGACGCGACGCCTAGCATTCGCTAGGAGCGCGCCCGATGTCCGAAGCGCGTACTTTCACCGTTAGCGAAGATGACGACGGAATCCGGCTCGACCGCTGGTTCAAGCGGCGCGTGCCGGACGTCAGCTTCAACATGGTCTCGCGCTGGTCTCGGACGGGACAGCTGCGTCTCAATGGCAGGAAGGCGGTGCCCGGAGATCGGATCGAGGCAGGACAGGAAATCCGTTTTCCGCCGCCTCCAACGGCCCACGCAAAGAGCACCCGGCCACAAGCAAGGCGTGAGCCCCTGAGCGAGGATGAGACGCGCTTCATCCGCGACATGGTGATCTACGAAGACCCGAGCGCCTTCGTTCTCAACAAGCCGCCCGGGCTCGCGACTCAGGGCGGTACCAAGACTACACAACATCTCGATCGTTTGCTCGACGGTCTCGCTGACGAGCGCGGACGCCCAAAGCTCGTGCACCGGCTGGACAAGGACACGTCGGGCGCGCTCCTCGTCGCTCGAACGGCGTGCTCGGCGGGACATTTCGCCAAGGCTTTCTCCGGGCGCACCGCGAAGAAGGTCTATTGGGCGCTGGTCGTCGGCGTTCCGGATGCCGACGAGGGCACGATCGATGCGCCGCTCGCCAAGCAGCCGGGGACGGGTGGCGAGAAGATGCATATCGATGAGGAGCATGGCCTTCCCGCGAAGACGCGATGGCGGACGATCGACCGGGCGGGCAATCGCGCAGCCTGGGTCGAGCTCCAGCCGCTAACAGGCCGCACGCACCAATTGCGGGCGCACATGGCAGCGATCGGCCATCCGATCGTCGGCGATGCGAAGTACGGCGGCGCAGAGGCCTTCCTGACGGGCGGGATCAGCCGCAAGCTCCACCTGCACGCGCACCGAATTCGGATCGATGCTCCGGAGAGCGGGAAGATTGATGTTTCTGCAGAATTGCCGGGGCATTTTGCCGAGAGCCTGGCGACGCTTGGGTTCGAGCAGTCCGCTGCCGAAGCCGAGGAGCAACGGCCGCCGCCGAAGCCCAAGCCCAAGCGGCAGCAGCGGGAGACCCGCAGGGGTGAGCGGCGCGCACGCGGTTCGCCACAGAAGGGCAGGCGCCGGTGAATCGCCTCGCAATATTCGATTGCGACGGGACTCTCGTCGACAGCGGCGCGACTATCTACGCGGCGCTGTCTGCGACGTTCGAGCAGCACGGGCTTGAGCTTCCGCCGCCGTTCATATCCCGCCGCGTGATCGGCCTCAGTCTCACCGAAGCAATGGCGGCGCTGGTGCCCGATGCCTCGTCAGAAGAGCACCGGATGCTGGCCGAAGATTACAAGCGGGCTTTCTGGAAGCTGCGCGCTGCGGGGCGTGTGGAGGAGCCATTGTTCGATGGCGTCCTCGAGTTGCTCGATGCCCTAGAATTTGACGGCTGGCTGCTGGCGGTGGCGACCGGAAAGTCGGACCGAGGGCTGAAGCACTGCCTCGAACAGCACGACATCCACGCGCGTTTCGTTTCGCTTCAGACGGCGGATCGGCATCCCTCGAAGCCTCATCCCTCCATGGTTGAGCAGGCAATCGCCGATGCCGGCTCGGCGCCCGCGACCACAATCGTCGTCGGCGATACCAGCTTCGACATGGCCATGGCCGCCGCTGCCGGAGCTGCGCCGATCGGCGCGGGCTGGGGCTATCATGATGCCGAGGATCTCATCGGCGCCGGTGCAGTGGCAGTTGCGGAACAGCCGGCCCAGGTGCTCACCCTGGTGCGGGAGCATGTGCATGGATGACGATACGATCGCGCGGAAACGCTTGTTTATCTACTCGGCTGTGCGACTCGGCGGCCTGGCGATTTTCTTCCTTGGGATCGCCATCATGTACACGAACCTAGTCCGCGAGGGCGGCTGGCCGCAGGTCGGAGCCATTATCGCGATCCTGGGAGCTATTGACGCGGTATTCGCCCCGCGCCTTTTGAAGAGGGCTTGGGACCAACAGGACGATCAGTCCCGGTGAAGCGCTTCTGGAAGGAAGTCGAAGTCGCCTCGGAGGACGGTGGCTGGGGCATCCGGCTCGACGGACGGCCGGTGAAGACTCCCGCGCGTGCTTCGCTCGTGGTGCCCAGCAAGGCTTTGGCGGACGCTATTGCCGACGAATGGCGGAGCGTCGGGGAGAATGTCGATCCGCGCACCATGCCGCTGACCGGCATCGCCAATGCCGCGATCGACAGGGTCGTGCCCGAAAAAGAGGCTTTCGCGGCGGGTCTTGCCCGGTATGCGGAGGCCGATCTCGCCTGCTATCGCGCGGAGGGACCGCACGAGCTCATCGATCGTCAGGAGCAAAGCTGGAATTCGCTGCTGGCCTGGGCACGGCGCCGTTACGATGTCGATTTCGCCACGACGACCGGGATCACGCACGTCACGCAGCCCGCAGCGACCGTGGAACGACTGTCGCACGCCGTAGAAGCGCTCGATCCATTCAGGCTGGCCGGATTGTCGCCGCTCGTGACGATAGGTGGCTCGCTCGTCGGCGCGCTGGCCGTGCTCGAAAGGGCGCTGACATCGGAACAGGTGTGGGACGCGGTCAGCCTGGATGACGCGTGGCAGCTCGAACGTTGGGGCTCTGACGCCGAAGCCGAAGCTGCGCTGGAGAACCGCCGGCACGACTTTCTCGCCGCTGCTCGGTTTTTGGAGCTGCTCGACTAGTGTGAGAGTCCGAGCGACCGGGTGAACGAGACAAGGTTCGCCTGGCGCCTGGTTTTCAACCGTTCGGCGGCGACGATCGCCTGGACCTGCGCAAGGCACTCGTCCGTGTCGCGGTTCACGAGCACATATTCATATTCAGGCCAGTGGCTTATCTCGGCGTCCGCGCGCGACATGCGGTCGGCAATCACCGTTTCCGAGTCGGTCCCCCGCTCTCGAAGACGGCGTTCGAGCTCGGCCATTGAGGGCGGCAGAAGGAAGATTGAGACGAGGTCCTCGCCCATCGCGGCCTTGAGCTGCTGCGTCCCCTGCCAGTCGATGTCGAAAAGAATATCGCGGCCGTCGCGAAGTGCATCTTTCACGGGTGCTTTCGGCGTTCCGTAGCGAAAGCCAAATACGGGGGCCCATTCGACGAACTCACCCGCGCTGACGATGCGATCGAATTCGGAATCGTCCACGAATTGATAATCGACGCCGTCGACCTCGCCCGGCCGCTTCGGACGGGTCGTCGCGGATACGGACATCGTCACATCCTTGTCCGCATTCAGCAACATCCGGGAGATAGTGGATTTGCCTGCTCCTGATGGAGATGAGAGGACGATCAGGAGTCCGCGTCGCTCGCGGGACATCTGGTCGGCAGCAGGAAGGTCCATGAGCGCTCTTCTTCCGGTCAGTCGTGGCCGTCAAGCGGTCAACTGTTGCAGTGCACAAAAAATCACCTTGAAATGGTGCGACGCGATGTCTATTGTGCACTGCAACAAATTCGGAGGAAAGTTCAATGGCAGACGAAACCAAGGTTCAAGCCGAGGCTGCCGCCGAGGCTCCGGCCAAGGTTGCAGAGGCTGTTGCCGACACGGTCGAAAAGGTCGTGACGGAGAGCGCTGCTGTCGCCAAGCGTGAGCGTGCGAAGACCGCCCGCCGTGCAAAGCGCCAGCCAGTCGCCGAGAAGGTTGTGGCGCGTCGCAGCAAGCCTGCCCGCCGGAAGACTCGCACCGCTGCGCGCCGGAGTGCTGCAGCCAAGGAAAGGATTGAGACCGTGACCAGCACCAATTTCTTCAGCGGCTTTGACGCCGTTCCGGCGTTCGCGCCATTCCAGTCGATCTTCGCCGAGGCGAACGAGCGTGGCCAGGATTTCGTCAAGCGCAGCCAGAAGGTTGCCGAGGAGCTCGCCGATCTCGCCCGCGCCAATGTAGAGGCGATCGTCGAAGCCGGCCGCGTGGCCAGCGAGGGCGCCCGCTCGATCGGGCAGGACGTCGTTGCGACGAGCCGCGATGGTGTCGAGCAGACCGCTGACGCGATCCGTTCGCTCGCGGAAGCCAAGTCCCCGACCGAGTACCTGCAGCTGCAGGGCGAGTTCGCTCGTGCGTCTTTCGACCGCGCTGTCGCCGAGACCTCGAAGCTGACCGAATCGCTGGTGAAGCTCGCCGGCGAGGCGATCCAGCCGATTTCGAATCGCGCCACGGCCAATGCCGAGCGCTTCAACACCCTCGTTGCCTGACCCTCTCCCCTCCTAAAGTCTAGGCAACGAATTGCGGCGGCCGCTCCCCAAAAGGGGCGGCCGCCATTTTTTTGGGCCGAAGCTGCCACAGCCGCCTTGCGGCACTTTTGCAGCTTGCCATATTTTAAGCCGAGACCAGCATAGTGGACGTGATGCGTAAGCCTTGGACAATGATGGCGACGGGCCCAGGCAACGGCGACGGGATCGAAGAGATCGAGACCGGCGTTGCGACGCGCACGCGTCCGAAGACCAAGAAGCCATCCAACTATAAAGTGCTGATGCTCAACGACGACTACACTCCGATGGAGTTCGTCGTGCTGGTGCTGCAGCGCTTCTTCTCAATGGGGATCGAGGACGCGACGCGGGTAATGCTCCAGGTTCACCAGCAGGGCGTCGCCGTGTGCGGAGTCTTCACCTACGAGGTCGCCGAGACGAAGGTCACGCAGGTGATCGACTTCGCGCGGGAGAATCAGCATCCGCTCCAGTGCACGCTGGAGAAGGCCTGAGCTAATCCTCCCTGTTGCAAAGCAATGGGAAGGTGGCGCGCGTCAGCGCGACGGAGGGGCCCCTCCACCGCCCGCGGCGGTCCCCCTCCCCACGAGCTCCGCTCGCAGGGAGGATTGCAGCGGCGGTGACTCCCGCTAAACGGCGCGGGTGGACAGCATCTGGATCAAGGGCGGCAACAAGCTCAAAGGCGAAATCCCAATCAGCGGCGCAAAAAATGCGGCGCTGACTCTCATGCCGTGCGCGCTCCTCACTGAGGAGAAACTGACGCTCACCAACCTGCCGCGGCTAGCGGACGTCGATACGTTCAGCCATTTGCTCAACCAACTCGGCGTCTCGACGTCTGTCGCAGGCGTGAAGAAGGGCGAAGTCGGGCGCCGGATGACGCTGCAGGCGGACGATATCGTCTCGACCGTCGCGCCGTACGACATGGTGCGCAAGATGCGTGCGTCGGTACTGGTGCTGGGGCCGATGCTTGCACGCGCGGGGGAGGCGACCGTCTCTTTGCCTGGCGGCTGCGCGATCGGCGACCGGCCGATCGACCTGCACCTGCGGGCCTTGGAAGCGATGGGCGCGGAGATCGAGCTCGCGGCCGGTTACGTGAAGGCCAGCGCGCCAAAAGGGCGCCTTCCGGGCGGCGATTTCAGCTTTCCCGTCGTATCCGTCGGCGCCACCGAGAATGCCGTCATGGCGGCGGTGCTCGCGAAGGGTAAAACCCAGCTGTTCAACGCCGCTCGCGAGCCGGAGATCGTCGACCTGTGCAATCTCCTCGTCGCGATGGGCGCGAAGATAAAAGGAATTGGGTCTTCGCACCTGATCATTGACGGGGTCGAAGGGCTTAAAGGCACGACCTACGAAGTTATGCCCGACCGCATCGAGGCGGGCAGCTATGCCTGTGCGGCGGGGATCACAGACGGCTCGCTCGACCTCATCGGGGCGCGGCCGGACGACATGCAGGCGACGCTGAACGCTCTGGCTCATGCCGGCCTGATGATCGAATTCCACAACCGTGGGATCAAGGTCAGCGCCGACGGAGGATTGAGGCCGCTCGCGCTATCGACGGCGCCCTTTCCAGGCTTCGCGACCGACATGCAGGCGCAGTTCATGGCCATGCTGGCCCTCGCGGAAGGCGACAGCTTCCTCGAGGAAACGATCTTCGAGAACCGCTACATGCACGTGCCCGAGTTGAGGCGCATGGGGGCTGATGTGGACATCCATGGCCGCTCTGCGATCGTTCGTGGAGTCGACAAGCTTGCCGGCGCTAGCGTCATGGCGACCGACCTCCGCGCGTCGATGAGCCTTATCCTTGCCGGCCTGGCGGCAGAAGGCGAGACAGAGGTGCTACGCGTCTATCACCTCGATCGTGGGTACGAGCGGCTGGAGGAGAAGCTCTCGGCCGTCGGCGCGACTATCGAACGCAGGACCTCGAACTAGAGCTTTTTGGCAAACCGGATGCTCGTCCGCTCATAACCCATGTGCCGATAGAAGGCGTGGGCAGCGGTACGGCGATCGTTGCTCGTGACTTCGACCAGCTTGCAGCCGCGTTCACGCATCCACTCCTCGGCGGCCTCGACCAGCATCCGCCCGATGCCCTGATCCTGTGCTTCCTCCGCCACGACAAGCGCGGTGATTCGGCCGAGCGGAGCGGGTCGATGGATGACGACGCGGCGACCGACGCCGCACATCCCGACCACGCGCTTGTCGAGCGTAGCGACTAGGGGCAACTCGCCTGTCTTGCCGAGAGTCTTCAAATTCTTGCGGACAGCCTGCTCGTCAATTTCGTGGCCGAGGAAGTGGATAAGCTCGACGAGACGCGGCACATCGGAAGGCCTCGCCTCACGAACTTTCGGCTTGGGTGCCGGCTTCGGCGGAGGCGGCGGCGCTGGCTGCCGGGCCTGTTTTGTCTTTGGCTTCGGCTCCGGTTCGGCATCGTTGGCGGGCTCGCGCGAACCTTTCGGCTTACGCTTTCGAGGCAGCACGGCGACATCGAGCGATGCGCCCCAATCCTTGGCTCCGAGATTGCGGAGATAGTGCTCAACTTCCTCTGGATTGGCGGTCGGACCCTTCGCATCCATGCCCAACACCGGCTTTCCGGACGCGTCGATTAGGCCGACCTTTCCGAAACGGCGTTTGCCGGGCGTCCGGACACGGGATCGGACGAGCTTGAGCCCGCGGTTTCGGGCAGATTCGGCAAGCGCGTCCAGTCGCGGATCGCTCACAGCGCGTCCAGCACGTGAAGTACCAGGCCAACCATTCCGCCGACCAGAGTGCCGTTGATGCGAATATATTGGAGATCGCGTCCGACCGCGGCTTCAAGGCGATTGGTCACGGTGCGAGCATCCCAGCCGCGGACCGTCTCGGATACCAGCTTCACGATCGAGCTTCCGTAGCTCGCGGCCATGCCCACGGCTGTCCGGCGAGCGAACTGGTTGATGGCGGCGCGGATACGTTCGTCGCTTTCGAGCGTGCTGCCCATGGATTTCAGGATCTCGCCGAGCTTGCCGGCAAGAACGGCATCGGGGTTGCGGGCGGCGCGGATCACCGCTTCGCGGCCCTTCTGCCAGATCGTGTCGAGCCAAAGGCTGACCGATTTGTTGTCGAGCAATTGCTCCTTGATCGACTCGACCCGCTCGCGGGTTTCCGGACGCGTCTGCAGATCGTTGGCGAGCTGGGCGAGCGCTTCCTCGATCTTCACACGCACAGGATGCGCGGGGTCGGTCGACATCTCCACCGTGAGCTTCCTCAGTCCGTCAATGATGGCATCGGCGAGCGTGGCGTCGAGGCCGGCAAGCTTCAGTACCCAGTTCGCCTTCTTGTGCACCATCTCCCGGATCAGCGGCTCGTTGGCGTCGAGTGCGCGCGCCATCCAACGGATCGCGGCCTCGAGCATCGGAACGTGGCGGTCCTCGTTGATCGCCGAGGCGAGCGCGTGGCCCAGGAGGGGAGAGATCTCGGTCT
Source organism: Sphingomicrobium sp. (assembly GCA_040414585.1). Lineage (GTDB taxonomy): Bacteria > Pseudomonadota > Alphaproteobacteria > Sphingomonadales > Sphingomonadaceae > Sphingomicrobium. The sequence goes on along the minus strand of JBEDUM010000091.1, from coordinate 47,684 downwards.
TGCGCAGCCGGGACGAAATCGCACCTTTCACGATGCCGCCGAGGCGCTCGTCATCGAGGCTTTCGAAAATGTCGGCGATCAGGCGCGACGCGCCGGCGCGAATGCGCGTGCCTTCGCCGGCGGGTGTCTGGAGGAATCGTCCGGTCGCGCCCGCCACGTCAATGTTGCGCATGCGCCGCGCCACTACGGCGGGGATCAGGAAATTCTCCTTGAGGAAGTTCGCAAGAGCCTCGCCGATGCGATCCTTATTGCGCGGGATGATCGCCGTGTGCGGGATGGGCAGTCCGAGCGGGTGGCGGAACAGGGCCGTGACAGCGAACCAGTCGGCGAGGCCACCCACCATCGCAGCTTCGGCGAACGATTTAACGTAGCTGAGCCAGGGATATTGCTCCTGGAGCGCCCGCGTGATCGCAAAAACCGCGGCCATGACGACGAGCAGGCCTGTCGCGACAACCTTCATTCCCTGGGCGCCGGGTTGGGCGGGATTGAATCGGGAAAATGCGCCGTTCGTCATCGCCTTCATGCCGGCTCAATAGCTGAGCCGGCACGCAGGTTCATCACTCCGCTGGAACGGGGTGACCGGCCTGGTGTGCCTCGGCGCCGATGAAGCGGTGGAACAGCTTGCCGATCCGCGTCTCGATCGAGATGGCGATCGAAAAGTAGGCTGGCACAAGTAGCAAGGTCAGCAGCGTCGAGAAGATGAGGCCGCCGATCACGGTGATGCCCATCGGCGCACGCCAGCTGTTGTCGCCGCTGATCGACATAGCGGTAGGCAGCATGCCCGCGACCATGGCCACGGTGGTCATGACGATCGGCTGGGCGCGCTTGTGGCCCGCTTCCCAGATCGCGTCGTTCTTTTTCATGCCGTGGTTCATCATCTCGACGGCGAAGTCGACGAGCAGGATCGAGTTCTTTGCGACGATCCCGAACAGCATCAGGATTCCGATCAGCACGAACAGCGAGATCGGTTGGCCGGCGATGTGCAGCGCGATCGCCGCACCTAAAGGTGCGAGGATCAGCGAGCCCATGTTCACGAATGGCGCAAGGAACCGCCGATAGAGCAGCACCAGCACCGCGAACACGAGCAGCACTCCGGAAATCAGCGCGATCGCGAAGTTGAAAAGCAGCTCAGCCTGCCACTTCTGGTCGCCGAGGTTCATCTTTTCGACGCCCTGCGGCAGATTCTTGACGGTTGGAAGGTTGTTGACCTTCTCCCACACGTCGCCCTGCTGGACGCCCGGCGCGAGGTCGGCGCCGATCGCAAGGCGGCGAACCTGGTTGGACCGCAAGATCGTCGTCGGGCCGGAACCGAAACCGATCTCGGCCACGGACTTCAGCGGCACCGAGCCACCGCTCGTCGTCGGCACCGGCAGGTTCTCGAGCGTGCTGATGTCGCGCCGAGCGTTCTCCGACAAGGAGACCGTAATGGGCACCTGCCGGTCGCTGAGCGAGAATTTCGCGCTGTTCTGCTCGATCTCGCCGAGTGTCGCGATGCGGATCGTCTGGCTGAGCGCTGCGGTTGTGACGCCGAGATCGGCGGCAAGGTCGAAGCGCGGCTTGATGGTGATTTCAGGCTGGGCGAGATTGCTCCCGACGCGAGGTGCGCGAAGGCCGGGAATGGTCTCCATCTCCTTCGCGATCTTGTTCGCGACAGCGTTCAGCTGAACCGGATCCTCACCGCCGAGATAAAGCATGATGTCGCGCGAATCGGCGTCGGGGCCACCACCCTGCTGAGACTGGAAGCTCACGCGCGCATCCGCCATCGCGGCGAGCGTCGGCGCGAGATTCCGCTCGAACTCTGTGCTCTTCAGAGGCCGGTGCTTCTTGAGGACGATATTCACGTGGCCGTCGCCGACGTTGATTCGTTCGAACACGCGATCGACGTTGGGATCCTTGCTAATGATGGCCGCAACGCGATCGACGACCGCTTCGGTGTCCTTGAGCGTGCTGCCGGGGGGCAATGTGATGTTGACGCGCGAATAATCGCTGTTCTGCGGCGGGAAGAATGACGTCGAGAGCGTTCCGAACAGGACGATGCTGAGCAGCAAGGTGGCGAGGCCCGCACCGACCATTGCCAGTCGATGATCGTGCAGGCGCGCATTCCATCTGGCGGCCACGATGGCGTGCCAGTCAGCAAAGCCTGCGCTGCCGACGAAGCGGATGACCAGCGCGATCAGCTTTCCGACGAAATAAGCGACGAGTCCGCCGATGCCGAGCGCGATCACGAAATCGATCGCGCCATTCCAGCCCGCCTTGGTCAGCACCTTCATCGATCCGCCTGTCCCGGCGAGGAAGCCCGCGAACACGACCAGCAGAAGGAGGACGCCGATGGCATAATAGCCCCACCGGCGAGGGATTCTCGGCAGGCGCGAAAGCAGCGCCTCGGCCTTCGAGGTATCGAGGCTCCAGTTCAGCACCTTGAGATAGACGTCCATCCACTTCCAGGCGGCGTGGGGCTGCTGCCCATGCGAGCGGAGGAAGTAGGCTGCGATCAGCGGCGTGATCATGCGCGCCACGAAGAGGCTCATCAACACCGCCAAAACGACGGTGAAACCGAACGCCTTGAAATATTGCCCTGCGATGCCGGGCATCAGCGCGACAGGGAAGAAGACGGCGACAATCGCCATCGTCGTAGCCAGAACCGCGAGGCCGATCTCGTCCGCGGCGTCCAGCGCCGCCTGATAACCCGATTTGCCCATTCGCATGTGTCGGACGATATTCTCGATCTCCACGATCGCATCATCGACGAGCACGCCGGCGACCAGGCCCATGGCCATGGTCGACATGAAATTGAGCGTGATTCCCATCATGCTCATGAATGCGAACGCCGGGATCGCCGAGAGCGGAATGGCAACGGCCGAGATAAGGGTCGCGCGGATGTCGCGGAGGAAAAGGAGCACGACGAGAACCGCGAGAACGGCACCCTCGATCAGCCCTTCCATCGCCGAGCGGTACTGGGCCTTGGTGTAGTCGACGGTTGTGAAAACCTCCGAGAAGTGGACCCTCGGATTTTCCTTCTGAAGCTTGGCCAGTTCGTCCCACACACCCTTGTAGGCAGTCACTTCCGATGAGCCCTTGGCTCGCTGGATCATGAATGTGACGACCTGGTGGCCATTCTGCTTGGCGATCGAGCGCTGTTCGGAATTGCTGTCCTGAACCTCGCCGAGATCGGCAAGCTTGACGAATCGGCCGCCTGGAAGCGCGATCTGCGTTTGCGAGAGCTGGTATGCATCCTGGGCATTGCCGAGCACGCGTACCGACTGCTCGGACCCGGCGATTTCGGCGCGGCCGCCGGCGCCGTTCATGTTGCTCGCACGTAGCTGCTGGTTGACCTGCGCGGCGGTGATGCCCTGCGCCTGGAGTGCCGCTGGATCGAGGATCACGCGAATGGTGCGGTCGACACCGCCCACGCGCTGGACGGCGGCGACACCCGGAAGCCCAAGCAGCCGCTTGGCCACCGTGTTATCGATGTACCAGCTGAGTTCCTCCAACGTCATGTCGGTAGTCTGCGCACCGACATATGAGATGGGCTCATTTTCGGCGTCTACGCGCGTGATTTGCGGCTCGAGAATCCCCTCGGGAAGGGTGCCGCGGATTTGCGCGATCGCATTGCGAACGTCGTTCACGGCACGGTCGGTCGGCGTGCCGAGCTGAAACTGAACGAAGGTCGTGCTGTTGCCCTCGACGACCGTGCTGCTCATTTCGTCAACGCCGTTCACGCCCCGGATGGCGGATTCGACGCGTTGGGTGACTTGCGTCTCAAGCTCGTTCGGAGCTGCACCCGGCTGTGACACGCTGACGATCGCGGCCGGAAAGTCGATGTCCGGCGCGTTGTTCACCTGCATGCGCGCGAACGCGATCAACCCCGCCAGCATCAGTCCAGTGAACAGGACGATGGGAAAGACCGGGTTGCGGATCGACCAGGACGAGACGTTACGGAAATTCATGACCTAAATAACTTTCCTGGTCCTCAGCGAGCGCCTTGCCGGCGAGGGTTCACCTTCTGCCCCGGATTGAGGAATGGACCTGCGGAAAGCACGACCGGCTCATTCCCCGAAAGGCCCGAGGCGACGGTCACGCCTGCGTCGTTGACCGCTCCGATCTTGATGTCGCGCCGTTCGACCTCGTTCTTCGAGTTCACGATATAGACGTAGTTGCCTTTCTCATCGCTGAGCACGGCACTCTGCGGAAGCATCGGCGCGGTCGTTCCACCTGCTGTGATCCGCGCATCGGCGAAACCGCCGGGCTTCACGTCCGGTGTATAGGGGATCGAGATGCGCACGGCGCCCAGGCGCGATTGCGGATCGATGACAGGGGCGACCTGCCAGACGCTGCCGGCGATGTTCGTCTGCGAACCAACCGGAGTCACAGTGGCCGGCATGCCGGCACGCACGAAAGCAAGGTCCTGCTGCGATAGCTGCGCCTGCATTTCCATCTGCCCACCCTCGGCAAGGCGGAACAGCGCCGGGGAACCCGGAGATACAACCTGGCCGACTTCGACGTTGCGGGCCAGAATGAGGCCCGCGGCCGGTGCGATCACGTTAAGTTGACCGATCTGGGCCCGCGTGGCCCCAAGTTGGGCCTGCGCCACGCGCACCTGCGCGTTGGCCGCGTCGCGTTCGGCGCGCTTGGAGTCGATCTCCGCCTTTGACACGAAGCCGCGGCCCTGGAGCGCAATCGCGCGGTCGTAGTTCGACTGTGCGAGGGCCGCATTGGCCTTGGCAGCCTCGATTTGGGCGGCGAGCTGCGCGGCCTGCTGCGTCTGGACCGAGCGATCGACCACTGCGAGAACCTCTCCCGCGCGGACCCAACTGCCGGCGTCGACGAGGACGCTTATAACGCGCCCACCCTGGCCCGCGATGCCGATCGGCTGGTCGCGCTTTGCGGCAAGCTGTCCGCTTGCGGTGATCACCCGCGCGACCTGGCTCTGGCCCGGAACCACGACCGTCACGGTCGGAATTTGCCCTGCGCCATTTGCTCCGGCCTGCGGAGACGCATTGTTGGTGGCGCTGCGGCCCATGAACACCGCGATGCCGAGTACGACAAGGGCGATGAGCACCAGGGCGCTGAGGATCACCCAACGCCTTTGCCGCGTACGATCGGTCACGATCAGCGTGTCCGAGGTGCGGATAGAGGTTTCCCGGTTCATCATTCCCTGCCCAGTTGCGAATCTTTTTGGCGCCAGTGTTACTGTATTAGACGAATAAGGCACCTCGTGCAACAGGACGCCCCTCAATTAACGATGGCTAATCGTTTTCGACTAACGGTGGCACTTGTCCCGCAAGCGCGCGTTGGCGCTGGTAGCCTGAAGGTCAGTTGAACGACAGTAGCGAAAAAATAGGGGAATCGGCAGATGCAACAGTACGGAATCATCGGCTGGATCGTGATCGGCGGCCTCGCGGGGGCAATTGCAAAGCTGTTGATGCCGGGTCGCGACCCTGGCGGATGCATCATCACGGTGTTGCTCGGAATAGCCGGCGCGCTTCTTGCCGGGTGGCTCGGCCATGCCGTCGGCTGGTACAACACCGGCGAAGGTGCCGGTTTCATCGCGGCGATCGTCGGGGCCTTCATCATCCTCCTGATTTACCGCCTGGTCACTCGCGGCCGCGCTTAGCGATCATCCGCGTTCAGCAAACAGCCATGGCGCAGCCGCGATCGTTGCGTCATGGTCACGACTGCCGAAGGGTACGAGAGATGAAGCAAGAATTTCTTGCGGCGTTGATGCTCGGCGCTGCTTCACTGCCAGCTGCCGCGAACGCGCAACAGGCGACAATCACTCAGACAATTGCTGGGACAAGGCTCGACGTCAGTGCGACCGGGGAAGTGACGCGGGTACCCGATGTAGCGGTGATCTCCGCGGGCGTCGTGACACGCTCGGCAACGGCCACGGCGGCTTTATCGGATGCGGCCGATCGGATGGCGCGCGTGCTCGCAGCGTTGAAACGCGCTGGAGTCGAGGATCGCGATGTCCAGACCAGCAACGTCAACTTGAATCCGGAATATCGCTATCCCGAGAACCAGGCGCCGCAGCTTGTGGGCTACACCGCGACGAACACGGTCACCGTTCGCTTCCGTGATATTCGCAATTCCGGCAAGATCCTCGATGCCCTGGTCGGGCAGGGCGCGAACCAGATCAACGGTCCGAACTTGACCATCGACAAACCCGAGGCGGCGCTCGACGAGGCGCGGGCGAGAGCGGTCGCAGCGGGCCGTGCGAGGGCCGAGCTCTATGCCCGCTCGCTCGGGATGCGGATCGCACGGGTCGTTTCAGTCAGCGAGAGCGGTGGCTATGCCGTACCGCCCGCGCCACCCATGCCTGTGATGGCGCGCATGGAGGCGGCCTCGACGAAGATCGAACCGGGGGAGCAAAAGCTCCAGGTCACTCTGTCGATGACCTTCGAGCTCCAATGAGTGCGAAAAGGCCGCGCAGCTCATGCCGCGCGGCCTCCAAATTCAACAGGTATCGTTTTGCTAGCGGACAGTTCCTCTGCGGATCAGGTTGACGATCGCCAGAAGGATGACAGCACCGAGCAATGAATAGAGGAACGTCTCGATCGAGATGACCGCATTTAGAGATCTACCGAACAGGAGGCCGGCGATCACCGCGCCCACGATTCCGACGACGATGTTCAGGATGATTCCCTGCTGAGCGTCAGTCCTCATGATGAGGCTGGCAAGCCAGCCGCAAATGCCACCGACGATCAGCCAGATAATAATACCCATGAGCGTCTCCCTCCTGTTTCTGGGCCGCCCGCAGGTCACGCAGCGGCCGTCGGCATCACAGACGCGTGATGCGCGCAAGTTGTTCCGGATTCGGAAGGGTCTGTCCAGTTTTTCGGTTAACGCGGCCGTTTACCAGCCGCCGAAAAGCCGGATAGATATACTTACGTAACGAGTAATGCGGTCAGTAGCGCTGCTGCCGTTCGTACTGGTCGCGATACTGCTTGATGCGAGTGACGCGCAGGCCCGGCATGCCGCTACGATCCACGGCGCGCTGCCAGCTGGTGAATTCCTCGAGACTGAGCGAATAGCGCTTGCAAGCTTCGTCCACGCTGAGAAGTCCGCCTGCTACGGCCGCGACCACCTCGGCCTTGCGGCGAACGACCCAACGGGTCGTGGTGGCAGGCGGCAACGAATCGAGCGTCAGCGGCTCGCCGAGCGGTCCGATGACCTGGGCCGGACGAATCTTCTGGTTCTCGAGCATTCCGTTACACCTGCTTAATCATTGACACTGGATTGCTGTTTATTCCGCGCGCTTAAAAACATTCTGAAGTGCGCTGGTTAACTCGGCGGTCATTCGCCCTTACGCTCTCTTAACTCTGCTCCATCCTCGGCAAATGCGCCGCCGAGCTTCTTGACTGCTTCCTTCCACCCATCGTCGCCCGAGAGGGCACAAGCGATGATGTCTTCGCGCGACCGGGCGTCGACTTCATCGTCCGAGCCAAGAAGCGCGAGGAGCTCCTTCAGGCTGAGAGGCGCCTCCGCTTCAACACGAAAGTTCCCCTCGTGACGCGCCAAACCAGCCCCCTTCGTTGTTTCCCCGTCGGCATGGTCTAGGCGAGGATGGTGAAATTCGGGTAAAGAGCGCCAAGATTTGACCTCCAATGCGGATCGATTTTCAGCTCGGCCGCCCTTCGGGCGATGCCAGAATCGTCGTTGCCATGTCCGGCGGCGTCGACAGCTCGGTCACGGCCGCGCTTGCGTCGCAGACGGGCGCCGAGGTGATCGGCGTCACGTTGCAGCTCTACGACCATGGTGAGGCAGTGCGGCGCAGTGGCGCCTGCTGCGCGGGCCAGGATATCTACGACGCGAAGATGGTCGCCGACCGTCTCGGGATCGCCCATTACGTGCTCGATTACGAGAGTCGCTTTCGCGAAGGCGTGATCGATCGCTTCGTTGATGAATATGCGCACGGGCGCACACCCGTGCCGTGCGCATCCTGCAACCAGGGCGTGAAGTTCGTGGACCTCGTTGCCTTTGCGCGCGAGCTTGGTGCCGATTGCCTTGCGACGGGCCATTATGTGCGGCGGGTGATCAACGATACGCGCGTTGAGCTGCATAAGGGCGCCGATCCGCGGCGGGATCAGAGCTATTTCCTTTACGGAACGACGCGGGATCAGCTCGAATTCCTGCGCTTTCCCCTGGGCGACCTTCCGAAGGCCGAAGTGCGGCGGATCGCCTCCGATCTCGGGCTGATCGTGGCGGCCAAGCCTGACAGCCAGGACATCTGCTTCGTTCCTGACGGCGACTATGCGTCCCTTGTAAAGCGAGTGCGGCCGGAAACTGCGGCTCCTGGAGAGATCGTCGATCTTGATGGGCGAGTGCTCGGCCGTCACCGCGGCGTCGTCCATTTCACGGTTGGCCAGCGGCGCGGTATCGAGATCGGCGGCCAGAGCGAGCCGCTCTATGTCGTCAGGATCGAGCCTAGAAAGCGACGGATTGTCGTCGGCCCCAGGCATGCCCTTGCAGTCGAGGCGATGCGCGTTGCCGACTGGAACTGGATTGGCGAAGAGCAGAACGACGTGGGCTTGAAGGTGCGGTCGCTCGCCCCTCCGGTCGCTGCCACTCGAGACGGCGAATGGATCCGCTTCAGCCAGCCGGAATTTGGCGTCGCGCCCGGACAGGCCGCAGTCGCCTACGATGGAACCCGCCTTCTGGGCGGCGGCTGGATCGCGGAGACGGTCTCGGCCGAGCTGAGCGAGATGAATGCCGCCGCCGCTTAGCGCCGGCGTCCTTCTCTTCCGGCAGCGGGACGACGAAACCGAGGTCCTGCTGATCAAGCCCGGCGGTCCATTTTGGCGCAACAAGGACGTCGGGGCGTGGATGATTCCCAAGGGTGCGGTGGAGCAGGGCGAAGTGCCGGCCGAAGCGGCTTTGCGCGAATTCGCGGAGGAGACCGGGACGCGGCTGTCATCAGTGCCATTCCCGCTGCTCAAGATACGGCAGGCGGGCGGGAAGTGGGTCGAGGCATTCGCCGTCGAAGGGGATCTCGATGCTGAAGCCGTTCGATCGAACGAGTTCGAGGTCGAATGGCCGCCGCATAGCGGACGGCGGCAATTCTATCCCGAGGTCGATCAGGCGCGCTGGATGTCCCTTGCCGAGGCGCGCGAATACATGCTTCCAAGTCAGTTGCCCCTGCTCGATGCATTGGAGGCGAAACTGAAAGCATGAGGTGATTGATGTTCGCGTTATTGGCCGCTGTCGCTCTTCAAGCCGCCCAACCGTCCGCTCACAAGACATGGCCGACGCGCGAAGCCGACGTGGTTCTGAAGAACTTCCGTTTCGGCGACGGCGAGAGCCTGCCTGAACTCCGGATGCATTACACGACGCTCGGGTCCCCGCATCGCAACGCACAAGGGCAGATCGACAATGCGGTGATGGTGCTCCACGGTACCGGCGGCGACGGCAAGCAGTTCCTCCGTCCGCAATTCGCCGACGAGCTTTATGGACCGGGGCAGCCGCTCGATATCCGCAAATACTGGGTCATCCTCCCGGATAATATCGGTCACGGCAAATCGTCGAAACCGTCGGACGGGCTTCGGATGAAGTTTCCAAAGTACGATTATGCCGACATGATCGGGGCGCAGCACCGCATGCTGACGGAGGGTCTCGGCATTCGGCACATGCGTCTCATCATGGGCACGTCGATGGGCTGCATGCACAGCTTCATGTGGGGCGAGATGTATCCGGACTTCGCAAGCGCGCTGATGCCGCTCGCCTGCGAGCCGATCGAGATCGCGGGGCTCAACCGCATGTGGCGGCAGATGGTCATCGACGGAATAGAGAAGGACCCGGCGTGGCAGGGCGGCAATTATGTGAAGCAGCCGGAACAGGGGCTTCGCACAGCGGAATCGATCCTGTTCATCGCCGGCGGAGCGCCACTGAACCTTCAGAAGAATTATCCTACCCGCGAGGCCGCCAAGGCCTATGTCCGGCAGCGAGTAGAGAGTGGAATAACCGACCTGGACGCGAACGACATGATCTATCAGTTCGATTCCTCGCGAAATTACGATCCATGGCCGAACCTCGAAAGGATCAAGGTCCCGCTCACCTGGATCAATTCGGCCGATGACTTCATCAATCCGCGGAACCTCGATGTGGCGCCGCGGGCCCTGAAACGGGTGAAAACGGCGCGCTTCCGGCTGATCCCCGAGAGCGCCGACACGCACGGCCACGGCACCCACACGTGGGCAACGTTCTGGAAGGCGGACCTTAGCGAGCTTTTGGCGCGCTCGGAGAAGTGACATCGTATGCGGACACGTGGTTCATAGTGATGAGCCATTGTCCGTGCACCTTGCGGAACAGTCGCGTGTTCACGCCCTCGGTGACGCGGGTGCCGCGCTCGAGCCGATACTGTCCGATGAGCATTGCGGCGTCAGCTGCGAGCAGGTCCACCTTCATGTTGTAGAAGTGGAGCTTGCCGCGCCTCTCCGGCGAGCCGCCATAGTCGCGAATGTAATGGTCGAGCGTACCCTGCCAGCCGTCCTGGAACTTGCCGCCGGAGACGAAGATGACGTCGGGGTTCTTGAAGCCCGCCATGTAGCCGCGGAAGTCGCCGCAATTCCACGCGTCTTCCATGCGGTGGATCTTGTCGAGGATCGCGGTGCGGTCTGCTTGCGGGCTTGCGGCCGCCATTGCGAGGAAGGCGATGAAACTCACAGCTGGAACTGGCCGACGATCACTGTCTGACACCGGCCGCCGAGTACCGCGCGATCACCTTCGAGACGGCAGTGGAGAACCCCAGTGCGGGCGCTCGCCTGAAGCGCGGTGAATTCGGAGCGACCGAGGTGTTTGGTCCAATAGGAAACCAGCGCTGCATGTGCCGAGCCCGTGACCGGATCCTCGTCAATTCCGAGATACGGGACGAAGACTCGGCTGGCGATGTCTTCCGTTCGTCCGCCGGCGGTCACCACGGGCATGCGATGGATCTTTTTGAGCGCGGCGAAATCAGGCTGGACGGCGCGCACGGCGTCCTCGTCCGCCAATTCGATGACGGCTGCGTCATTGTACCCGTCGGCGAGCCAGACCGGGCTATCGGGGAGGCCGAGCGCCCGGCACAATTCGGGTTCGCGAACCTCGGTCAGGTTCGCCGCACGCATGTCGAGCTCGAGGACGTCGTCTCGACGGCTGACGATCAGCGCACCGGACTTGGTCGTGAAACGTGCCCTGTGGCCGGTCATCAGCACGTGCCCGGCCGCAAGGGTCGCGTGGCCGCACAGCTCGACCTCGCTTGTCGGCGTGAACCAGCGCAGGTCGAAATCGGCGTCCTCGCGCTCGCTCGGCACCGTGAATGCCGTCTCGCTGAGATTATTCTCTGCCGCGATGGCCTGCATCAGCTTGTCGTCGAGCCAATGCTCCAGCGGCATCACCGCAGCCGGATTGCCAGTGAGCGGCCGGTCCGCGAACGCATCGACCTGGAAGAACGGGATGCTGGTCAAGACGCTTGCTCCGTAATCTCCTGCGAAAGCAGGGTTTCGCGGTCGACCTGCCCCTCAGGATCGACGTGGATAAGGATCTCGGTGTCGGGAAATTGCTTCTGCAACTCTTCCTCGGCGTGATCGAGCCGGTCATGGGCCTCCTGAACGGTCCAATTTGCCGGTACCCAGACGTGGAATTGGACGAAGCGTAATGTACCGCTCTTTCGGGTGCGCAAGTCGTGCAGGCCGCGAAGCTCATCATACTGGGCAGCGGCATCCAAGAACTCCTGACGCTCTTCTTCGGGCCATTCCCGATCCATCAGCTGGTTGATGGCTTCACGCGACGCTCGGTACGCACCCCCCAGCAGCCACAGGGCGATGCCGATGCCGAACACCGCATCGGCTCCGGCAATGTGCAGCGCCTGATCGAGCACGAGGGCAATAATCACCGATCCGTTGAGGAAAACGTCGGACTTGTAGTGGATGTTGTCAGTCTTGATCGCGACGGAGCCGGTACGCTCAATGACTCGGCGCTGGTACCAGAGGAGCACGAACGTCAATGCAATGGCGAGTACGGAGACAGCAATGCCGTCCTCCATCGCCTGCGTCTGACTGCCGCTGATGAGCCGGTCGACGGCGCGCCAAAGAATGCCGCCGGCAGATACGGTAATGAGCGCAACTTGCGCCAAAGCGACGAGGGCTTCGGCCTTGCCGTGACCGAAGCGGTGATCATGGTCCGCAGGAACGGCGGCGATGCGCACGCCCACGAGCGTCGTAATGCTGGCGATGACGTCGAGTGCGGTGTCAGCGAGTGAGCCGAGCATCGCCGTGGAACCCGTCCGGTATGCCGCCCAGGCCTTTGCGATGAGCAGAATGAGCGCGAGCGATACGCTGGCCAGCGCCGCCCGAGATGAATGGACAGAATGCTCGGCTGCCGTCTTCGCCGTCGTCACGGGTACAGCAGTCCTTCGTCCCAAGCCCCATCGTTCTGCGCAAGGAACACACGCCGTTCGTGGAGCCGATGGGGCCGGTCCTGCCAGAATTCGAAGATGAGCGGCACCAGCCTGAACCCTCCCCAATAAGGCGGACGCGGAACTTGCTGGCCTTCAAACCGCTGCTTCATCTCCTCGTAACGCCCTTCGAAGACCTCGCGACTTTCCAGGGGTCGCGACTGTTGCGATGCCCAGGCGCCCAGTTGGGAGTCGCGCGAGCGGGTCGCGAAATACGCATCAGCTTCCTCGCCGGACACGCGACCGACCTCACCTTCAATACGAATCTGGCGGCGAAGGCTCTTCCAGTGGAAGAGGAGCGCCCCGGATGGGTTCACGCTGAGGTCGCGCCCCTTTTCGCTCTCCTCATTCGTGTAGAAAATGAAGCCCTCCGGTCCGTGCCCCTTCAGCAAGACCATCCTGACGGTCGGGTTGCCCACCTCGTCGGCAGTCGCGAGCGCCATCGCTTCCGGGTCGTTCGGCTCACTTTCGCGCGCCTCGGCAAACCATTCGTCGAACAGCTGGAACGGATCGGTGCCCATCGTGCGTTGGCCTTAGGCTTGGCCTCCCGGCGACGGCAACCCATCTGGTCAGGCGGGCGTCTCTACGGCATGGGAGGACAATGGCACTCGACCTCTACCAACGCCTCGGCTTGAAGCGCGGCGCGAGCGAGGCCGAGATCAAGAAGGCCTACCGGAGCCTCGCCAAGCAGCTTCATCCCGACCGCAACAAGGACAAGCCGGACGCGGCCAAACGCTTCGCGGAAGTGACTCACGCCTACGATCTGCTGTCAGACAAGGACAAGCGCGCGCAATATGATCGCGGCGAGATCGATGAGGACGGCAATCCGAAGATGCCGTTCGGCGCTGGGTTTGGCGGCTACTCGGCCGGCCCAGGCGGACCGCAGCCGGGCGCCGGGTTCGAAGGCTTCAATTTCGGTGGCGGCGATGCGGCCGACATCAGCGACCTGTTCGAAGGCCTGTTCGGACGCGGCGGCGGAGGAGCGGGAGGCGGGTTCGGCGGCTTCCGGCAGCGAGCGCGAGCGCCGCAGAAAGGCGCCGACGTCGCGTATCGGCTGAAGATCCCGTTCATCGACGCGGTCGCGCTCAAGCCGCAGCGCATCACCCTTGGCGACGGCAAGACGATCGATCTCAAGCTGCCGCCGGGCCTGGAAGATGGGACGAAGATCCGGCTGGCAGGCAAAGGTGAAGAGGGTCCTGCCGGTCGCGGCGACGCAATCGTGACGATCGAAATCGCGCCGCACCGCTTCTTCACCCGCGATGGCGACAATATCCGCCTGACCCTTCCCGTCAGCCTGAAGGAGGCGGTGCTCGGCGCAAAGGTGAAGGTGCCGACGCCGGAAGGCCCGGTAATGCTAACGGTTCCCAAGGGCACGACGTCAGGCAAGGTAATGCGCCTCAAGGATCGCGGCTTCAGGACGAAGAGCGGTAAGCGCGGCGACCAGCTCGTCAGCATCGAAATCGACGTGCCGGCGAGCGATCCCGAGCTGCAGAAGTTCGCCGAGAACTGGGACGCGCCGGGCAATCCACGGGAAAGCCTGGGTGTATAAAGCAGCCGCAGCTGAATGAGAGACGTCTCTCCCCAATCGCCAGAAGCCCGCCGCAAGCGACTTGCAAGCATGCGGGCCGCGTTCGGGACGGACGTCGAAGAGAAGCTCAAGCCGCGGTTGACGCCCTGGGAGGTGGTGAAGCGCGTCGCGATTGGCGTCTACAATGACGGTTTCATCCACGCCGGCAACCTCGCTTACCTCTCTATCGTCGCCTTGTTCCCCTTCTTCATCGTCGCGGCCGCCGTGGCCCACCTGCTCGGTCAAAGCCAGGATGCGACGCTGACAGTCACCAACGTCCTTCGGCGCCTGCCGCCCGATGTTGCGGCGACTTTGCGTGAACCAATCCAGGAAGTGTTGACCGTCCGGACCGGCACCCTGCTCTGGCTGGGCGCGATTGTTGGCCTGTGGACCGCCACAAGCTTTGTCGAAACGATCCGCGATATCCTGCGCCGAGCTTATGGCGTGAAGTTCTGCTCGCCATTCTGGGAATATCGCCTCGGCTCGATCCTGCTGATCCTCGGCGCCGTGCTTCTGCTGATGATCGCCTTTGCCCTGAGCGCCGCGCTGACCATCGCTCATCATTACATCATGGAATGGTTCCCGCTGGCGCAGAACATCGGACATACGCTCGGACTCTACAGGTTCGTGCCAGCGGCCACTTTGTTCTTCACCTTCTACGTCCTCTTCTTCGCGCTGACGCCGGCCCGATACCGGAATGCGGGCTGCAAGAAATGGCCGGGCGCCCTGTTCATCACTGTCTGGTGGTTGGGCACAGTCGAGATCCTTCCCGGCGCCCTCAGTCTGTTCGGTGGCTACAGCCGGACCTACGGAAGCCTCGCCGGCGTGATGATCGCGCTCATCTTTTTCTTTGTCGTCGGCCTGGGCGTCGTTATCGGCGCGGAGCTCAACGCGGCGCTGGCAGAAGGCGGCGCCACCGCGCTAAAGGGCGAAATATACACTGGGCCGTACACTGACGAGCTTGAAGTCGAGGAACCGCAGCCCGGTGAAGACGTAAAGATCGAAGTCGAAACTGGGGGACCGCAACTTTGACCGGACTGATGCAAGGCAAGCGCGGATTGATAATGGGCCTCGCCAACGACCGATCGCTGGCCTGGGGCATCGCGCGCGCGGTCGGGCAGCAGGGCGCGGAGCTCGCCTTCTCCTATCAGGGCGAGGCGCTCGAAAAGCGGGTCCGGCCGCTGGCGATGGAACTTGGGTCCGACTTTCTGGTCGATTGCGACGTCTCCGACATGAGGGCGCTTGACCGCGCATTCGATGTGCTGAAGGAGCGCTGGAAGACGATCGACTTTGTCGTCCATGCCATCGGCTATTCGGATAAGAACGAGCTGCGAGGAAAGTTCGTCGATACGTCGATGGATAATTTCCTGATGACGATGAACATCTCCGTCTTCAGCTTTGTCGCGGTCGCACAGCGGGCGCGGGCGCTGATGAATGGCGGCGGATCGCTCCTGACCCTGACCTATTACGGTGCCGAAAAGGTGATTCCCCACTACAATGTGATGGGCGTGGCGAAGGCCGGTCTGGAAGCGTCGGTTAAGTATCTGGCGGCGGACCTCGGGCCCGAGGGCATACGCGTCAACGGAATTTCCGCGGGGCCGATCAAGACCCTTGCGGCCAGCGGGATCGGCGACTTCCGCTATATCATGAAGTGGAACGAATATAATTCTCCGCTGAGGCGCAACGTCACGATTGACGACGTGGGCGGCGCTGGGCTCTACTTGCTTTCCGACCTCGCGAGCGGGGTTACGGGCGAGATTCACCACGTCGACGCCGGCTACAACGTCGTCGGGATGAAGGCCGAGGACGCGCCCGATATCACGACGGTGTGATGGGCACGGTCGCGCGCCATGTGCGGGTGACCGGGCGAGTGCAGGGCGTCTTCTTCCGCGCATGGGCGAGAGAACAGGCGCAGGCGATTGGCGTCAGCGGGTGGGTGCGCAATTGCCCTGACGGGCGGGTGGAGGCGCATGTCGAAGGTGATGGGCGCGCGGTCGATCGGATGATCGACAGACTGCGCGCCGGCCCTCCCTCAGCGCGCGTGGAGGATGTGAGGACGTGGGACGTCGAACCCTGCGCTTTCGACTGTTTCGAGGTCCGGCACTAGCCGGCGAACGGATCCCGCACCAGGATCGTATCATCGCGTTCAGGCGACGTGCTCACCAGCGCCACGGGGCAGCGGATCAGTTCCTCGATGCGGCGAACATATTTGATCGCGCGCGCCGGAAGGTCCGCCCAGCTGCGCGCGCCTTGCGTGGATTCGCACCAGCCCTTGATCTCTTCGTAGACAGGCTCGACCCGAGCCTGGTCGGCCGCGTGGGAGGGCAGATAGTCGAGCTTCTTCCCGTCGAGCACGTAGCCGGTGCACACCTTCACGGTCTCGAGCGTATCGAGAACGTCGAGCTTGGTGAGCGCGATTCCGGTTACTCCGCCAACGGCGACTGCTTGCCGCACCAGTACCGCGTCGAACCAGCCGCAGCGGCGCTTCCGGCCGGTAACGGTGCCAAACTCTCGCCCGCGCTCCCCGAGTGTCTGGCCAACCTCATTGTCCTGTTCGGTGGGAAAGGGGCCCGACCCAACGCGCGTCGTGTAGGCTTTGGTGATGCCGAGAACGAAGCCCGCCGCTGCCGGACCGGTGCCGCTTCCGGCCGCGATCGTGCCGGCGACGGTGTTCGAAGAGGTGACGAACGGATAGGTGCCGTGGTCGACGTCGAGCAGCACGCCCTGCGCGCCCTCGAACAAGACGCGCTTTCCGTTGCGCCGCGCCTTGTCGAGGTCGCGCCAGACGGGATGGGCGAAGGGCAACACGAAGTCTGCGATTTCGGCGAGATCGCTCTTCAGGCGAGCGCGATCGACCGGCGGCTCGCCAAATCCCGCTCGAAGCGCGTCGTGGTGGGCGCAGAGGCGATCGAGCACAGGTCCGAGATCGTCGAGCTTGGCGAGATCGCAGACGCGGATCGCGCGGCGGCCTACCTTGTCCTCGTAGGCCGGACCGATGCCGCGGCGGGTCGTGCCGATCTTGCCGGCTCCCGATGCATCTTCACGCAGGCCGTCCAAATCGCGGTGGATGGGGAGGATTAATGGGCAGTTGTCGGCGACCATCAGCAGGTCAGGAGTGACCTCGATCCCCTGCTCGCGAATGCGCTCGATCTCGCTCTTCAGCGCCCAGGGATCGAGCACGACGCCATTGCCGATGACCGAAGGGGTACCGGTGACGATGCCCGAGGGAAGCAGCGAGAGCTTATAGGTCTTGCCCTCGACAACGAGCGTGTGCCCGGCATTGTGTCCGCCCTGGAACCGCACGACCATGTCCGCGCGGCTCGCCAGCCAATCGACGATCTTGCCCTTGCCTTCGTCGCCCCACTGGGCGCCGACGACGGTGACGTTTCCCACTTTTCTGTTTCCTGCTGTGCAGCCAGCCCGGCTCTAGGGGGAAGGGCAGCGGGCGTCTAGGCTGAAGGACTTCGGTTCAAGGAAGTCAAACAAGATCGGTGCGGTCGAGCGTTCGAGGGCTCTCGCCCAATATTGGTTTTAGCGCTCGCTTGATGTCCGCAATGGGACGAAAACGGACATAATCGAGTCTCGCCTTGGGAGGGGTAAGCGATGAGGGCATCCCGGCCAACAACATGGCCGGCGTTTCCCATCCCCAAGACTTGAGCAACCCCAAGCGACGCGCTTTCGCCTAGTTTCTTGCTTCTTGGCGGATTGAATCCAACAGATCCATTCGTTGCGAGCCAGCGGCCTAATATCCTCCCAGGTCAACAGTGCGGCTGGATCAAGTTTCAGCGCGTCTCTTAGATTTCCGGGAAGATCATGGACGACACCGCCAGGGATGCTTCTTCGGTCATTGGGAGAGCAGAAGTTCGTTTCTCTCTGAGGCGCAGACCTTTCTTGGATAGGACAGCGCCGGTCCGCAGACCAGCCGCCAAGGTCAGCTTTGGGTGGAAAGCGGTCACCACAAGCGAACACTCGATGCCGCCAAATCGTTCATCTTCCTTTCAGCCGAAGCGCGCGATTCAATTTTGATCCGCTCCGCTAACGAAAGGGCGTGGTGTGGTTCGACAAGGCAGGCTCGCGAACATTGCGACGGCTTCTTTTCTGATTTTTATTTGGGCACTCGCGATGGGATCACTCGTCGCCACGATGTGGCTCCTGATCGCAGACTCTTAGGCACGGCGGTAGAGTCCGTCTGTCAGCCCTGAAACATTTCTCCCCGTGTCGGTCGGGATGCGAGACGAATGTCAGCTTCGGGTCGAAAGCAGACACTCCGCTAAAAGCTCAGGGGCACTACCTCGCGCACGCCCGGGAGCTGGTGCAGCTGATCGGCGACCTCCGGTGTGATCGGATCGTCGACAGCAACCAGCGCAACAGCCTCACCCGCTTCCTTGCGGCGGCCGAGCCCGAAAGTCGCGATGTTGATGCGGTTCTTGCCGAGGCTGGTGCCGAGCGCGCCGATGAAACCGGGCTGATCGTTATTGACGACGTAGATCATCTGCCCCGCGAGGTCCGCTTCGACCGCGACGCCGAAGATGTTTACCAGGCGCGGCGCGCGGTTGCCGAACAGGGTGCCTTCGACCCGCTTGTCGCCATGCTCCGTGCCCACCGTAACCGCTACGAGCGTGTGATAATCGCCTTCTCCTTCGTTACGGATTTCTCGCACGGCCAACCCGCGTTCCTTCGCGAGATAGGGTGCGTTGACCATGTTCACCGTGTCCGACCAGGTGCGCATGACGCCCGCGAGCACCGCGCCCGTGATCGGCTTGATGTTGAGCTCGGCGGCGGCGCCTTCGACTTCGATGTCGATCGAGCGGATCTCGGTGCCGGCGATCTGGCCGATGAGCCGCCCCAGCTTCTCGGCTAGCGCCATGTAGGGCCTAAGTCGGGGCGCTTCCTCGGCCGACAGCGATGGCACGTTGACCGCATTGGTGATGCCGCCCAGCAGTAGATAGTCGCTCATCTGCTCGGCGACCTGGATCGCGACATTGACCTGCGCTTCCGTGGTGGAGGCGCCGAGGTGCGGAGTGCAGATCAGGCCCGGCGTACCGAAGAGCGGATTTTCCTTCGCCGGCTCCTCGGCGAACACATCCAGCGCAGCGCCGGCAACTTGACCGCTTTCCAACGCCTCCTTGAGCGCGGCTTCGTCGATCAGCCCGCCGCGCGCGCAATTGACGATCCGCACGCCCTTCTTGGTCTTGGCCAGTGCCTCGCGCGAGAGGATGCCGCGTGTCTGGTCGGTCAGAGGCGTGTGGAGCGTAATGAAGTCGGCGCGCGCGAGGAGCTCATCCAGCTCGGCTTTCTCGACACCCAGCTCGACCGCGCGCTCGGGCGAGAGGAACGGGTCGTAGGCGACGACCTTCATCTTGAGGCCATGGGCGCGGTCGGCCACAATCGAGCCGATATTGCCGCAGCCGATGAGCCCCAACGTCTTGCCGGCAAGCTCGACGCCCATGAAGCGGTTCTTCTCCCACTTGCCGGATTGGGTCGACTGGTCAGCCTGCGGAATCTCGCGGGCTAGTGCGAAGAGCATGGCGATCGCATGCTCGGCGGTCGTGATCGAATTGCCGAAGGGCGTGTTCATCACCACCACGCCGCGGGCGCTTGCGGCGGGTACGTCAATCGTGTCGACGCCGATACCGGCGCGGCCGATCACCTTCAGCCGCGGCAGGGCGGCATCCATGATCGGCGCGGTGATCCTGGTCGAGCTGCGCACGGCGATACCGTCGTAATCGTGAACGATTGCCTTGAGGTCGTCGGGCGAGAGGCCGGGCCTCTCGTCAACGACGATGTCGCGCTCACGGAAAATAGCCGCGGCCCTTGGATCCATTTTGTCGGCGATGAGGACTTTGATCTGGTCAGTCATGTTTCTCTTTCGTCATGCCAGCGCAGGCTGGCATCCATGTTTCTGAGGAATGGCGGGGTTCATCGGGATGGACCCCAGCCTTCGCTGGGGTGACGGTCAGCGCTGCGTCGTCTCCCACGCCCAATCGAGCCAGGGCCCCAGCGCCTCGATGTCGGCTGTATCGACCGTCGCACCGCACCAGATGCGCAATCCCGGCGGGGCATCTCGATAGGCCGTGATATCGTACGCAGCGTCTTCGCGCTCGAGCAGCTGGCCGATCGTCTTCAGCCGCGTTCGATTGGCCTCCTCGTCCGAGCGATCAGCGAACTGCAGGCAGACCGATGTGTTGGACCGGATGGCCGGATCCTTCGCCAGATGCTCTATCCAGTCGGCGCTGCGCACCCAACGGTCCAGCGCGGCAGCGTTGGCGTCGGCCCGCGCGATCAACGCGGGCAGGCCGCCGATCCGTTCGGCCCAGTCGAGTGCGAGCAGCCAGTCCTCGACGCACAGCATGGAAGGCGTGTTGATCGTTTCGCCGCTGAAGATCCCCTCGATCAGCTTGCCGCCTTTCGTGAGACGGAAGATCTTCGGAAGCGGCCGTGGCGCCGGTTCGCTCTCCAGCCTCTCGACCGCTCGCGGAGAAAGCACCAACATCCCATGTGCGGCTTCGCCCCCCAGCGCCTTCTGCCAGCTGAACGTGCCGACATCAATCTTGGCCCAGTCGATATCCTGTGCGAAAGCTGCCGAGGTCGCGTCGCAGATCGAGAGGCCGGTCCGGTCGGCCACGATCCAGTCGGCGTTCGGCACGCGTACTCCGCTGGTCGTGCCGTTCCAGGTGAAGACGATGTCGCTCCCAGGATCGATTCCGTCGAGGTCGGCGATTGCGCCATAGTCGGCTGTCCGGACCTCGGCGTCGAGCTTGAGCTGCTTGGCGACATCCGTCACCCAACCCGCGCCGAAGCTCTCCCACGCTAGCATGGTGACCGGCCGCGTGCCGATCAGCGACCAGAGCGCCATCTCCATTGCGCCTGTATCGGATGCCGGGACGATGCCGAGCCGGTAATCCGCGGGCAATCGGAGCAAGGCGTGGGTGCGTTCGATCGTTTCGGCGAGGACTTTCTTACCGACGCTTCCTCGATGGGATCGTCCGAGGGCTCGTGTGTCGAGGAGGCCGGGGTTCCAGCCGGGCGACTTTGCGCAAGGGCCGGAAGAAAAGAATGGTCTCGCGGGTTTGGTAGTCGGTTTCGGCCGGCGCAGAGTCGCGCCAGCTTCGGCAGTGTCGGTCAATTCAACTCTCCTTCCAGAGAGCACGCGCCGCGTTGGGACGGCGTGGCCCGCCGCCGTTTCTAAAGCGGATTTTGGCCGGCGCAAGGCAGCGCGAAAGAATCGGTCGACTCCGTAACGGCGGGGCGATGTTGCACTGCACAACAGATTGAAATTGCTCGAATCGCAGCCCTTGAGAGCCGATTTGAACGACTCATCGCGGCCAGCGGTTGTTTCGTCCCGCGAAACGGAACCGGAGGTTGAAATTGTTAACCATCCCCGCGCAGTCTTCGCCTCCGTCAGCCGGGAAGGGGCGATCCCAATGCTGACTCTGGGGCTGGGGAGCTCCTGATTGATAGGAATCAACGCGCCGCGCGCACGCGTGTGGCGCGGGAGCTTTGGAGCGGGGATAAATGACGCAAGTGCTGGCGGCGACATCGGGTTTGTTCCGCGATCGGGACCTATTCATCCACGATGGTTCAAGACTCCGCCGCCTCCGAGTTTCCGCTCCCGTCCAGGCTGTTCTCTTTCTTGTCCTCCTCGGTCTCGTCACCTGGGCGAGCTATGCAACCGCCCGTCTCATTACCCGTCCGCATGCGATTACGAGCCTTCCCGCAGCCACGGAGGCCCGGGCGCGCATGATCGAGCAGCGTCAGGCGCTTATCGAAGCAGCTCTCGCTGGCCAGAAGATCGATCCCCAGCTGATCGCCGCCGCTCAAGCCAGCGGCCGCCTCGCCACCGATGGACCGCTCGCTCGCGTCGAGGAACAGCAGCTCGCACAGGCCGCGCTCGTCGCGAAGGCCCTGGACGTTCGCTATCAGGTCACCGCTGCTGAATTGAAGCGCCTTGGTATCACGCCCGCTCGCGCCGGTAGCAACGGCGGCGTGGGCGGCCCCTTCGAGAGCGCTGGAAATTCGACCTTCAAGGCGTTGTTCGACAGCTGGAAGAAGCTTGATAACCTGCAGGACGGCGTGATCGCCATTCCGTCCGACAAGCCGGTCAAGACAGACGTCGAGTTTACCAGCGGTTTCGGAGTCCGCTCCGATCCCTTCCACGCCGGCGCGGCGATGCACCCCGGAATCGACCTCGCGGGCTCTTACGGAACGCCGATCTACGCGACCGCCGACGGCACCGTGCTTCGCGCGGGATGGAACAGTGGTGGTTATGGCAATCTCGTCGAGGTCGATCACGGTCGCGGTATCACCACGCGTTATGGCCACATGTCGGCGATCATGGTGCACGAGGGCGACCACGTGACGCGCGGCCAGCAAATCGGCCGTATGGGCTCGACGGGCCGCTCCACCGGCAACCACCTTCATTACGAAGTTCGAATTGACGGGCGCGCGGTCAATCCGATCCCGTTCATGAAGTCGACCGACTATGTCCTCGCCATGCAGCGCCGTTCGAACTCCGCCTCGATGGATGCGGTGGCGATCGGCGGACCGACGGGCGGCCAGCACTAAGCGCTTGCTTGCCGCTGATCGCGGCGCTTCCTATCTCGTTCTCGTGAGCAACACCGAGATTACCCTTACTGAGAATGCGGCGAAGCGCGTCGCCTGGATCGCGGCGCGTCAGTCGAAACCCGCGATCCTTCGGCTTGCGGTGGATGGCGGCGGCTGCGCCGGCTTTACCTACAAATTCGAGCTCGCCGAGCAGCTCGAGGATGGCGATACGGTTGCGGAGACCGATGGCGTCAAGCTCGTAGTCGATCCGATCAGCCTCGATCTCGTCCGTGGGTCTGCGGTAGATTTTGTCGAGGACCTCGGCGGCGCCGCGTTCCGAGTGACCAATCCCAACGCGCAATCCGGCTGCGGCTGCGGAAGCAGCTTCTCGGTCTAGCTCCAAACCGTTAGGGCGGGCGTATGAAGCTCGCCACCTACAACCTCAACGGCATCCGCGCGCGCCTGCCGCGTCTCATCGAGTGGCTCGAGCGCGAGCAACCCGATGTCGCCTGCCTGCAGGAACTCAAGTGCGCCGACGAGGCGCTGCCGATCGCGGACATAGAGGCGGCCGGATATGGCGCAGTTTGGCACGGCCAGAAGGGCTTCAATGGTGTCGCGGTGCTTGCGAAAGGCGACCAGCCGGAGCTGAGACGCGTCGGCCTGCCCGGCGATCCCGACGATACGCATAGCCGCTACATGGAAGCGGAGGTGAAGGGTCTCGTCGTCGGTTCCTTGTACCTGCCGAACGGCAATCCGGTCGGTACCGAGAAGTTCGACTATAAGCTGAGGTGGATGGAGCGTCTGTGCGCTCATGCCGCCGAGCTTCTGAAAGACGAGCGCTCAACGGTGCTTTGCGGCGACTGGAACGTCGTTCCGGAGGACCGCGATGTGTTCTCGGTGCGCGCGACGCAGAACGATGCGGTCATGCAGCCCCAGGCGCGGCGAGCCTGGCGGCGTTTGTTGCACCAAGGCTGGACCGACGCGTTGCGTGCGCTGCACCCGAATGAGCCGAAGCTCTACACCTTCTGGGACTACACGGCCGGCTGCTGGCAGCGCGACCTCGGGTTCCGCCTCGACCATCTGCTCTGCTCACCCGAAGCGGCAGACCGTCTTCGCGGCGCCGGCGTCGACAAGTGGGCGCGGGCGCAGGAAAAGACTTCAGACCACGCGCCGACCTGGGTAGAACTCAGTTAAGCCAATTGCTTGCGCCACTATCCGCAATGGGGTGGACTACCCCGCGAAGTCAGGCGCTAGCAACCGCCCGGGATTTTAGTTGTCGACCGGTTTGTTGAGACCGTTCCAAAATGTGATTGGCCCGCCCGCGATCGTAGGAATGTCGACACGCTGCTGACCAAGCATCACGGCACCGACGATGCCGCAAATGAACCACACGCATATCGCACCGAGGATGTACGGCTTCATGGCTGCCTCCCAGCCCGACCAAGCCACGAATGGAGCGTCGAGCCAAAATGATCGATGACAAGCCTAGTGGCGAAACTCTTTACAACCAGTGTCTGCTTTGGCTGGAAAACGGACGTTAGTCGTGGTGTAGATCGGCGTCGATGAATGGGCCACCAACTCTGCATGACCACCGCAAACGCTGACCTGGCCGCCCTGATCCGCACCATCCCGGATTTTCCCAAGCCCGGCATCCGGTTCCGCGACATCACCACCCTGTTGCTCGACGCCGAGGGCTTCCACGCCTCGATCGAGCGGTTGGCGGCTTCGGCACCTGCCGGGATCGATCTGGTCGCGGGGATCGAGGCGCGCGGCTTCATCTTCTCCTCGGCCGCCGCGACGCATCTCGGCAAGGGCCTCCTGCTGATCCGCAAGGACGGCAAGCTGCCTGGTGCCACGATCGGGGTCGACTATGCGCTAGAATACGGCGCCGACCGCGTGGCGATGCACGCAGATGCCTGCGTGCCCGGTCAGAAGGTGCTGCTGGTCGACGACCTCATCGCCACCGGCGGCACCGCGCTCGCAGCCGTGCGCCTGCTCCGCCAGGCCGGCGCCGAGGTTGTCGGCGCGAGCTTTGTGATCGACCTGCCGGAACTCGGCGGGGCCGAGAAGCTGCGCGAGGCGGGCGTGCCAGTGACGACGCTTGTGAGCTTCGAGGGGGACTGATTAAACATCGATTCCCGATGGTTTCGATCGACGATATTCACGAGGCGATCCCACCCCTGCGCTCATGTGTGCTCGTTAAGAGCACAATGGACATCGATACCGATTGACGGCTCATCGACGACCGTTAGCCTTAGGACCGTGGCAGCCGTCCCCTGCAAGTGGATCGTGCTCATCGCAGTGGCGGTGATCCCAGTTGCGAACGCCGCTGCCGCGTCGCACGCCGCCGGCGGGCGGCATCATTCGGAAAGACGATATTCTTCCCACGGAATCGATGTCTCGCATCACCAGGGGGACATCGCCTGGGCGAAGTTGCCCCGCCAAGGTGTCGACTTCGCCTACATCAAGGCGACTGAAGGCGCGGACCACGTCGACAGGCGATTCTCGATCAATTGGCGGGCAGCCCACGCGGCCGGTGTCCGCCGAGGCGCCTACCACTTCTTCACGCTCTGCCGAAGCGGCCGAGATCAGGCGGCCCATTTCGTGCGTAACGTGCCGGCGGAAGCGGCAGCGCTGCCGCCAGCCGTGGACCTCGAATTTCCCGGCAACTGCAACCGCCGGCCCTCGCAGGCGAAATTCCACAAGGAGCTCGGCGATTTTCTGCGGATAGTGGAGGCGCGCTACGGCAAGCGTGCCGTCCTTTATCTCACCCGCCGGTTCGACAGGCACTATCGGGTCAGCGCAACCTTCGAACGCCCGCTCTGGCTTCGCAGCCTCCGGTCCGAGCCCAGCTTCGGTGCACGTCGTTGGACGATCTGGCAATCGTCGAGCTCCCGCAGGTTGGATGGAGTGCACGGCCGCGTGGACTGGAACGTCGCCAGAAAGCCCGCGTGATTGTTCGTTTGACTACCGTGGCAATCACCCGATTTCACGACGCCAACGCTGGTTCCCGCAAACGAGCCGCATGCCACCAGGTCGCAGCATGTCGAAGCCGTCGCAAAGCCGCTAATGTCGAAGCTGACATTAGCGATCAAAGTTGCTTCTCGAAAATCCGATAGCGGTGGTTGACCTTGGCGCTGGGCAGCTCGGCGATCGAGAGCATTCCCTTGTTGTCCTCGAGTATCCAGCCGAACTCGCCGACATTGATCCCGAACTTCCCGACACAGTCGCGCCGCGTATATTCGATCAGCATGAAGGCCAGTTGGCTCGCCATGCGTGACTGATGGAGCTTTTTCGCTACG
This sequence comes from Sphingomicrobium sp., assembly GCA_040414585.1. Taxonomy (GTDB): domain Bacteria; phylum Pseudomonadota; class Alphaproteobacteria; order Sphingomonadales; family Sphingomonadaceae; genus Sphingomicrobium. The sequence goes on along the minus strand of JBEDUM010000091.1, from coordinate 21,844 downwards.
CCCATCAGCGGAACGCGGGCACGCTTCACGCGCGGATTGCGAAGCCGCCACAGCAGCTTGATGAAGTTGAAGGGGAACAGCTCACCGTTGAGGTCCTTGGTGAGCTCGTTGATGTCCGGGATCGTGATCATGAACGCGACCGGCTCACCGTCGAGCTCGGCGACGCGGACCAGCTCGTTGTAGATGATCGGCTTCAGCTTCTTGCCTGCATAGGCGATTTCCGCCTCGGTGAGCGGAACATAGCCCCAGTTTCCAGACCACGCGTCGTTGAGGATGTTGAGGATGATCCGCGCTTCTTCGTCGAACTTCGACTTGTCGACCACCCGGATGCGGATGTGCGGGTTGCGTTCGCCCATCGCGATCAGGCGATTGATCTTGGGATCTTCCCAATGCGCGATATTGACCTCGTAGGTCAGAAGGTCCTTCGCCTTCTCGTATCCCGCGGCCTCGATCCATGCGCGATACTCCGGTCGATGGTGCCCCATCATCGCGGTCGGGTCTTCGTCGAAGCCTTCGATTTCCAATCCCGGCTCGTCCCAAATTGAAAGGCTGATTGGGCCGAGCGACGTCTTCATGCCCTGCGCTCTAAGCCAATCCTCTGCGGTTCTGATCAGCGCGGCGGCAGCTTCGCCGTCGAGTGCGTCGAGGAAGCCCCACTGGCCGATGCCCTGACCCATATGTTCCTGCACCAGATCATCGACTTGCGCGCTGATGCGTCCGACGACTTTGCCGCCACGTTCAGCTAACCAGAGTTGCGCCCTGGCATGCTCAAACCAGGGATTCTTGCCCGGCGTGATGAGCCCGTGAACCTCGTCCTTCAGCGGCGGGACCCAGTGCGGGTCGTCCTTGTAAACCTCCCAGGCGAAATCGACGAAAGCCTTCTTGTCCTTCTTCGTCTGGACCGGACGGATCGTTACGGGTGCGCTGCTCATGAAGGAGGGGCTAGCGGCTGTTCGCGGCAAGCGCCAGTTACCCCCTGTTCATTGCCGCGCCACGATGCGGCCACTATCTCCTGCCATATCAAGCATATCCGCAAAGGCTTATGACCAACACGGCGACCCTCGAACGATCGGCCACCGCTGCGCCCGCGCAGCCGGTTCCCGTGCATGCCAAAGACGACGCAGCCATGCTGAAGGCCGCGGCGAACCTGACGCGCGACCTCAACGTACCGGACGCGAAGATTTACTGGGCCGACATGCTCGGTTCGGCGCTGCTCGGCTATGCGGCGCTTTTCGCCGCGATGTTTGTCCGGTCGACGCCGCTGGCCGTCATTGCTGCCATCGTCTCCGTGCTCGCGCTGTATCGAGCCGGCTCGTTCATCCATGAGCTGACGCATATCAAGAAGGGCGCCGTGAAGGGTTTCCGCTTCGTCTGGAATCTGATCGTCGGCGTGCCGCTGCTGGTGCCGAGCTTCATGTACGAGGGCGTGCACAACCAGCACCACGCCAAGCGCTATTACGGGACTATCGACGATCCCGAATATCTGCCGCTGGCATTGATGCACCCATGGACGTTGCCGGTGTTCCTCATCGCGGCGGCTCTGGCGCCGATCGGCATGCTGATCCGCTTCGGGATCCTCGCACCGCTGTCGCTGCTGTCGCCGAAGCTGCGCACCCTGGTCGTAGGCCGATATTCCGGCCTGCAGATCAACCCCAAGTTCGTCCGACCAAGACCCGAAGGCGAGTTCGCGCGGGATTGGGCGTGGCAGGAGGCGGCCTGCAGCGTGTGGGCGATCGCACTGCTGGCGATGGTCGCGGCCGGCGTGATCCCGCTGCGCGATTTCCTCATCTTCCTCGGCATCTCATCCGGGGTGATGTTCCTCAATCAGGTTCGCACGCTAGTCGCGCACCTGTGGGAGAATGACGGCGAGCCGATGAGCGTCACCGCCCAATATCTCGACAGCGTCAACGTCCCGCCGCCCGGCACGCTGCCGGCGCTATGGGCTCCCGTCGGCCTGCGCTATCACGCATTGCACCACCTGCTGCCCGGTGTGCCCTATCACAATCTCGGCGAGGCGCACCGCCGCCTGTGCCGCGAGCTAGACCCAAATTCGATTTATCACGCGTCCACACACCGTGGCCTTTCGCCGTTGGTGGTGCGGCTGTTGACGAGCACCATCGGTCGTCGCACCACCTAACTCACTGCCCTAGCATTACGCTGTATTGCCTGTCGCTTGGGCCCGCCAGGATCGTGCAGTAAAGTTGCGCCGGCTCCGTCGTCGACATGTTCCGGAAGAAGTGGACCACCTCGCCGGGCCGTTCGAGGGTTGCGTCGCCGACCTTGAGGCTGCGGAGTGGCGCTTGGCCAATACTCACCAGGAAGCTGCCGCTCGAGACAAGACAGACCACCGGCACCGGGTGCATATGCGCGGGCATCTCCTGCCCCGGCAGGAAATCGACACGCATCGTTTCGACATGCGTGACTCCCTTCATCGGAGCGATCGGAAAGCTGTCGAGGGGAGTGCGGGTCGGGATGGTCGCTGCTACTCCCTGGCTGGCGATCACAGCGACCATGGCCGTAAACACGGACTCGAGCATCGGCTTCCCTCCCCCAAAGCTTGACTTGGAAGACCATATCATGTTGAGGGCTCCGCGTCCGGCGGGCCGAGCGCTCGCCGTTGTCATTTGGGCAAAGCGCAGCCGCCCGAAGTGCTGCGTGGCCGGGGTTACCTGACACGGACCCCTGACGAACGAAAGGAATGACCTATGCGCCATCGTGTTGGCGGCCGTAAGCTTCAGCGTACCTCCAGCCACCGTGCAGCCCTGTTCCGCAACATGGCCGCGGCGCTCATCAAGCATGAGCAGATCACGACGACGACGGCCAAGGCGAAGGAGCTTCGCCCGTATGTCGAGAAGCTGATCACGCTCGCGAAGCACGGCGGCCTCTCGAACCGCCGTCTCGCCCAGTCGCGGCTGATGGACGACGCGCAACTCGCGAAGCTCTTCGACGTGCTCGCGCCGCGTTATGCGGATCGCAACGGCGGCTATACGCGCGTCATCAAGGCCGGCATCCGCGCGTCGGACGCGGCGCCGATCGCGGTCATCGAATTCGTCGACCGGGACGTTTCCGCCAAGGGCCAGGACTCCGGCCCGGTCATGACCGAGGAAGAGCTCGAAGCCGCCTGACCGTTCGTCGAACAAGTGCTTGAAATGAAAGGCGCCGCTGCTAGCCAGAGGCGCCTTTTGTTTGCGGAAGGGATTCCATGCGCCGGAGCGTTATTGCTGCCGTTCTGTTGTCGACTGTCTGCCTTGTGACTCCACCAGATATTGCCGCTGCACAGCCAGTTCCGGCGGCAGCACTCACGTATCCGCAAACTCGCCGTGTCGACCTCGTCGAAACGCAGTTTGGTGTGCCCGTCGCCGATCCGTACCGCTGGCTCGAGAACGACGTCCGCAACGACGCGGACGTGCGCGCCTGGGTCGACCGGCAGAATGTCGTCACCAACGCCTTTCTAAACACCCTTCCGGGTCGTGAGCAGCTGAAGCAGCGCCTCACTCAGCTCTTTGACTATGAGCGGTTCGCCGCGCCTGAAAAGAAGGGCGGCCGCTATTTCTACACGCACAATAGCGGGCTTCAGAACCAGGCGGTCCTGTTCGTGCGCGACAAGGTCGACGGTGAAGGCCGCGTCCTCATCGACCCCAATCCATGGTCCAAGGACGGCGCCACCGCGCTCGCCGAATGGGAGCCGAACGAGCAAGGCACCAAGCTACTCTACGCAATCCAGGACGGCGGCACAGACTGGCGCGCGCTGAAGGTTCGCGACGTGGCGACCGGCAAGGAGCTTCCCGACGAGATCAAATGGGTGAAATTCTCCAATCTCAGCTGGGCGAAAGACGGCAGCGGTTTCTATTATTCGCGCTTCCCGCAGCCGAAGACAGCGGGGACGTATCAGTCGCTCAACGAGAACCAGGACATCTGCTTCCACAAGCTCGGGACGAAGCAATCGGCCGACAAACTTGTGTTCTCGACGCCGAAGCGGCCCGACCTCAACAACACCGGCGAAGTCAGTGATGACGGCCACTGGCTGATCGTCAGCTCGTCAAGCGGCACCGATCCGCGCTATGAGGTTTCGCTCGTCGATCTGAAGCGCGCAGGCGCGAAGCCGCGTGTCCTGATCCCCGGCTTCGATAATAACTGGGGCTACATCGGAAACCGCGGATCGACATTCTATTTCGTGACCGACAAAGATGCGCCGCGGCAGAAGATCGTAAGCCTCGACGTTGCGAGGGCCAAGCCGACGCCGAAGACGGTCGTCGCCGAAGATGCGGCGACTCTTGACAGCGTCAGCCTCGTCGGCGGCAAGCTCGTCGCCAACTATCTCGCCGACGCGAAGACCGAAGTGCGCGTGCACAATCTCGACGGCACGCTCGACCGCAAGGTGGAGCTGCCCGGGATCGGCACTGCGGCAGGCTTTGCCGGCAAGTTCGAGGACCCGGAAACCTTCTTCGCCTTCACCAGCTTCAACCGTCCGACGACCATCTATCGTTACGACGTGAAGAGCGGTCAGGAATCGGCCTGGGCGGCCCCGAAGGTCGCATTCAATCCTGATGATTATTCGGTCGAGCAGCGCTTCTACACGTCAAAGGACGGAACGCGCGTACCGATGTTTATCGTCAAGAAGAAGAGCGTGACCGGCCCGGCGCCGACTCTGCTCTACGGCTATGGCGGCTTTGATATATCGCTCACGCCCTCATTCTCATCGACGCGTCTCGCCTGGCTCGAGAAGGGCGGCGTCTATGCGGTCGCCAATCTCCGCGGCGGCGGCGAGTATGGGAAGACCTGGCATAACGCGGGCCGGCTCGCGCACAAGCAGAACGTGTTCGACGATTTCATCGCTGCAGGCGAATATCTGAAGGCGCAGAACATCGCGTCGCCGCATGGGCTCGCGATCGAAGGCGGCTCCAACGGTGGCCTGCTCATTGGTGCTGTCGTCGACCAGCGCCCCGACCTGTTCGACGCCGCGCATCCCGCCGTCGGGGTCATGGACATGCTGCGTTTCGACAAGTTCACGGCGGGGCGGTACTGGGTCGACGACTATGGCTATCCCAACAAGGAAGCCGATTTCAAAACGCTGATCGCCTACTCGCCCTACCACAACGTCAAGACCGGCGTTCATTACCCGCCGGTGCTCGTGACAACGGCGGATACGGACGACCGCGTCGTTCCGGGGCACAGCTTCAAGTATATCTCGGCGATGCAGGCGGCGGACCCTAACGGCGCGCCGCACCTCATCCGTATCGAGACGCGCGCCGGTCACGGGTCGGGCAAGCCGACGACCAAGATCATCGAGGAATCGGCCGACGTCTATGCCTTCCTCGGCCATTTCGTGGGCCTCGATCTCGGCCGCTAAGCAATTGAAGCGTAAGCGCTTTTGTTAACACTTCTGAACGGCAGGCGACGCAGCCGTTCAGGGGTGATGCAGCAGCGTAACGATAGTTGGTTCCAATCCGTCGCCGTGCGCCTTGCCCGGCGAGTTTGGGGACATGTGAGGGAGACGAGGCCATGAGGGCTCTGAAAGTGATTCTCGCCGGCGGCGTTGCGATTGCCGGGCTTGCGACTGCGGCGCCTGCAGCCGCTCAATATTACCCAGGCTATGGGAACGGCGGCATCGGCCAGGTGATCAACCAGGTGTTTGGCGGTGGCTACGGTGGCTACGGTTACGGCGCGAACCAGCAGGCGGTCGTCAATCAGTGCGCGGCGGCGGTGCAGCAGCGCCTCAACGGCGGCTATGGCTACAACGGCTACGGCTATAACAATTATGGATATGGCGGTGGCCGTGTGATGGGCATCAGCCGGGTCGAGCCACGCTCGGGGGGCGGGCTGAACGTGCATGGTGTCGCCAGCAGCGGTCACCTTGCCGCCTATGGCTATAGCGGACAGAACCCGGTTGATCTCACCTGGCGGTGCAAGACCGACTATCGCGGGTTCATCGCAGACGTCGACATCAGTCCGGTGCAGCGCAACTACGGCTACGGGGCGAACTACGGCTACAACTACAACTACCAGCCGACTTCGCCGTACGATTATTCGCAGTACGGCTACCGCCGCTACTAATCGAACAATCTGACAGGTTCGTCACGAGGTGCGCCGGGGCCGAAAGGCTCCGGCGCATTTTGATTCAGGCTTCTGCGCCGATTTCGCGCGCAACCTCGGCCATCTGGTCTGCGCAAGTTCCCCAGCCGCCTTCGAATCCCATGGCTGCATGCGCGTCGCGGTCCTTGGAGTTCGCGTGAAGCACTGTCGCGGTGTAACGTGTCTGTCCGTTCCCGGCGTCTTCGAAAGTATGGATCGCAGTGAACGGGAAGCCGTTGCCGCCGTCGTTAGCGAATTCGTTAGGGCGGTAGCCATCCTTCATCGTTGTTGACCAGACAATGCGTTCGCCCGGCACGACTTCGAGCACGCAGGCGGTGCCACTGAAATCGAAGCCGTCGGGACCCGTCATTCGCGTGTAGAACTTGCCGCCCGGGTGCAGTTCGACCTCGCATTCCGGCGTCTGATACGGGCGAGGAGCCCACCATCGTTTGATGTGCTCTGGGCTCGTCCAGGCTTTCCAGACCAGATCGCGCGGCGCATCCAAAGTGCGTTCAAGGTGCAGGTCGAACTTATCGGTCACTGGCATTCTCCTGTGTGATGGACGTTACATAGTCTTCGAAGCGATCGAGGCGCGCTTCCCATTCCTCGCGGCGGCGCGTCAGCCAGCTTTCGGCTTCAGCCAGCGCATCGCGCTCAAGGTGAACCGTGCGCACCCGGCCCTTTTTCTGTGATGCGACGAGCCCGCTCGTTTCCAAAGCTTTCAGATGCTGCATCACCGCCGGAAGGCTGATCTGGAAAGGAACGGCGAGCTCACTGACCGACGCAGGTCCGCGAGACAGGCGGGCGAGCATCCCGCGCCGGACGGGATCGGCGAGCGCGGCGAATGCGCGGTTCAGAGAAGCCGAATCGTTAAGCATGCACTTAACTAACGTGAGAGCGGATCTGGCGCAAGTCACTTAAGTGATCACTTAACTTTACTCTTGGCGGGCGGCTCTCTATCGGCCCGACATGACGGTCCAGCCCACCGAATCCATTCTCATCATCGACTTCGGCAGCCAGGTGACGCAACTCATCGCCCGGCGCGTCCGTGAAGCCGGCGTTTATTGCGAGATCGCTCCTTTCAACTCCGCGGAAGAGGCGTTCGAACGCCTTCAGCCCAGGGGCATCATCTTCTCTGGCGGTCCGGCGTCGGTGACGGAGGCGGAGAGCCCGCGAGCGCCGCAGATCATGTTCGACAGCGGCCTTCCTTTGCTCGGCATCTGCTACGGGCAGCAGACCTTGCACCAACAACTCGGCGGCAAGGTGGTCGCCTCGGATCAGCGAGAATTTGGGCGCGCATTCATCGAGATCGTCGCTCAGTCGCAGCTGTTCGACGGACTGTGGAGCGTCGGCGAGAAGCATCAGGTGTGGATGAGCCATGGTGATCGGGTGGAGACGCTCGCTCCGGGCTTCGAGGTGGTCGCCCGCTCCGAAGGCGCGCCGTTCGCGATCGCTACGAACGAACAGACGAAGCGCTACAGCCTGATGTTCCATCCGGAGGTCGTGCACACGCCCGACGGCGGCAAGCTGTTCGCGAACTTCGTGCGTCACGTCTGTGGCTGCGAGGGCGACTGGACGATGGCCAGCTTCCGCGACGCCAAGATCGCCGACATTCGCGAGCAGGTGGGGAAGGGCCGGGTGATCTGCGGCCTCTCAGGCGGCGTCGACAGCGCCGTCGCCGCGGTGCTGATCCACGAGGCGATCGGCGACCAGCTGACCTGCGTCTTCGTCGATCACGGGCTGATGCGCCAAGGGGAGGCCGAACAGGTCGTCTCGCTGTTCCGCAACAGCTACAACATCCCGCTCGTCCACGTTGACGCGAGCGCCGATTTCCTTGGCGGTCTCGCAGGCGTCACCGACCCCGAGAAGAAGCGCAAGTTCATCGGCTCCGAGTTCATCAACGTGTTCGAGGAGGAGGCCAAGAAGATCGGCGGCGCTGACTTCCTCGCCCAGGGCACCCTCTATCCCGACGTGATCGAAAGCGTTAGTTTCACCGGAGGCCCCTCGGTGACGATCAAGAGCCACCACAATGTCGGCGGCCTGCCCGAGCGCATGAACATGAAGCTCGTCGAACCGCTTCGCGAGCTGTTCAAGGACGAGGTGCGCGAGCTCGGCCGCGAGCTTGGCTTGCCCGAAGCATTCGTCGAGCGGCATCCATTCCCCGGACCGGGCCTCGCGATCCGCATTCCGGGCGAGGTCACGAAGGAGAAGTGCGACATCCTGCGCAAGGCCGACGCCATCTATCTCGAGGAAATCCGCAATGCGGGCCTGTACGACGCGATCTGGCAGGCGTTCGCCGTGCTGCTGCCCGTGCGTACCGTCGGCGTGATGGGCGATTATCGGACTTACGATTATGTCTGCGCGCTTCGGGCGGTGACCAGCGTCGATGGCATGACCGCAGACATCTATCCCTTTGCACCCGAGTTCCTGAGCCGCGTCGCGACGCGCATCGTGAATGAGGTGAACGGCATTAATCGCGTGGTTTACGACTATACGTCGAAGCCGCCTGGCACGATCGAGTGGGAGTGAATTGCGGCTAGGGTGCGTTCGGGGGGGGGCGTCATGGAGATGTTCAACTATGTGATGGTGCTCGCCTCGGTGATCATCGGGCTCGGCGTAACGCATCTGTTGCAGGGCGTCGGCGCCATTGTGCAGCATCCCCATCGCGAGAGAACCTATTGGGTGCATCTTATCTGGATCGCCGCCATTTTCCTTCGCGCGATTTTCTGGTGGTGGTTCGAGTTTCGCCTGTCGAAGACCGCCGAGTGGACGTTCACCCTCTACCTCTTCGTCATCGCTTACGCGGTCCTGATCTACTTGTGGTGCGCGCTGCTCTCCCCGCGCGATCTTGCGGACTATGATGGGTTCAAGGACTATTTCTACTCGCGCCGGCAATGGTTCTTCGGCCTGCTATTGGTGGGCCAGGCGGTCGACGTGGCCGATACGCTGCTCAAGGGCCTCGGCCATTTCCGTTCGCTCGGGCCGTCCTATCCGATCGGGATCGGAGTCCTTTCCCTACTTACGTTGATCGCCATGCGCACCCGCAGCGAGCGCTATCACGGCGCATTTGCCGTCTTTGCCGTCGTCTATCTGGTCGCCTATCCCTGGTTCGCCTTCGATACGGTTGCATAAGGACGTTGGTCTGTGAAAATTGGGATCGCATTCGCCGCGTTTCTGTTCGGGCTGGCCGCGACGTCCGCAAAGGCGGCCAGTCAATCCCCGATCCCGGATCGCGAAGTCCCACTTACCCTCACGGCGAACGACGTCATCCCCACCGGCAACGACTGGATAGCGCTTCCGTCGATCCGCGTCGCCGACGGCGCGATCCTGGACTTCAACGTGATCTCGATGCGCTATCGCGGGCTGATCGAGTTCGCGGGAGCTACGGGCCAACCGATCATCAAGCCGTTCCTCGGCGTTGGCGGCGTGAAGAAGCCTCTCTCGAACCTCCACTGGAGCTTGCGCGACTATTGGCTGCCGACAGGCACTATGGAAGCGAACGGACTTCGGACGCGCATCTCCTATGTCGCCCCGCCGGACACGCGCGCAGCGATCATCCGCTTCCAGGTGACGAACCTCAGGAAGGCGCCGGTCAGGGTCGCGCCGGGCATAGAAGTGAACTGGGCACGCACCAACCGCGTGACCTATTCGCCCGAGCCGCTGACCGGCGCGCGGACGATGTCGCCGACGCCGATCGACAGCGACATGGAGGTGTTCAACTACAAGACCGATGACACCCAATTCGCGTGGGGCTTCGCCTATGTCGGCTCGAAGGGCGTCCTGCACGACACCGGCGATCCCGGCGTCACCGCGCAGCACGAGGCGACGCTCAAGCCTGGCGAGACGCTGGACGTCCATTACCTGATCGGGGTCGGGCTTGAGGAATATAGCGCGGCCTATGCGATGCGCGTGCTCAACAAGCGTATCGACCGCTACGGTATCGAGGGGGTGATCGACCAGGCGGCGGGCGCGGCGCGGAGTCACACGCGAACCACGGGTCGCGCCGATCTCGACCGGATCATGAACCGCAACCTGCTGTTCACCACCTATTTCGCTTGGGGGCGTGCGCTCGACACTGAGCAATTCGTGGGGATGACCTCGCGCAGCAACCGTTACTACGTGTCCGCCGCTTACTGGGACCGCGACGCTTTGCTGTGGAGCTTCCCCGCGCTGCTCGACAGTGACCCGGCGCGCGCGCGCGAGGCGCTCGGCTATGCGCTCGGCAGGCAGGCGCGCAACATCGGCATCCACAGCCGGTTCATCGATGGCGTGGTGCTCGAAGACGGGCTGGAGCTGGATGAGCTTGTCGCGCCCATCGGTGCCCTCAAATCCTATGTCGATGCGACCGGCGATCGGAGCCCGCTCGATCGCTACGCGCCCGAGATCGACACAATCAAGCGGCGCGTGTTCGCGTTGCGCGATCCGGTGACCGGTCTGTACGAAACGTTCCAGGATGCCGAGGACGAATATGTCGCGAAGCCGTTCTCGGTTTACGACAATGTGCTCGCGTGGAAGGCGCTGAATGACTTGGCAGCGCTGGACAAGCGCGGAAGCGCGGACCTTCGTGCCCGGGCCGCCGCGCTCAAGGCGGCGATCATGAAGTACGGCGTGCGCTCCGGAGCCGACGGGGCGGGCGGTCCGATCTTTGCCGCGACAGTGAGCGCGACGGCCGCCGATTTCATGGATGTACCGCCAGGATCGCTGCTGAAGCTGCCGTACCTGGGTTTCATCTCAGAGGACGATCCGTTGTTCGTGCGGACCTACAATTGGTTGCATTCGGCGCACTATCCTTATGCCTACGCCGACAAGCCATGGGGACTCCCGGGCAGCTATCGCGTGCCGTTCACCACCTCCTGGTCGGTTGCTGACCATCTTCGCCTAAAGGCTGGGCGGGCGAAGGCGCTCAAGGTCCTGACCGGGAGCGTTTGGGACGGCGGGATCATCACGGAGGGCGTGAAGCCTGAGACGGGCCAGCCGGATCAGGAGGGTCGCGGCTTCGCCACTGCCGCCGGTTACATCGCGCACACGATCTGCGAGCAGTTCTGCGTCGACCGCAAACCCGAAGGGAAGTGACGACATGCACCGCTCGCGCATCAACGGCATATTGATCGATTGCAACGTCGACGACATCGAGGCGGCGGCCCAATTCTGGGCGGAGGCCCTGGGGCGCCCTATCAACAGTGATCATCCCGGTACGCGCGACAATTACGTGATGCTCGAAGACCGGCCGGACCAGATTAGCGTGCAGATCCAGCGCGTCGATCACGAGAGCCGCGTCCACATCGACATTGAGACCGACGACATCCCCGCCGAGGTCGAGCGCCTCGAGAAGCTCGGCGCGATCGTCGACAAGAGACTGGAGCGATGGGTGGTTATGCGAGCGCCGTCGGGGCAGCGCTTCTGCGTCGTTCGCGTGCAGCGCGACGGCTTTGCGAACGACGCGAATGAGTGGACTTGAGCGCACGCCCGCGCAATTTCCCGGTTAACCAGCAATTTGGCGTTTACGGCTAGATTGACACCCGCCTGGCGTTTGGGCTGTTCATTCGTGAAACTGCAATTGGGTGAGAGCGTTCTGTGGGGTCGATGAGATATTGGATCACTGGAATCGCCATGGCGTTGCTGGCCGCCGGCTCAACCGCGTCCGACGCCAAGAAAATCCACATTCTCACGAGGCCGGTTTATGCGAGGCCGGTGTCTAAACCCGAACCCGTTCCATACCGCTGGACGCAAGGTGCCGCCCCGCAGGCCCATCGGGACATGGTCGCCGAGTTCCGGAAGGTCGGGCTCAAGCCCGGTCAGTATGTGTTCGCTCAGAATATTCCGGAAAATGGCGATACCCGCATCGTGATCGATCTCGTCACCCAGATGGCTTACGTCTACCGCGCCGACCAGCTCGTCGGCGCCTCGACCATATCGACGGCGAAGCACGGCATGGTCACGCCGATGGGCTTCTGGTCGATCCTTGAAAAGCACCGCTTCTATCGCTCGAAGAAGTACGACAACGCGGCGATGCCATGGATGCAGCGCATCGATTCATACGGAATCGCGATGCACGGCGGAATGAATCCAGGCTATCCCGCCAGCCATGGCTGCATCCGCTTGCCAATGAAGTTCGCGGAGAAGCTCTACGGCCTGACCAGCATTGGCTCGAAGGTCGTCATCGAGGGCTAGTCTCGCCTCAGCGCTTGCCCCGTCCACTCGAGGTTGTTCCCAGTGTCGCTGTCGCCACGGGTTCTTGCTTATTCTGCGCGTCGCTGGTGATCTCACTCGTCAGCTCGAGCGTGCCAGTTTGATCGCTCGAAAGGCCGCTTTGAGTCATCCCTGGACCGAGGGGCTGATTGCCCTGCCGCTGACGCCGCCATGAGTCGAAGTCCTGATGAAATTGTTGCTCGCGTTCGCGGCAATAGTCCGCGAAGTCCCGATCCAGAGCATCGATCTGCTTCTGGCGCCAGCTGCGGTAGTGATCATCCGGGCGAATGCTGAAGCTGCGCGGTCCTTCATCCCATTCGCCGCGCGAGCCAGCATAATCCTGCTGGGGCCCGTAGTCGCCGCGGATGTCACGGCCGAACATGAAGCCTCGTTCACGATCGCGCCAGTCCCTCTCCTGCCAATAGCGCTCACGCCAGGCTCGCTCGCGGTCATGGCCGCGGTCGAAGTTCTCGTCGTAGTCACGAGCATAGCCGTGTTGTGCCATCTGAGCTTCTCCCTTCGTGAATTTCATCACGCGAAACGAACGAAGCTATTGTGGGATGCGCCCATTTGTCGCTGCCGGTTGGGCTCCCGTCGCAGCAGCGGTTTGTCAGGCGCGTGCGCCGTCGGATTGGGACGGACGAATGGGAAGCTCGAGCGCCGTGAGAAGCCCCGGATTGTTGTCTTCGAGGACGAGTTGACCCTCGTGAAGGTGCGCGATCGCCTCCGCAAGCGCGAGGCCTAGGCCAGCGCCCTCCGCTGACCGGCTCGAATCGAGCCGGCCGAAGCGCCGGCGGGCCTCACTGCGCAGCTCGGTGGGTATGCCCGGACCCCGATCGGCAACCTCGATGCGCGTGTGCCTTGCATCGTTCTGCACCCCGACGTGGATCTCACCGCCGGTTGCGCCGTACCGGACTGAATTCTCGATGAGGTTGCTGATTGCCTGGGCCAGCAGTTGTCGATGACCGAACAAAGGCACCGGCCGAGCGGGCCGTTTATAGTCGATTTTTGCCCCGGCCTCCTCAGCGAGCGGCTCGTACATTTCAGTGAGCTCCGCGCCGAGCTCACCAACGTCGAACCATGCAAACTGCTTGCGTCCCGTCAGCGCCTCTGACCGGCTGATTTCGAGCACCGAGGTCAGGATGCGCATCAGCGTGTCAGCCTGACGGATGACGCTGCCAAGAAGGTCCTCCTGTTCCTGCGGATCGTCTGTCTCTGCTGCTTCGTGGGCCGCCGAGCGGAGGCGGCTCACTGGTGTGCGAAGATCGTGCGCAACGGAGTCGGTGAGCATTCTCAGTTCCTCCATGAGCCGGGTGATGCGATCGAGCATGGCGTTGATCTGCACGCCGAGCCGGTCGAATGCGTCCCCCGCGCCCGAAACCGGAACGCGCTGGCTGAGATCCCGCGCGCTGATACGATCGGCGACGGCCGCGATCTCTCCGACGCGCCTGCCGACGTAATGAGCGAGGACAACGCCGCAGGCGAGGCCCAGCAACGTGGCGACGACAAGCGCGATGAGGAGCGACCGCTCGAGAGTATCGCGGAGCGCCAGCGCCTCGCCGACAATACGGCCGCTGACCAGCCACTGTCCCGTGGGAAGCCGGTGAAGAACGACAGCGCCGACGCGCGGGGTCGTCTGACCACGAAGCCGGATTAGTGCGCTGTGATAGCCTTCCTGGAGGGGCTGTCGTGGTAGACCTGCAAGATTGCCCATCTGTTGCCGCCCGCCGGCGTCGAGCAATGCGACCGCCGTCTGCGGATCGGCATAAGTAATCGTGTCCTGGATGGCGTCGTACAACGCGGCCTTCCCGCCGGACCTGTATACGTCCGCAAGCACCTTGCCCTGCTCGGCAACCTGCTGGCGCATCTCGCTGACCGCCTCGTCGTACGTCCGCCAGTAGATGAATCCGATGACTGCCAGATTCGACAGCAGGGCAAGCAAGCCCGCCAGAAGGGCGATGCGCAGAGTCGTTGGCACGTGGGAAGGTATAGCCGCTAAGCGGCGAGCATGTAGCCCGCGCCCCTCACCGTATGTAGAAGGGGTTTGTCGAACCCGTCCTCGAGCTTCCGGCGAAGACGGCTCACGTGCACGTCGATGACATTGGTGCCCGGATCGAAGTGATAATCCCACACCTGCTCGAGGAGCATGGTCCGGGTGACCACGCGACCCTCATTGCGGGCGAAATATTCGAGCAGCAGATACTCCCGCGGCTTGAGCTCCAGCTTCTTGCCGCCGCGCTTCACCGAGCGCGAGAGAGGATCGATTTCGAGGTCTCCAACCGTCAAGCGGTGGTCAGCCGGGTCGATACGAGCCTCGCGCCGTCGAAGCAAAGCGTTCACGCGCGCAAGCAGCTCGGCGAAGGAAAAGGGCTTTACCAAATAATCGTCGGAACCGTGCTCGAGCCCCTCGATGCGGTCGCCGACTGAAGCTAATGCTGAGAGGATCAGGACCGGCGTTTCGACCCGCGCAGCACGCAGCGCCTTCAGCACCGACAAGCCGTCCAGGCCCGGAAGCATCCGGTCCAGGATGATAAGGTCGAAGCTGCCGTCGGTCGCGCGAAAGAGGCCATCTTGCCCATTGGTCGCCATCTCGACGCTGTGACCTTCTTGGGTCAGTCCCTTGGCGAGATAGGTCGCGGTCTCCCGATCGTCCTCAACAAGCAGGATTTTACGTCCCATTCCTTCGCTCTCGCTAGCAGCCGTCCAATTCTCAACAAGGAAGTTTCGTGCGGCGGGCGAACGAGCCTAGCCGAACGCACCGCCGCACGAAAACCCGCATGCGTTAGCCGGTTGTCTTCGCAGTAGTGTCGGTAGCAGGCTTCTTCGACGCCTTGTGTGTCTTGTGATGAGACTTGGCGTGGTGCTTGCCGTGATGAGCCGCGGCCTTGTGCTCCTTGGCCTCGGTTGCCGTCGACTCACCCTCTGCCTTCGCTTCCTTGGCCACTTCCTTGGCCGCCGGCTTCGAGGCATGGGCTGGCTTGGCGGGTGCAGTCGTATTGGTCTGCGCGACCGCCGGGGCAGCGATCAGACCAAGCGCTGTAAGAGACGCAATCAACGCTTTCATGGTCATTCCTCCTTATGTGCCCTGGATATCCAGGGTGCGCTGGATTTATTGGAGGCGGGCTCTCAGCGCCGTGGCGGTAATGTTACATGCTGTTCATTCACTCGCCGTGAAGGCGAGCAGCGCCCGGCGCGGCCACTCGACCGAGCCGGGCGGACGTTCGAGAATGGCTTAGCCGTCCTTTTTGTTCTTGCTCTTCTTCTTCACAGGAGCCTTGGTGCTCGCGGCCTTGGAGCTTGCACCTAGCCGGAGCGACGCTAGCTTGGCCGCACATGATTGCGCAGAAGACACGCTATGCTCTCCGGTCGCTGCTGTTCCTGGCGGAGGAGCAGGGGGGTGCGCCGGTCCAGCTCAGCCGAATTGCCGAGACGCAGCGGGTCCCGCCGAAATATCTCGAGCTCATTATGCTGGACCTGAAGAAGGCAGGGCTGGTCAAGAGCGCGCGCGGGCCGAAGGGCGGGTACCAGCTTTCTCGAACTGCAGATCAAATCTCGTTCGGCGAGATCGTGCGGACGATGGAAGGGCCGATCGCCCTCGTTTCGTGCGCGAGCGTGAACTTTTACGCTCCCTGCGGCGACTGCCAGGATGAGGCTACCTGCGCGATCCGTCGCGCCTTTGCGATCCTGCGGGATCAGAGCACTTCCGTTCTCGATTCCATCTCACTCGCCGAGGGTGCTCAATGGGAAGAGCGCCTGGTGAGCGACGAGTAGTTCAGCACGGAGGGGGAAATGGACGACCATTACGCGCCGCAACCAGTCGCCCGCTGGTACATGATCGGAGCCATCGCCTCCGCTTTGTTCATGGCTCTGGCATGCGCCGGATTTGTGATGGACGTGACCACCGATCCAAGGCGACTGCCGCTAGACCAGCGAACTCTCGTCGAGGCTCGACCTCTCTGGATGATGTGGGCCTATGCGATCGCCGTTTGGACCGGGCTGGCGGGTGCAATTCTCCTCGTGGCGCGAAGAAAGCTTGCCGAACCATTGCTGCTCACTTCGCTAGTGGCGGCCGTAGTGACGTTCCTGCCTTACGCGGTCGTGCCAGCGGTTCGCGACAACGTCAGTACGAACGACATTGCAGTGGCGCTGGTCGTCATTGCGATCACATGGACGATCTACTGGTTCGCGCGTCACTCACGACAGCGGGGCTGGCTGCGTTAGGCGCGCCTCGTTAAAGGGCGGCGCCATGTCGACCTTCACCATCGACACTTCGACGAGCCGGGCGACGCCCGTGCCGGTTCCCGGCAAGCGTATGACCGCGCCCGCAATCCTTGGTCGAAAGGTCGATGGCAAGACCGAACAACCGATCGTCATGCTCACCGCTTACACGATGCGGATGGCGCAGCTGCTCGATCCTCATTGCGACATGCTTCTGGTGGGGGACAGTCTCGGGCAGGTGATTTACGGCCTACCTTCGACGATTCCGGTGACCCTGGAGATGATGTGCGCACACGGTGCGGCGGTTGTCCGCGGGAGCTGGCACGCCCTCGTTGGCGTGGACCTGCCATTCGGAAGCTATGAAGCTTCACCCGAACAAGCTTTCGGCTCCTCCGCGAGAATTATGAAGGAGACTGGCTGCGCCGCGGTGAAGCTGGAAGGCGGTGAAGCCATGGCCGAGACGATCTCTTTGCTCACTCATCGCGGCATTCCGGTGATGGGGCATGTCGGGCTGACGCCGCAGGCGGTGAATGTGCTGGGCGGCTACGGCGCTCGGGGCAAGGAGGAGCAGGAAGCGCAAAAGATCATCGCGGATGCTCGGGCGGTCGCTGACGCGGGAGCATTCTGCATCGTCGTCGAAGGAGTGATGGAGCACATCGCAACGGAAGTTGCTCGCATGGTTTCGCCGCCGGTAATCGGTATCGGCGCCTCGGCCGAGTGCGATGGCCAGGTACTCGTCACCGACGACATGCTCGGGATGTTCGAGCGGACGCCGCGTTTCGTGAAGCGATACGACGACCTTGCCGGCCGCATCGGCGAAGCGGCGCGGACCTATGCCGAGGAAGTCCGCTCACGCAACTTCCCGACTGCAGACCAAACATACCGGCCCAAATCCTAAACGGCCTTTGCCTTTTCCGACTCAGCCGCTAGACGAGGCGCCGCCAGCTTCCGTTCATCAAGGGTGGGGAAGGGAGCGTTCGGCACACCCGCATTTGATCCTTTGAGGCAGATTTGGCGCTTCCTCCCGACAGCAGCGAGATTTTCCTACGTGAGGTCGACGAGAATCTTCGTCGCGACCAGCTTCGTGATTTCTCGAAAAAGTACGGCGGCTGGATGGTTGCCGCCATCATCCTGTTCCTCCTTGCGAGCGGCGGATTCATCTACTGGCAGAATTACAAGCTCCAGCGTTCCGAGCGGCACGTCGAGCAGCTCTCCCAGATCTTCAAGGACATCGGTGCGGGTGACCCGACTTCCACGCTGCCGAAGCTCGACGAGCTTTCAAAAAGCGGAAGCAAGGCGGTGCGCGCGACGGCGCTGTTCACCCGGGCGGCTGTCGCAATCCAGGAGAACGACCTTAAGCTCGCGACTGCAAAATACGCTCAAATCGCCGCCGACGGCGGTCTGCCGCAACCATATCGCGACGCGGCAGTGATCCGGCAGACGGCGCTCGAGTTCGACAGCCTTAAGCCCGAGCAGGTGATCGCGCGTCTTCAGCCGCTCACCAAGCCCGGAAACCCCTGGTTTGGAAGCGCCGGTGAGATGACCGCGATGGCATTGATCAAGCAGGACAAGAAGGCGGAGGCGGCGCAGCTCTTCGCCGCCATCGCCAAGGATAAGACAGTTCCGGACGCGATCCGCGATCGCTCCATCCAGATTGCCGGGAGCCTCGGCGGGGATGCGAGCGCTGCGATCAATGCGCCGGCCCGGTAGGACCAACGATGATCAAGCATAAGAATTTCCGTATCGCAGTGCTGATTGCGGCCGCGCTCGCTGCGAGCGGTTGCGGTGTCTTCAAGAAGGGCAAGGCCGCGAGTACGCCGGTGCTCGGAAAGCGCATTCCCGTGCTCGCCAGTGAAGGCGACGTTCAGATCGATCCCGCGACCGCCGCGCTGCCAATGTCCTTGCCGCCAGCGGTGGCGAATACGGACTGGACGCAGCCGGGCGGCAATGCGGCGAAGTCGATGGGTCAGGTGGCACTCGGGACAACGCTGTCGCGGGCATTCACTGTCCCGGCAGGGCGCGGAAGCAGCCTGACGATGAGGCTTGCATCGGCCCCCATCGTCGCAAACGGGCGCGTCTACACCATCGATACGCTCGGCACCGTTCGCGCGTTCGACGGACAGACCGGCCAGCAAATCTGGGCGAGCCAGACCCCCAGCGAGAGGGGCGAAGAAGCGTCGCTCTACGGCGGCGGCATCGCCTACGACAACGGCCACATCTATGCGACGAACGGCCTCGGCTATGTCGCGTCGCTCGATGTTCGGACCGGCGGCTTGGTGTGGAAGGTTCGACCCGGCGGCCCGCTCCGCGGCGCGCCGACGGTCGCGAACAACGCGCTCTACGTGATCAGCCAGGACAATCAGATTTATGCGCTGAACGAAGCAAATGGGTCCACCAACTGGTCGCAGGCTGCTTCGCTGGAAATCGCCGGACTTTTCGGTTCGGCATCGCCAGCCGTCGGCCAAGGCACCGTTGTTGCCGGTTTCTCGTCCGGCGAACTCAACGCCTATCGTTACGAGAACGGCCGCCAGGTCTGGTCTGATACGCTGCAGCGGACGAGCATCCGGACCAGCGTTTCCTCTTTGTCGGACGTCGACGCGGACCCAGTGATCGACAGCGGTCAGGTATTTGCGGTCGGGCAGGGCGGACGCATGGTTGGCCTTGATATCGTGACCGGCCAGCGGCTTTGGGAGCTCAACATCGCCGGCATCGACACGCCGTGGATCGCAGGCGACTGGATCTTCGTGATCACCGACGATGCGAAGCTGCTGTGCGTCTATCGCCAGAACGGACACATCCGATGGATCAACCAGTTGCCGCAGTTCGAAAAGCCGAAGTCCAAAAAAGGCCAGATCGAATATTCGGGTCCTGTCCTGGCGGGTGGACGGCTGATCGTCACTGGGTCGAACGGTGCGCTCATCAGCGTCGATCCGACAACCGGTTCGTTCCAGAGCCAATCGCCGGTCGGCGTGCCCGTCAGCCTGTCGCCGGTAGTCGCCAATTCGACATTGTACATCCTCGACGACCGCGGCCAGCTGCACGCGTTCCGATAACGTCATTGCGAGCGTAGCGACGCAATCCAGCTGCATCGAACGGATTGCTTCGTCGCTGCGCTCCTCGCAATGACGGGCTGCATCCGCTAGGCGCCCGCCATGCCCATCCCCACCGTCGCTATCGTCGGCCGGCCGAACGTCGGAAAATCGACGCTGTTCAATCGGCTCGTCGGCAAGCGTCTCGCGCTGGTCGACGATCGTCCGGGTGTCACTCGCGACCGGCGCGAAGGCGAAGCGAAACTGCTCGGACTCGATTTCCGGCTAATCGATACTGCGGGGTTCGAAGACGAGGATCCACACACGCTTCCGGGGCGGATGCGGCAGCAGACCGAGGCTGCCGTTCGCGATGCCGACATCGCCCTTTTCCTGATCGATGCACGCGAGGGCGTCACACCTCTCGACGAAGAGATCGGCCGCTGGCTTCGCGCTGAGACCACGCCGGTAGTGGTCGTCGGCAACAAGGCAGAGGGGCGCTCGGGGGAAGCCGGGATCCTCGATGCCTATCGGCTTGGCCTCGGCGATCCGATCGCTGTCAGTGCCGAGCACGGCGAGGGTGTCGCGGACCTGTTTGAAGCGCTCCGCCCGCACGTCGAGCATGAACATTTCGACGCCAATGATGACCGGCTCGACAAGGAGCATCCGTTGAGCCTTGCCATCGTTGGTCGTCCGAACGCCGGCAAGTCGACGCTCGTGAACCGGATGCTCGGCCAGGAGCGCATGATCACAGGCCCGGAGGCTGGGATCACCCGCGATTCGATCAGCCTGGATTGGGAATGGAGGGGCCGGCCCGTGCGGCTGGTCGACACTGCTGGCCTGAGAAAGCGCGCGAAGGTCGACGACAAGCTCGAGCGCCTGTCCGCCGCGGATACCAAGCGAGCGATCGATTATGCCGAGGTCGTCGTGCTGCTACTCGACGCGACGCGCGGCCTGGAATCGCAAGACCTGCGCATTGCCAATCAGGTGATCGAGGAAGGCCGCGGGTTGATCATCGCGGTCAACAAATGGGACGTCGCGGAAAGCGCCTCATCATTGTTCAACGGCATCAAAGCCGCGCTGAACGAGGGTCTCGCGCAGCTGAGGGACGTGCCCCTGCTTACTGTCTCGGCGAAAACGGGCAAGGGCGTCGACACCGTCCTCGACGTCGCGTTCGAGCTGCGCGAAGCGTGGGCGCGCCGTATACCCACCGGCGAGCTCAACCGCTGGTTCGAGAACGCGGGCGAAGCGAACCCGCCTCCCGCTCCCAAGGGCCAGCGCATCAAGCTGCGCTACATCACCCAGGTGAAGACGCGTCCGCCCACCTTCGTCGTATTCGGCAATCGCCTCGAAGAGCTTCCTGAAAGCTACCGGCGCTACCTGCTCAACGCGATGCGGCGAGACCTCAAGCTTGGCCCCGTGCCGCTGCGGCTGGAATTCCGCGGCCGCGCCAACCCGTTCGACAAGAGCCGCAGGCGGGGATCGCGCTAAGAAGAATTTTACCCTTTCGCCTCTATTTCCGACGCAGGTGAGACCACTGCCGGAAGCTGTCCGGCGTTAGAGGAGCTTGGCGTGACCGACGAGGCTCGGAACATCGTCGATTGGACATTCTTCGAGAAGAGCCGGGCCGAGCTCGGCCCGGGCTTCATCCGCATACTCAGCTATTTCAAGGAGGATGGGGCGAAGTCGATCGAGCAGATCGAGCAGGCGATGCGCGAGGAAAATACGACCGCCCTCGTCATCCCCGCGCACACACTCAAAGGTGAATCCCGGCAGCTCGGAGCCGAACCGCTTGCCCGCGTTGCGGAGCTCATCGAAACGACGGCGCGTTTCTGCATCGAATCGCACCGCTTCCCCGACGAGCTGGTGCCGGAAGTCGTGCAGCTTCGGAAGCTTTTCACCGAGACGGTCGAGCTGTTCGAAAAGGCGACGAACCCTCTTGTGACCCGCGGCGGCTCCGCCGGTTTCGGCAAGGCGAGCAATCAGAGCTTCGGCCGGATCTGACGTGAAGCGCGTCACCCTGAACTCTTTTCAGGGTCCACTTTGCCACCCGTTCACACTTCTCGGGAATGGATGCTGAACCAAGTTCAGCATGACGGCTGAGGGTTAATCCTTCGCCGGCTCGCTCTGCAGCTGCACGTAATTCTGCAGACCCATCCGACCAATCATCTCGAACTGCTGCTCCAGCGTGTCGATATGCTCCTCCTCGTTTTCGAGGATGTCGCAGAATAGATCGCGTGAGACATAGTCTTTAACGCTTTCGCAGTGGGCGATCGCACCCTTGAGCTGGGTTACAGCTTCCATCTCAAGCTCCATGTCCGCGCGAAGGATCTCCTCGA
>JBEDUM010000090.1:0-36033 GCA_040414585.1 Sphingomicrobium sp. | reverse complement strand
TCCACCACATACTGAAGACTGCGGGCGTGCCGACCGAAATGGGCGGCAACATCGGCCTACCAATCCTCGCCCAGGACCCGCTGCTTAAAGGCGGCGTCTATGTGCTCGAGCTGTCGAGCTACCAGATCGACCTGACGCAGAGCCTCGACTGCGATGTCGCGGTGCTGCTCAACATCACGCCCGACCATCTCGACCGATACGAGAGCTTCGAGGCGTATGCTGCATCGAAGATGCGACTGCTCGAAATGCAGTCAGCAGATCATGTCGCCATCATCGCCGAGAGTACTCCGGCGTCTGCGAAAATCTTGGACCAGCTTCGCGGGCCTCCTTCCGATCAAGGTAAGCCGTTTGCGAGAGGCTTGAGCTCAATCTTGAACGGCTTGGACCAATCCGAATGGCCCGCCCTCCAAGGCCCGCACAACGCCGAGAACGCCGGTGCGGCACTTCGGGCTTGCTTGGGTTTGGGCATGGAGCGATCCAGGGCAGCGCAAGCCCTCCGCACCTACCCAGGCCTTCCGCATCGCATGGAGCGCATCCGCGAGAAGGACGGCGTCCTCTTCGTCAACGATAGCAAGGCGACCAATCCGACCTCGACGGCTCCGGCGCTCGCCGCCTTCGATCGCATCCGCTGGATCTGCGGAGGCCTCGCCAAGACCGACAATCTCGACGAATGCGCGCCGCATTTCGGCCATGTGCGCAAGGCCTATACCATTGGCGAAGCGAGCGAATTGTTCGCTGGCCTCTTGTCGCCGCATATGGCTGTGGCAGAGTGTGAAACGCTCGAAAGAGCGGTGGGAGAGGCTGCGGCGGATGCCGAGCCGGGCGACACTGTCCTGCTGTCGCCGGCATGCGCAAGCTTCGACCAGTTCCGCGACTTCGAGCAACGCGGGGACAAGTTCCGGGAGCTAGTGGGGGCCCTATGATCAAGACCATCAAAGGCCAGATCAAAGCCAAGGCGGCGCTGGTCGACCCGAACCGCTACGGCCGTTCGGACACGAGCGCCATCGGCCGCTGGTTCTGGGAGATCGACAAGGTGCTGCTGCTTCTGATCACGGTGCTGATCGCGATCGGGCTGATTGCCGTGGCCGCCGCTTCGCCCGCCGCTGCTCAGCGCTATTCCGGCGGCAACGTGCGCTTCAACGAGCTATATTATTTCTGGCGTCAGCTTGCGTGGATCGCGCTCGGCATTCCTGTGATGGTCGGCATCTCGATGATGCCTCGGGAGCGGGCGCGCCGCCTGTCGCTGTTCGGCGCGATCTTCTTCACTGTGCTGCTGATCTTCGTTCCTGTCATGGGCCCCGAAGTGAACGGCGCGAAGCGCTGGCTCAATTTCGGGATCGGGCAGGTCCAGCCCTCCGAGTTCCTCAAGCCCTTCTTCGTAGTCGCCATGGCCTGGCTCCTGAGCCTGAAGGAGAGCGACAAGTCGCTCCCGGTCTACCTGATGTCCGCTCTGCTGACCGGGGGGGTCGCCTATTTGTTGATGAAGCAACCGGACTTTGGAAGCACCATTATTTTCGTGGCGGTGTGGATCGCGATGCTAGCACTCGCGGGCGTGAACATGCGCATCCTGATCGGCCTCGGCGTGGCCGGCTTCGTCGGCGTCATCCTCGCTTACTTCTTCTACGACGTAGCTACGCAGCGCATCGACGAATTCCTGTTCGGCACGGGCGACAATTTCCAGGTCGAGAATGCCATGCGAACGCTCACCGCCGGCGGGCTCTTCGGCATGGGACCGGGCGGAGGCACCCGCAAGTTCGGCCTGCCCGAGCCTCATACGGACTACATCTTCTCGGTAATCGGGGAGGAGTTCGGTCTGATCGCCTGCCTCGCCATCGCGGCGCTCTATCTCGGGATCGTTGCGCGCGTGCTCATCAAGCTGCTCGACGAGGACAACAGCTTCGCAATCCTCGCGGCCGCGGGCCTCGCGATCCAGTTCGGCCTGCAGGCGCTGATCAATATGATGGTCAACGTCCAGCTCGCGCCATCCAAAGGCATGACGCTGCCCTTCATCAGCTACGGCGGAAGCTCGATGCTCGCGTTGTCGATCGGAATGGGCTTGTTGCTCGCATTCACGCGGCGGAACCCGTATCTCATGCGCTCGCCCTATGTCGTAAAGTGGAGCGGGGAGAGCCTGACGGCATGAATTTCGTACTCGCTGCCGGTGGAACCGGTGGCCACATGGTCCCGGCCCATGCGCTCGCGGCGGAGCTCAAGAGCCGCGGCCATGGCGTTCTTCTGATCACCGACGAGCGCGGGACGAGATTCCCGGGCCTGTTCGAGGACGTGCCGGTGCACGTTCTGCCTGCCGGCCGTCTCGGTGGCGGCCCGATGGGTTGGCTCAGGGCGGCGGGATCAGTGTTGAAGGGCAGGGGCGAGGCGAAGAGGATCTATCGCGAGCATCGCCCCGACGCGGTCGTTGGCTTCGGAGGCTATCCGGCCCTCCCGTCGCTGCTGGCGGCGAGTGCGCTGCGCATCCCCACGGTACTTCACGAACAGAATGCCGTGCTCGGCCGGGTCAATCGGCTGCTCGCGGGCGAAGCGGCGGCGATCGCCACGGCATACGATCAGGTCGACCGGCTCAAGAACAAGTACAGGTCGAAGGCGGCAGTCGTTGGAAACCCCGTCCGCGAGGAGATCGCCCGCCTTGGCGAGCTGCCTTATCCGCCATTTGATGAGATCGCGCCGTTGAAGATCCTGGTGACGGGCGGAAGTCAGGGCGCGTCGGTCCTCAGCGACGTCGTTCCGGAAGGATTGGGGATGCTGCAGCAGTCGCTGCGCCATCGCCTGCAGGTCGTGCAGCAATGCCGCCCCGATGATATCGAGGGGGTCCGTAAGAGATATTCGGATCTCGGAATTCCCGCCGAGTTGCTAACCTACATCGAAGACATGCCCGACAAGGTCGCCGACGCTCACCTGGTGATCGGAAGGGCGGGAGCTTCAACCATTGCCGAGCTGACGGCGGCCGGGCGTCCGGCAATCCTGGTCCCGTTCCCATCCGCTACAGACGATCACCAGACCGCCAATGCCCGCGAGATAACGAAGGCGGGCGGTGCCCGGACCATCCAGCAGGACAATTTCACGCCTGACGTACTTGCTCGCCAGATCGAAGCGATGGCTGCGGATCCGATTGCGCTCAACAACGCGGCAGCTCGAGCATTGTCGGTCGGAAGACCGCATGCGGCCCGCGACCTCGCCGACCTTGTCGAACGGGTCGGCAACGGCCTTGCGCCTGTCGCAGTCGGCCCTTCGCTAAGCCCTCGCGTCCGCGCCGTCGCTCCAGCGGGAGGCATGCCCGCGTGATGAAGGCTTTGGGGACGGACATCGGTACGATCCACTTCGTGGGGATCGGCGGCATCGGCATGTCCGGGATCGCCGAGGTGATGCACCAGCTTGGCTATAAGGTGCAGGGCTCCGATGCGTCGGACAGCTATGTCGTCGAGAAGCTCCGCAAGGCCGGAATTCCGGTCACCATAGGCCACTCGCCTGACAATCTTGGCGATGCGGCCGTGGTCGTGTCTTCGACGGCCATCAAGGATGGAAATCCGGAAATGGCTGCGGCGGCCGAACGGCGACTTCCTCGTGTCAGGCGCGCGGAGATGCTCGCCGAGCTGATGCGCATGCAAAAGACCGTTGCGGTCGCCGGCACGCATGGAAAGACTACCACAACGTCGATGGTCGCCGCTCTTCTCGACGGCGGAGGGCTCGACCCAACCGTCATCAACGGGGGGATCATCAACCGTTACGGCTCGAACGCGCGACTCGGCAAGAGCGACTGGTGGGTTATCGAGGCTGATGAGAGCGACGGCAGCTTTCTGCGCCTCGACGGGACGATCGCAGTCGTCACCAACATCGATCCGGAACATCTAGAACATTACGGAAGCTTCGACGCGGTCAAGGATGCGTTCGTCGAGTTTGTCGAGAACGTGCCATTCTACGGTCTCGCAGTCCTGTGCGTGGACCATCCCGAGGTCCAGAACATCATCGGACGAATCCGCGACCGGCGGATCGTCACTTACGGCTTTTCGGCGCTCGCCGACACGCGCGCCGACAATGTCATCCCGGTGTCCGACGGCACCCGCTTCGACGCGGTGATCCTCGACAGGGATGGAGAGCGGCGGACAATAGAAGGCATCCAGGTGCCGATCCCCGGACGCCACAATGTCCAGAACGCGCTTGCCGCGATCGCCGTCGCCTTGGAGCTAGGCATTTCCGACGAGGCAATCGTTGCTGGGTTCGAAAGGTTCGAAGGCGTCAAGCGCCGCTTTACGAAAGTCGGGGAAGCGGACGGCGCGATCATCATCGATGATTATGCGCACCACCCGACCGAGATCCGCGCCGTGCTCGCGGCCGCCCGGGAAGGCGCGCAAGGCCGCGTAATCGCGGTAATGCAACCGCATCGCTTCACGCGGCTTCAATCACTGATGGACGAGTTCCAAAATGCGTTCAACGACGCTGATGTCGTGTTCGTGGCGCCCGTCTATCCGGCGGGCGAGGAACCCATTGACGGGGTCGATTCAGCGGCTCTCGTCGAGGGACTCCGCGCGCACGGGCATCGAATGGTGCGCGGCGCGGCAAACCTCGACGAACTTTGCCGCGAGCTCCGTGACCTCGCCGCAGACGGTGACATGGTCATCTGCATGGGCGCCGGCGATATCACCAAATGGGCCGCGGCCCTGGCGAACGGCATCTGCGATGCGAGGCGGAACAAATGACCGGCGTCGACACCATGCCCAAAGTCCATGGCAGGCTGACGCCCAATGCGCCGCTCGCGCCGCTCGTATGGTTCAAGAGCGGTGGCAATGCGGAATGGCTGTTCGAACCTGCAAATGAGCAGGACCTCGAGCAGTTCCTGAACGAGCTCGACCCCCATGTGCCGGTAATGGCGGTAGGCCTCGGTTCGAACCTCATCGTCCGCGACGGCGGCGTGTCGGGTATCGTGGTCCGCCTCGGAAAGGCCTTCGCGAAGATCGAGCAACTGGACGAAACGACCCTGCGTTGTGGTGGCGGAGCCAGCGGAATCCTCGTGTCGTCGACCGCGCGCGATCACGGCGTCGCTGGCCTCGAATTCTTGCGCGGCATCCCCGGCACCGTCGGCGGCTTCGTGCGCATGAACGGTGGGGCTTATGGCCGCGAAGTGAGGGATATCCTCGTCTCAGCGCGGCTGATTCTTCGCTCCGGCGAGCTTGTCGAATGGCCGCTGGAGAAGCTTGGCTACACCTATCGCCACAGCGAAGTGCCTGAGGGTGCAGTCGTCATCGAGGCCACATTCCGCGGCGTGCCGGGTGACCCCGACGCGATCGGCGCGGAGATGGACGCCATCGCCCGCGCCCGAGAGGAGTCGCAGCCGCTGAGGAGCCGCACCGGCGGCTCGACCTTCAAGAATCCGCCTGGTCACAAGGCTTGGGCGTTAATCGACGCCGCGGGCTGCCGCGGACTTCAAATGGGCGATGCGCAAGTGTCGGAAAAGCATTGCAATTTCCTCCTCAATCTCGGTAGCGCGACAAGCGCGGAGATCGAGGCGCTGGGCGAGGAAGTGCGGCGCCGGGTCGAAGCAAGAACCCACATCAGTCTCGAATGGGAAATCCAGCGGGTGGGGAGGACATGAACCGGGGCCTTCACATTGTCGTCCTCATGGGAGGCTGGTCTTCTGAACGCGAGGTCTCGCTAACCAGCGGGAAAGGCGTCGCAGCCGCGCTGCGCGAACGCGGCTGGTCGAATGTCACCGAGCTGGACATGGACCGCGATGTCGCCGCTCGGCTCGGCGAACGGAAACCTGACGTCGTTTTCAACGCGCTCCACGGAACACCGGGCGAGGACGGCACGGTTCAGGGCATGATGGACCTGATGGGCCTGAAGTACACGCACAGCGGTCTTGAGACGTCCGTCATCGCCATAGACAAGGAACTCACCAAGATGGTGCTCGTGCCGCATGGCGTCCGCATGCCGGCGGGCAGAATCGTCGAGAGCGAGAGCATCTACAGCGCCGACCCGATGGCCCGGCCTTATGTGCTGAAGCCCGTCAACGAAGGCTCGTCGGTGGGCGTGGCGATCGTCACCGCTGACGGCAATTACGGGAACCCTATCGGGCGCGATGTTCCTGGGCCATGGCACGAGTTCGACGAACTGCTCGCCGAGCCCTTCATCAAGGGCCGCGAACTTACCGTTGCGGTGCTCAACGACGAGGCGCTCGCCGTGACGGAACTCAAGCCCAAGGCGGGTTTCTACGACTATGCCGCAAAGTATACGGACGGCCTTACCGTTCACGTCTGCCCGGCCGAAATCCCCGACGATATTGCGCAATCGATGATGGAAATGGCCGCCAAGGCTCACCGACTTCTCGGCTGCAAGGGAGCGTCGCGCTCCGATTTCCGCTGGGACGACGAGCAGGGTGACGAAGGCATCTACCTGCTCGAAGTCAACACGCAGCCCGGAATGACTCCGTTGAGCCTTGTGCCCGAGCAGGCGAAGCTCAAGGGCATCAGCTACGGTGAGTTGGTCGAGCGGTTGATCGAGGAGGCGTTGCTATGAGCGCCGCGCATGTTCGAAGGGGCGGAGCCGGCCGGTCCAAGTCGCGCACGCAGGCCAAAGTCTCGGTCCCGAGGAAGATCGCCAAGAAACTGCCGGTCAACCAGAAGCGCGCAAACCGAATCGCGGGAGTGGTCTTTGGCGGATTTCTGCTTGCGATCGGCTTCGTCGTCCTCCTCGCCCTGGATATTCCGGCGAGGGCCGAGCGGGCGGCCGGTGCCGCGATCGGGCAGGCCGGATTCACCGTCAACGGCTACCAGATCGTCGGGTTGAACCACATGAACCGCGCGCTCGTGGATGAGGTCGTCACGGACGAACTGCGCCGGGCCGCCGACGCTGCGGGAACGGCCAAGGCGCCGCAGGCGCTCGTCGATGTCTCGGCGATCCGACACCGCCTGTTGCAATTCGGGTGGGTGAAAGATGCGCGCGTTTCACGCCGTCTGCCGGACTCGCTCGCCATCGACATCGTCGAGAGGACGCCCGCGGCATTGTGGCAGAGCAGCGGCCGGCTCTCGCTGATCGATGCGGGCGGCGTCGTCTTGGACCGCGTTCCCGTGGACAAGATGCCTGATCTGCCGCTGCTCATCGGGCCGGGAGCCAATTCCCAGGCGGATCAACTCGCACACATTATGACGTCCGTGCCTACGCTGAAGCCGCAGCTCGCTTCCGCGACTTGGGTCGGCGGGCGCCGTTGGGATCTCAATTTCCAGTCGGGTGAGACGCTCGCTCTTCCCGAAGGTGAAGAATCTGCTCGGTCCGCGCTGGTGAAGTTCGCGCGGCTGGATAAATCGGCAGGGCTTCTCGGGCGCGGGATCGTGCGTTTTGACCTGCGCGTTCCGGGTAAGATGATCGTTCGTTTGCCGCGCGCGCCCGGAGAGCCGATTACGGGCGAACCTCAACAACAGCAGCAGGGTTGAATACTAGCCTGTGGCCGCGCCCGCCGAACAGCAACTGATCGCCGCACTCGACATAGGATCGTCCAAGGTCAGCGCCATGATCGCACGGCCTGACGAGGACGGACGGTTGACCGTGCTCGGCACGGGCCAGCGCGAAAGTCGCGGCGTCAAGCGCGGTTACATCACCGACATGGCCGCGAGCGAGTTCGCGGTTCGCGAAGCAGTCGAACTGGCGGAACGCATGTCGGGGCTGACGATCGAAGAGGTGTGGGCGAGCTATGGTGCCGGGGAGTTGGTCAGCGACGTCGCCAATGTCGAGGTAGAGCTTGGCGGGCATCAGGTCGAGCAGGCCGACATCGACGAGCTTCTGAACGCAGGCAAGAGCGCGATCGACCGCAATGGACAGGTCGTTCTCCACGCCCATCCGGCGCTTTACACGATCGATCGTGCCCAAGGCGTTCAGCAGCCGATCGGCCTCTTCGCCAGTCGCCTCGGGGTCGACATTCATGTGATCGCCGCCAACCCGTCGCCGCTCCGGAATATCGATACGGTGATCCGATCAGCGCACCTCGGCGTTAGAGCCATTGTTGCTTCGCCAATTGCCGCGGCGCTTGCCTGTCTCAGTGACGAAGAACGTGAGCTGGGCGTCGCGCTGGTCGAGCTGGGGGCTGAAGTGACCAACGTGTCCGTTCACTATGGCGGGATGCTGGTAGGCCTGCGGTCGATCCCGATCGGTGCACACGACATCAGCAACGACATTGCCGCCGCTTTCGCCGTGCAGCGCCGCGACGCCGAGCGGATGAAGTGCTTCTACGGCTCGGCAATGACCAGCCCTCGTGACAATCACGAGATGATCGAGGCGACGCAGGCGGGCGCCGAGCCCGGGGCCGAGCCAATGAAGCTCACCAGGGCCCAGCTGATGATGGTCATTCGCCAGCGCGTCGAGGAACTGACCAACGAGATCGAAGGAGCGCTCAAGGGCCTCGGCTTTACCGGGCCTGTTGGACGGCAAGTCGTGCTGACGGGAGGTGGCGCCGAGCTTAAAAACATCGCCGATTACATGCAGGGTGTGCTTGGGCGGGCGGTTCGCGTCGGCCGCCCCAAGCAGCTGACGGGCCTCCCCGATGCGCATAGCGGCCCAGCATTCTCCACGCTCGTCGGCCTTGCGCTGCTTGCCGCGTCGGGACGAGGCGACATTCGCGACATCGCGGGTCCCGTGGTTCGGGCGCCGCAGGCGAAAGGCGTCGTCGGGCGTCTGATTCAGGCGATGAGGGGTGGCTTTTAATGCGACCCTAAGCCGCGGCCGCCATATATCCCCGTGCTGCCTCGATGGCTTCCTTGCCAACCGCAGTCAGCCTGCCGCCTTCACGGACGACGGAGTCCCCAAGATCGAAGTTTTTGCGGTGCTGCGCGAGATCAGCTTTGGCGAACTCCACTTGCGCATCATCCAGCACCCCAGACGCGAGCAGCCGGCTCAGGGTCTGATGCATCCGCGCGACGACGTAGGTCGCGTGGAACACGCCGTCCATGGGACGCGGGTCCTTTCGCAGCGGAGAGCTAAAGAGTTCTTCGTCGGGATTTTCGACCAGCGGCCCGGAAGCCGAGAAGCCGAAGAGCAGGTTGTGACCGCTTTCATGCGCAAGCGCCTGCGCCGTATCCAGGACGTTCTTCTGCCCTCGCGCGTTAAGGAGGACAGCGCCCCACATCATGTAGCAGGACGCGCCGTCGAACGTGATCGCCTTCGGGTCCTCGGGCCCCGCCGCCACCACGATCTCGCGCAGGAGAGCTCGAATCTCCGCAGCCATTTCTGGGAAGCCTGCTTCGAGCAGCGCGAACGCTGATTCCAGGCGCCGCTGATACGAACTCATCAAATCGGAGTCGGGAGCAACGGCATAATCCATTCCGGCCATGAGAAGGCGGCGGTAACGTTCGCGCTCGCTTTCAGGGCGGTCGTCTATCGATCCGATCGCAGTTGCCTCGCTCGAGCTGTACTGCAGCATCTCCTCGACGATCGTGCGCGCAAGCTCTGGCTCGTCACTCTCGAGCGCTAGAACCAGATCAAAATAGGCTCCAAATGTGTGGGGCGATTGCGGACCCGAATCGATGCGTGTTGTCAGCTGGCGGCACGCGTCCGGCGCGATGCTCAATTCGTCGCCGACCTCCGCGAACACGTAATTGAGGCTCTCGGCAAGCCTCTTACGCATGCGCCGATCGAGAGCCTGCCCTCGATCGGCGCTGGGTTCAAACTGCGCAACCAGGTTGCGGTTGTCGGCAAGCACTTCTTAGGAGACTTTGACGCCCTGCTTTGCGCCCAACTTCAGGCCGACTTTGTTCCCGGTCTTCTGCCCGAGCTTCAGACCGGTCTTCGTGCCGACCTTCGGAGCCAGCGCAATCGAATCGCGAGTCTCAACGATCTGCTCGAACCCAAGCAATCGGTTCCAATCAAGCTTCGAAGCGAGTTTCGCTTTTGCCATCCCAAGCTCTCCCAACGCGATATTTAACTGGCGCTAATGTTGTTATACATTCGTTAAATACAGTTTGTAAACAAGAGTTGCTCACTCGACTGGGGGCTGTTCTGATACTGGTCATCACCACGCGCGAGCACCGCTACACACATCGGTCGCTATATGGTGAACGTGGTCTCGACGTCGAAGTTGTAAGCTATGACCGCGTCCTGAATCGCAAGGTGCTACAAAAGGCGACCCACGTTTTCACGGATCTCGACCGGCTCTCAAACTGGCAGTTGCACGAAGCTGCTCTTCTTTATCGCCGGCTTACGGATGCCGGCATCCATGCGCTTAACGACCCGGCGCGATTCGCCGATCGATATGGCCTCCTGCGGGGCCTTCACCATGCCGGCATCAACGATTTCAATGCCTATCGCGTGGACAGCCTCGAGCGACCCTCCAGGTGGCCCGTGTTCCTTCGGTTGGAGGGTAACCACGCGGCGCCCGTTTCGCCTTTGCTGGACAACCAGGAGGAGCTTGAGAAAGCCATCGAAACCGCCGTGGAGCAGGGTGCTCCGCGATCGGCCACGCTCATCATCGAATATGCGGCCGAGCCGGTCCGCCCGGGTCTCTACCGCAAGCTGTCTGTCTTTCGGGTCGGCGACAGGCTGCTCGGATACACTTGCGTTCACGACGATAATTGGCTCGTAAAATACGGGAAGTTCGGAATTACACCGCCCGATCTTTACGATGAGGAGTATCGACTCATCGTCGACAACACATATGCCGCTGCCGTCAAACCGGCATTCGATCTTGCCGGCATCGAATATGGGCGAGTGGATTTCGGCCTGTTGGGCGGGAAGCCGCAAATCTACGAGATCAACAGCAATCCGCATCTCAATCTGCGGCCAACGCGGGAGATTCCGCAGCGCCGTAAGCCGAGCCTGGCATTGTTCAGGACCAACTACATCGACGCGATGAACGCGATCGACTCAACACCGCGGCCAGCATGGCGCGCGGCTTCCGCATTTGCCCTCCGAACCTTGGAAGCCTTGCCGGCGCGAGCAATCCATTTCGCTGGCAATGCGGCCGCGCATCTTCGCAAGCCGGCTGGGCGCGACAAGTCGCAGGAGACTGGTCCGGGCCTGCAGATGTGACGTGCGACAGGAGCAGCGGGTTCTGGCGCGCCATTGCTCATGCTACGCCTTCCCTGAGAGGGGGATCGATGACGACACTTGCAGCGACGCGCAGAAGCTCCGCGGGACTGCTCGTCTTCCTCCTCGGAACCGCCGTTTTCCTTAATTACGTCGACCGCGGCGCGGTTGCTATCGCGGCCCCCGTGATGAGGAAAGAGCTTGGCCTCTCTCCGGAAGCCTATGGCATCGCCTTTTCAGCCTTTTTCTGGGTCTATGCACCGGTCCAGCTAATCACCGGGTGGCTGTGCGACCGGTTCTCCGTTTACAAACTGATGGCCGCTGGGATCCTCGTTTGGGCTGCAAGCACCCTGCTCATGGGTCTTGTCGGCGGCTTCGCGGGCCTGGTCCTGCTTCGAATCATACTTGGCGTGGGCGAGAGTATCTCGTTTCCCGGCAGTTCAAAGATCATTGCGCGGCATGTTCCGCCCAACAGACGCGGCGTTGCCAATGCGGCGGTCGCGATGGGCATCGCACTCGGGCCCGCCGCAGGGACGCTCGCGGGAGGTCTGATCGTCGCGAGCTTGGGCTGGCGCGCGATGTTCTTCGCGTTCGGTTTCGTGACGCTGTTCTGGCTCGTCCCTTGGCGTCAAACCATCCGTACACTCTCGACCACCGGCCATGCAGATCAAGATTCACAGGTGCCCGTCAGGAAGCTGATCGGAACATGGGCTTTGTGGTCGATGTCGATCGTCCACTGCCTGGGCAATTACTGCTTCTATTTCCTGCTCGCCTGGCTGCCGCTTTTTCTTGTCCAGTCGCGCGGCTTCTCGATCACGCAAATGACACTGCTCGCAACTTTGGGTTATGCGGTGCAGGGTGCCTGTGCTTTCGCGTATGGCCATTTCTCGGACTGGTGGACTCGGTCCGGGCGGTCGGAGGCCGCATGCCGCCGCTGGATGATGGTCGCCAGCCAGACTCTGGCGGCCGGATCGATCCTCGGCCTTGCTTTCGCGCATACCGCGCTTCCGATCGCCATCCTGCTTTGCCTTGCCGGCGCGGCCAGCGCGTCGCTGTCGTTGAATCTTTACGCGGTCGCACAGATGTTTGCAGGTCCGCGGGCAGCCGGCACATGGATCGGCATTCAGAATGCCTTCGGTAATCTATCCGGCATCTTCGGTCCGATCGTCACCGGCATCGTCGTGCAGCGTGCCGGCTACGAAAGCGCCTTCGTGCTGACTGCGGCCATCGCCGCGTTTGGCGCAATCTGGTGGGCAGTAGGAGTTCCCACCGTTTGCCAGGTTGACCTCGACTAGCCCCTGATCGCCTCACGCCAGCTGCCAGAAGGCCGCCATTGCTGCTTCATCAATCCGCGCCGGTCGAACCAATCGAACAGCTGGGCAAACCATCCGGCGCGGCGGATGGCGAGCGGCCTCCACGATAGTAGATCGAGGCCGGTCCACGGCAGGAACGGCGAGCGGCGGGAATATGCCCAAATCTCAATCCGCAGGGTCACCGTATCCGAAGCCGCGCGCGAATGGAAACCGCACGTATCGACCACAATCAGCGTATTCGCCGGAACGGCAAAGTGCGTGGGCTGCGGCAGGTCGAGTGCGGGCAGCTCCGCCGGCGTGATACGCAGTGAGCCGCGTTGCGAAAGCCGGTCGGCCGTTGCGATCTCCATGCTCCGTCGCTTCTCCCACGCTACCCGGCCGGGCGTCAGGCGGTGCGAGCCTGCGACGTATGTCAGCGGCCGCCCATCGTTGGGCACGTCGGTCAGGAACATCCATGCCTTGAGCGACGGTTGGAAGGTGTCCGAATGCAGCTCCAGCTGTGGGTCTGCGGGCCCTTCGGCAACACCCCCCGCAATCGCTTGAATGTAGTAGAGAGGCTCGGCACGGGTGCTCGCCACATAGGCCATGAGGCGTTTCCACGAGGGGCACCGGAGCAAGGCGGCGAGCGCAGGCACGCGACGCAGCAGCTCGGGGCCGACTGGAATGCGCGTAGTGATTGTATCGCCCTGCTGGTGACTCCGGCACTCGAAGTCGGCGTCGAAGAGATCAGCGCGCAGGCTTTCAAACTGCCCGGGCGGTAGCACGTTTGGCACTATCACAAAGCCATCGCGGTCAAATTGAGTCTTCAGCTCCGGAGGCAGCCGTCGCGCAAGGCGCACTCGCCTCCAAGTCGCAAACCAGTGCGCTGCCGTCACGCGCCAGACGTGCAATCCCATTCCGTTCAGCCGCCGCGAACCTAGAATTGGATTGTCGACGAAGCTCTTGGCGCCCGTGACGATAGCAAGCAGCCAAAAAGGGGCGCGCCACCAGCGCACAACCCGGCCAAGCTTCGCCGAGGCGCGCAAATCGCGGGAACGAGACTGGCTCGCCCGCGCGTAAATCCTCACGTCGAGGGGCATCGAACCTCGTGGAGTTGTCAGGGAATTGTTTGACCATATCGTTCTTGCGGTTCTGATCCAACTCGCCATCCAGTCTGGGCTGAAGGCTGGAAGCGCCGGTGCAGCGCCGCAATTGCGACATCGAGCGAGTAGCGCCGCCGCCGACGACTATGCGCTAGCGCCGAAGCGGCTCCTAAGCCGATGCAGATCGACGCCGAAAACGCGTGCGGTGCGCTTCGCCACTCGCTTGGCAAATGGCTTCGTGCGCCACCGCAGCCGCTGTCCCAGGTTCAGGGAAGCTGGATGAAACTCGAACACGAGATAGTGCGCGGGCTCGTCCCCGATGTTCCGCATGCCGTGCTTCTGCCCGGCCGAATAATAGATGACGCTATACGGCCCCACTTCCTGGCCTAGCGTTTCGACCCTTCCGGAAAGCATCACGATCGCCACGTCGTAGGCGTCGACGTGCGCCGCGTAGCCACCGCCGGGAGCGAGACGAGTCGTGTGGCAATGCAGTTTTCCCAGCCATCCCGTCGGCTGCTCGAAAAGCCGCTCGACAGCGAAGCCATGCGTTCCGTGGGCCTTGGCGTCCTCAAACCGAAAGACCGCCGTGCGGAGCGGATTGGCTGCCGCCGTCGCTCCGTCAACGTGCCATTTGAACATCAAGTAGGAGACCGGCTCCGTACCCGAGTTCCGGATCGTGTGATGCTGGAATGCGGGATAATAAGCGAAGGCCCCTTGTCCGGCCTTTTCCACCCGCGCGCCTTCGAATGAGGGCTTGTCGGCAATGAGCAGTTCCGCTTCGCCATCGAGAATGATCAGCAACTCCTCCTCGGCGTGCGAATGGGGAGGATGCGGGCAATGGCCGGCGCTCAGCACTGACGCGTGACATTCCATGTCGTCGATCACCGGTGTCGACCCGCGGAAAAAGTCATAGGGCTGCCACCCGCTTTCACCTTGCTGAAGCGGGAGCCCGATCGAACGAACGCAGGTCGAAAGCATTGGTATTGCCTTTCCAGGTGCGGGCATTGGCGGCGGCACCACCCGATTGATTTCCGCCTCGTCCGATCCGTGCACAAGGATCGTCGGTGGCTTCGGGATTTTGGCGAACTCGAACGGCCATTCCAGCTTGGCTTCGTTGTGCATCCTGACCGGAGTGTCCACCGAAGCGAATTGAAGAAGCAGGGCGGAGCGCGTGCCTGAACGGCGCTCATTCCGGGAACCGTGCCACAGCCGCCCATCGAAGAGGATCGCGTCGCCGTCGTCCAGCTCAGGGCAAACGAGAGCAGCCGCCGTATTTCGTTCCCGCGCCCAGGCGAGCACCGTCTCTGTGGATGCCTTTCCGCGGCCAAATCCGTGTTGGGCCTGCACTTGCTGGACAGTCGCTCCGGCTACGTGCGAACCGGCAACCAGCTGGAGGCCCGGCTTGCTGCGCGTATTTTCCAGGCCGATCCAAACGGAGACGAAGGAGCCGTCCGGCGCGGAAGTTTCAACGTCGACGTGCCAGGGATGAATCTCTCCGGGATGCCGGCGCACCGCGGAACACCCCCAAAGTATGAAGTCCTCGCCCAGTATCGGTCTCAGCACATCAATGAGACGCGGGTCCGCGGCGAGACGGTAGAGTAGCCAGTCCGTTACGGCTCCTCCCTTCTGCCAATCTGCCGGAGCGGGCCGTCTGTGGTCATCCAGGTAGGTCAAAAGAGCACGGCACTCGCGCGGCGTGAACAACTGGACCGGACCCAGAAACCCGTCGCGTTCGAAGCTTGCTTGAACTCGTTCCGAGGCGGGCGGGTCAATCGGAAGGATCGAGGAACTTGCAACGTCGCGCCGCGCTCGCGCTAATCGCTCGACAGGCGTGGAAGCAAGATCGCTCAGCACCGACGGATAGCCCCTGTTTCGTCCGCTCACGCTGGTGGCATAAATTAACGGCAGTTTAATACAATAGTTGGAGGTCGGCTAGGCAGGCAAGAGCGTGGCCGGTGCCGAAACGAGCCAACGGACGAGCGAAATAGTGCTGCGCGACGCGGGGCGAGCCTGTGGATAAGTGAGTCTTTCGAGAGACACTTCTCCCCACTTTTTTTGCCGTTGTTAACTTTTCTGCTTGGCTTGCGACTCGGGATGATTCAAAGATTCATCCCGAAGGCTCAACACGTTGGTGCTTGGGGGAGATTAGGGACATGAGCATCGATTTCATCAGGCCGGAGGTCGACGAGCTCCGACCGCGGATTAGCGTCATTGGCGTCGGCGGTGCTGGCGGCAACGCCATTGCGAACATGATGCGTGCGGACGTTCAGGGCGTGGACTTCGTGGTCGCGAATACCGATGCCCAGGCGCTCAACGCCTCGCTTGCTGACCGCCGGATCCAACTCGGCCTCAAGATCACGCAAGGCCTCGGCGCTGGCTCGCGTCCGGAGATCGGCCGAGCGGCCGCCGAAGAGACGATCGATGAGATCGCCCAGGCGCTCGAAGGCGCACACATGTGCTTCATCGCCGCCGGCATGGGCGGCGGCACCGGCACCGGCGCTGCCCCGGTCATTGCCAAGGCCGCTCGTGACAAAGGGATCCTGACCGTCGGTGTGGTCACCAAGCCGTTCGCGTTCGAGGGCGCGCGCCGCGGTCGCGCAGCGGATTCCGGCATCCAGGAACTTCAGCAGCACGTCGACACGCTGATCGTCATCCCGAACCAGAACCTGTTCCGCCTCGCCAATTCTGAGACGACCTTCAAGGAAGCCTTCGAAATGGCCGACGAGGTCCTGCAGCAGGGCGTTCGCGGAATCACCGACCTGATGGTTATGCCCGGCCTCATCAACCTCGACTTCGCCGACGTCCGCTCGGTCATGAGCGAGATGGGCAAGGCGATGATGGGCACGGGCGAAGCCGATGGCGACAATCGCGCGATCGAGGCCGCCGAAAAGGCCATCTCCAACCCGTTGCTCGACGGAGTAAGCATGCGCGGCGCCAAGGGCGTGATTATCTCGATCACCGGCGGCGAGGACATGCGCCTGATGGAGGTCGACGAGGCCGCCAGCCACATCAAGGAGCTCGTGGACCCCGATGCGAACATCATCTGGGGATCGGCATTCAACAACGATCTCGGCGGTAAGATTCGCGTGTCGGTCGTTGCGACTGGTATCGAGGCCGACGCGGTCGCGCAGCCTGCGCCGGCGAAAGTGTTCAGCTTCCCGGCGCGTACGGCAACCGCGGTTCCGTCCACGCCAGTTCCGACTGCTCAGGCTCCCGTCATGACGGAGGAGTCGGAGATGGAAGAAACCGAAACGACGGACGAGATCGAAGATGAAGAACTGCTGCTCGGTGCCGACGACGTCCTGACGAGCCCCGTTGGCGCTCCTCCAATCGCCCCGCCGGAAGACGAGGACGAGACACAGCCTCCGATCGCCGCAGCGGGCGGTACTTTGTTCGAGCGGATGTCGAACATTGCGCGCGGTGCTCCCAAGGCGCAGATCGATGAGGACGAAGCGGACTACCGCAAGGAGCCGATCGACATCCCGCGGTTCCTCAATCGTCAGAACAACCAATAGGATTCAAGACTGCAATTCGAAGGGCGGCTCCACGTACGGGCCGCCCTTTTTCGTTAAACGCGCATGCTTGCCGGGCTGATTACGCCCCTCTCATCGATTCACCTGCACGGCTCACCGTAAAGCCTCTAGGCAGAAAGCTTCGGGCAAGATTCTCTGCAGCAGAGGGAGGCAGATGCGGGGATTGTTGCGGCTAACGTTGAATCGATTTGGTCTGGCGTTCGCCGGAACGGCTTTGCTTGTGGCGGCCTCTCCTGCGGCCGCTCAAGGCAGCTACTCACCCTACAATGAGACTCCCGCCGCCGCTCTCGCGCGCTATGTGCGCACGCTGGCCTCGGACCCGAAGGACTTCGACGCGCTGATCGGCGCTGGCCGGTCGGCCCTGGAACTCGGCGACACGCAGGCCGCGGCGGGGTTCTTCGCTCGCGCCGATGACGTTAACCCCCGCAGCGCACTACCAGAGGCCGGAATGGGGGCCGTGTCGGTCGCGAACGGTTACGCGAAGGCAGCGCTCCCCTACTTCAAGCGAGCACAAGAGCTGGGTGCGACACCGACCATGCTCGGCTGCGATCGCGGTCTCGCCTACGACCTGCTCGGACGTCAGGCCGACGCGCAGGCGGACTATCGCGCGGCACTCGGCGGACCCGATGGCGATGAGGCCCGCCGCAGGCTGGCGCTCAGCCTTGCAATCAGCGGTGACAAGGATGGGGCTCTCGCCATGCTTGTTCCACTCTCCGCCAAGGGTGACTCCGCTGCCGGGCGAACACGCGCGTTCGTTCTCGCGCTGACGGGAGATTCGAATGGGGCGATGGTGGCGATCGACGCCGCTATGCCGGGAAGCTGGTCGCGCGTTGCGCCCTTCCTGCAACGGCTGCCATCACTCCAGCCGGCTCAAAAGGCTGCGGCGGTCAATCTCGGAATTTTCCCGGATGCCTCCGCGACGGCCTACGCCTATGCGGCGCCCACGACGAGCTACACGCAGCCAACCGTTACGTCGTCCGTCACGACCGACCGCGTGGCGGGCGTCGACGCGCTTCTTCGTCAACCGCCGGCAGCCGCACCCGTTTCTCCGCCACAACCCAAGTTGCAGCCGACGACGCCGGCGCCCGTGCAGGTTGCCTACTCGGCCCCCATCACCCGCCAACAGGTTGAGCGCCAAACAAATAGTCAATTCGCGCCCGGCAAAATCTGGTTGCAGCTTGCGAGCGGGTCGAATTCCGCCGCTCTACCCGGCCAGTTCGAACGCATCACCTCGAAAGATCGCGAGCTGTTCGACGGCATTCCGGGCTACATTGCACGGAGCGCCGATCGTTCGCGTCTTGTCGTCGGCCCGTTCCGCAGCACGGGCGATGCCGACACGTTTGCGGCTGACCTGGAAACACTGAACATCAGTGCGTTCAAATGGAGCAATTCCGTATCTGATCAGATTGTGCCACTCGGCACTCCATGATCCTCCCCCCGGGCGTTGCCGCGCTTCCCTCGAAGTCGCGCGGGCGCCTTCATCCGCAGAGCGACCAGGGGCCGCGAGGTCCCCGCGACATTTTCCAGCGCGACCGGGATCGGATCGTCCACTCCGTTGCCTTTCGGCGGCTGCGCCACAAGACACAGGTGTTCGTCGCGCCGGACGGTGACCATTTCAGGGTCCGCCTCACCCATAGCATCGAGGTCGCACAGATTGGCCGGACCATTGCGCGGGCGCTCGGACTGAATGAGGACCTCACCGAAGCATTATGCCTTGCGCATGACCTCGGTCATCCACCGTTCGGACATGCGGGCGAAGACGCTTTGAACGAGGCGCTCGCCGACGCGGGCGGGTTCGACCATAATGCGCATGCAATCCGCATCGTCACCAGGCTGGAGACGCCTTACCCGGAATTCGATGGGCTGAACCTCAGCTGGGAAGCGCTGGAGGGGCTGGCCAAGCACAACGGGCCGATTTCCGAGCCGACTTGGGCAATGAGCGAAGCAAATGCAGAGTGGGATCTCGAGCTTTCGACCTGGGCCGGCCTGGAGGCTCAGGTCGCGGCGATCGCCGACGATATTGCCTATGACAATCACGACATCGACGATGGCTTGCGCTCCGGCCTGCTCCAGCTCGATGAACTGATCGAACTGCCGCTCGTCAGTCGTCTCTGGCGCGCAATTGGAGACAGGCATCCCGGCATTGCTCTCGAAAAGCGTCAGCGCGCCCTGGTGCGCGACATGATCGGCACTATGGTCGAAGATGTCCTCGCCGAGACTGAGCGTCGAGTGAGCGAGACAGGCGTGCAGACAGTCGAAGAGATTCGCGATGCCGGACGGCAGCTCGCGGACTTTTCCGACGACCTTGTCGCCGAAGAGCGCGTGCTCAAGCGCTTTCTGTATGAGCAACTCTACGACGCTCCGGCGCTAAAGGCCGTTCGCGAGGAGGCACAGCGCGTCGTTGCAGATCTTGCGGCAGCCTA
This sequence comes from Sphingomicrobium sp., assembly GCA_040414585.1. Lineage (GTDB taxonomy): Bacteria > Pseudomonadota > Alphaproteobacteria > Sphingomonadales > Sphingomonadaceae > Sphingomicrobium. The sequence goes on along the minus strand of JBEDUM010000090.1, from coordinate 16,660 downwards.
TCGTGCTGACACCTCGTTGTTGCCGGAGCCGTGGCAGCGTGGCAGCGACCGCATGCAGCAAGTTCGCACCATCGGTGACTTCATCGCCGGGATGACCGATCGCTTCGCTATAGCGCGCCATGAGGAGCTAATCGGGCCGGTGAACCTGCCTGCGAATCGATTCTAGGATTCGAGAATCGCGAAACTGCGGTTCGCTTAACCACTATCGCCTCAGGGTTTTCATGTGTGGCACGCTCATCACGTCACCCCCGCAAAAGGAAGCGGCCATCAAATCTTTGCCCTGACGCCAGTCAACAAAACTGATAGTTACGCGATCTCAATGCATTGGCTTTAGAGTCGGACGCATGAACAGGAGAATCACAGCAATCGTCTTGGTGATCGCGGCCGCGATGGCGGCGGGCGTAGCCTTGCGGTCGGCCAATCGAGCCGATGCAGCGGCGGGCAATTGCTACTCCGAGACGCAAGGCCCCTCCGAGCCCACCGTTTGCAGCTGAAAGGTGGAGTTGATCCGCAGCGCGGTCATCCGCGCTAGAGGCGTTTGACGGCCAAGGTTCTGATAATCGAACAAATTCCGTCGGATCACCCGAAGCGTATTTGCGGGCGCGAATGGTAATCAACTGTGTTGGGATCGCCCGTGACCTTGAGCCCACGCTGCGCTAGAGGCGCGCGAACCTCCAGCATCGGTGGGATGAATTGAGCCTCTACGCCCAATATGCCGCGCTCCTCGACGGAGTGCTCGACGACCTCGTTAGCGAAGGCGAGGTGCCGCCAGAAGCCGACCGGAAAAACGTGACCGTCGAGCCGCCGCGCGATCCTTCTCATGGTGACCTCGCGACCAATGCAGCCATGGTGCTTGCAAAGGCTGCGGGAACCAATCCGCGTACACTCGCCGAAGCGATCAAGCCAAAGCTGCAGGCGCTTCCGCCTGTCACGTCGGTCGAGATCGCGGGGCCAGGCTTCATCAATATTCGCCTGAACGCCGACGCGTGGCGTGACGAGCTTAGGACCATCCTTCGGGAAGGCGACGAGTACGGGCTGTCGAGCATCGGCGCGAACGAACGCGTCAACGTCGAATATGTGTCGGCGAATCCTACTGGGCCGCTCCACATGGGCCATTGCCGCGGCGCCGTAGTCGGCGACAGCCTTGCCCGGCTATTGGAAGCAGCGGGGTTCCGCGTCACCAAGGAATATTATGTCAACGACGCGGGCGCGCAGGTGGATACCCTCGCCCGTTCTCTGCACCTCCGTTATCGCGAGAAGCTCGGCGAGGACATCGGCGAAATCCCGGAAGGATACTATCCCGGCGATTATCTGAAGCCCGTTGGTGCGATTCTTGCGGCCGAATATGGCGCCCGATACGCCGCAGCGCCGGAAGGCGAGTGGCTGCCAATCTTCCGTGATGCGGCGATCAAGGCGATGCTCGACCTTATTCGCTACGACCTCGGCCTGCTCAGCATCCATCACGACAAGTTCGCTTCCGAAGCCGGGCTCCAGCGCACCGGAGCTGTCGACAAGGCTATGGAAGTGCTTCGCGATAAGGGCTTGGTCTACGAAGGTATGCTTGAGCGGCCGAAGAGCCTCGACCCGCATGACGAATGGGAGCCGGTGGAACTCACTCTCTTCCGTTCGACTGAGTTCGGCGATGATCAGGACCGGCCGATGAAGAAATCGGACGGCAGCTGGACCTACTTCGGCTCGGACGCGGCTTACCATTGGGAGAAGGCGCAGAACGCCGATCATCTCGTCAACATCTGGGGCGCGGACCATGCTGGCACCGTCAAGCGCGTGCAGTCGGCGGTCAGAGCTCTAACCGATGGCCGCGTCGATCTCGACGTGAAGCTGGTCCAAATGGTCCGACTATTCCGCGGTGGCGAGCCGGTGAAGATGTCAAAACGAGCAGGCGACTTCGTGACGCTCGCGGACGTCGTGAACGAAGTCGGCAAGGACGTCGTGCGGTTCATGATGCTGACCAAACGGGCCGACACGCCGCTGGACTTCGATTTCATGAAGGTTGTGGAAGCGTCGAAGGATAATCCGGTCTTCTACGTCCAATACGCTCACGCACGGATCAGCTCGCTCAAGCGCAAGGCTGGAGACGCTGGCGTCGATCTTGGCGTGCAGGCAGACCTGTCGCTGCTCGACGAGGAGGAGCTCGCGCTCGTGAAGCGCGCCGCCCAATATCCGCGCGTGCTCGAAGGGGCGGCGATGGCCCACGAACCGCACCGGATTGCATTCTTCCTCTATGACCTCGCTGCCGAGTTCCATGCCCTGTGGAATCGCGGCAACGACGATCCAACCCGGCGCTTCCTCCTTGAAAACAATCCACAACTTTCGCGCGCCCGGCTGGAACTCGCGCTCGGAATCGCGCAAATCATCCGCAGTGGTCTCGGCCTGATGGGCGTTGCCGCGACCGAGGAGATGCGTTGACGATGGGCGACAGCCGCGCTGCGGTCGGCATGGACCGGCTTCCTTGGCTATCAGACGAACCAAGAAAGGCGCCACGTCGTGCGAGACGGGGCCTGAGCGATCTGAGTCTATGGGTAGTTGCAGGTCTCCTTGTCATTGCTGCTGCTTCGTTCTGGATTGGGAGTCGAAGCCAGGCGCCGCATCCGAGTGTGCAACCCACGAGCGTCCAGCCAACGACCACGCTCACGCTACCGGAACCGCGATCCGCTCCACAGGAAGTCCGGATCGCGCCTCAGCCGGAGGTCGCGCCGGAGCTGGTGCCGGAAGTTCGCCCAGCTCCTGTTCGCGAGGTTCATTACGCGGCTCCACCAAAGAAGGCCCCGGAGACGGAGAGCGAAAAGGCGGCTGCTTCCGAGGCCCAGGCCGCAGCCGATACTTCCCAAGCACCCGACTCAAAAACCGAAGTTCAACCGGCGACCACACATTCTGCGCCGCTGAAGCCGTGGCCACCGCGCGTGGTCGAGGGCGCAACTGGCAGGCTCGTGGAGATCGGTGCGTTCGGCTCGGTGCCGCAGGCCAAAGCCGGCTGGGAATATATGGTTCGTGCCTATCCGGCGATGGCTCACCTGCCTGCTCTTGTGCGACCTGATCGCAATTCGAAGGGCCGGATGTTTTACCGCTTCCGGGTAGGGACAACCTCGCAAGCCCATTCCGAGGTGCTTTGCCAGCGCATGGGGAAGATTCACCTCAGCTGCGCAGTCGTGGGTCTGCCGTGGAAGGACAAGGTCGAGCGGTGACGGACCAACGTTCCTATGACGAACAGCTGCCTTGGTTGCAGGCCGTCGAAGACGAAGACGAGCCACGCGGCGTTTCCGCGCGGAAGATGCTCGCCGCTCTCGCGGTCATCTTGCTTGCCGGCCTGATAGTTGCCGCGACCTTTTTTTGGCTAGGTCGTCGGGAGACTGCGGTGAACGGTCCGCCCGAGCTGATCCAAGCACCGCCCGGACCTTACAAGGTGAAACCGCCCAATCGCGGCGGGCTCAACGTCGGTGGCGAGAGTCAGACTGCGTTCGAGACCAGCGCGGGTGAGGACAAGGACTCCAAGCTGGATCTCAGCAAGCTCCCAGAGGAGCCAGTCGCCAGACCCCTGAAAGCAGCGCCTGAGCCCGCTCCCAAGCCTGGCTTCTCGGCCGAGACGAAAGCTCCTGCACAAGCGTCAGCACCGGAGCCTCAGCCGCCCACGGTCGCTCGCGGCAGCGTGATCCAGCTCGGCGCTTTTGCAAACCAAGCGCAGGCGGAGCGCGCCTGGACGGCATTGTCCTCGCGTTTCCCGTCCATTGGCAGCATGGGCAAGCTGATCATACCCTTCCCGGGCGGAATTAGGCTCCGCGCCACCTCCGCCTCGCCTGCGGAAGCGAAACAGGCCTGCGAGACGCTCAAGGCGGCCGGCGAGAACTGCTTCGTGGCGCAATAATGCAGGCAGCGATTTACGGGCTCGAAGGGTTCGGGCTCACAGAGGACGAACGCAGCTTCTTCCGTGATGCTGATCCGGCGGGTTTCATCCTGTTCCGGCGCAACTGCGACGATCCGGAACAGCTGCTTCGCCTCACGGACTCGCTGCGGCATCTGACCGGCCGTCACGATTTGCCGATCCTGATCGACCAGGAGGGTGGGCGCGTAGCGCGGATGCGCCCGCCGGCGTGGCCCGCATTCCCGGCCGCCGAGAAGTTCGCGGACCTGTATGAGGCCGCTCCATCCTCAGCGATCGAGGCGGCGCGGTCAAATGCGCGAGCGCTCGCGCTGATGCTGCGGTCTGTGGGGATCAATGTGAATGCCCTCCCGCTGCTGGACGTGCGCCAGCAAGGCGCCAGTGACATCATAGGCGACCGCTCGCTCGGTTCCGAGCCGATGCAGGTCGCTGCGCTCGGCCGTGCCGTTCTTGACGGCATGGCATCCGCCGCCGTCGTTGGGATCATCAAGCATATGCCCGGCCATGGGCGTGCGCTGGTCGACAGCCACAAGGAACTCCCTGTCGTTAGCGCAAGCGCTGACCAGCTGGAGACGGACCTCGAGCCGTTTCAGCGGCTCGCCTCGGCACCGATGGGGATGACCGCCCACGTCGTCTACACTGCATGGGACCCGGACCGTCCGGCGAGCATGTCGCCGACCATCATCGGCACCATCATCCGAGGAGCGATCGGTTTCGACGGCTGGTTGATGAGCGACGACATCGGCATGGAGGCACTCCGGGGAGGTTTTGGAATGCGGGCAGCCGGTGTCGTGGCGGCGGGCTGCGATGTCGCGCTCCATTGCTCGGGAAACATGGAGGAAATGGTCGCCGTGGCTGCTGCGGTGCCGGCGATGACGCCGGAAGGCGAAGCGCGCCTGGCCCGTGCCATGGCAAGTACAATGATCGAGCCGGATGGCCCAAATTTCAAAGAGGAAATCGCCAAGCGCGACACGCTTCTCGCGCTCGCTTGATCCCTGCATTTGTCGATGTGAGCTGCCTGTTCGTCGATGAACTGGGTTGCCCGGAAAAACCCTTCTTTGCGAAGCTGGTTCTTCCTCGATTCCAATCAACCCGGAGAGTTTCGTTGATGCGTCTGTTGAGCCTGCTTTCTGCCGTCGTCCTGATCGCTTCGCCCGGCTTTGCGCAATCCGCTTCCGGTAGTGACAAGTCGAAGAGCGTCGACACGCTGCACTCCGAAGCGCTGGCCGAGGCCGCAAAGTCTGGCTGGGCCGATGCACCGGTGGACGAAAAGCAGGTGTCGACCCGCCACGCCGTTCAGGTCGGCGGCCGCACCCTCAAGTACACAACTACGGCCGGAACGCTCACGATCCGCGACACCGCCGGAAAGCCCAAGGCTAGCATCTTCTATACAGCCGACACGCTCGACGGCGCTTCCGGCTCGCGTCGCCCGGTCACGTTCTTCTACAACGGCGGCCCAGGTTCCGCGTCGCTATGGCTGCGGATGGGCTCGTTCGGCCCGATGCGGCTTCAGACCGGAAGCCCAGATTACATCCGTCCGGCGCCGTTCAACTTCGGTCCCAATCCAGACACGTTGCTCGGAACCACGGACCTTGTCTTCATCGATGCTCCGGGCACCGGATATTCGCGTCCGCTCGGCGATGCGAAGGGCTCCGATTTCTATGGCGTCGATGAAGACGCGGATGCGTTCGCGCGCGCGATCATGCGGTACGTTACGAAATTTGACCGTTGGGACAGCCCCAAGTTCCTCTTCGGTGAAAGCTACGGGACGACCCGCTCAGGCGCGCTGGCATACCAGCTGCAGGACCGCGGCGTAGCGCTGAACGGCGTGGTGCTGCTGTCGTCGATCATGAATTACGGGCGCCGCCAGCCGGGCCTCGACCGCGACTACATCAACTATCTGCCGAGCTACGCGACGACCGCCTGGTACCATCACAAGATGGCTAATCCGCCCGCCACGGTTGAGCAGGCCGCAGCGGAGGCGCGCGCGTTTGCTGAGGGCCCCTATGCTTCGGCACTCGAGAAGGGACAGACGATTAGCCCGCAAGAGCGCGATTCGGTCGCGCGGCAGATGAGCGCGCTGACCGGTCTGTCGACCGAGTTCATCGAGCGTGCCAACTTGCGCGTCGACTTGTCGCGCTTCCGGAAGGAGCTGCTCCGCGACGAACGCGAGACCGTCGGCCGGTATGATTCCCGCTACACGGGCGTCGATCCAGATGCTGCCGGCGAAGGTCCCGATTACGATGCATCGGACGCGGCCATCAGCGGAGCGTTCATCGGCACGCTCCACAATTACCTTGCCAAGGACCTCGGGTACCAGACCGACATGACCTACCGTCTCAGCGCGAGCGACGAAGACGGCTTCAAATGGGACTGGCAACACAAGGCGCCTGGCATCCGGTACACGCTGAACAATCCGAACACCGCGATCGATCTTGCAACGGCCATGCGGACCAACCCGTATCTTAAGGTGCTTTCGCTCAACGGCTGGTACGATATGGCGACGCCCTTCTTCGGCACCGAATACGACCTTAATCACATGATGCTTGAGCCGGCGCAGCAGAAGAATCTTGAGTTCCGCTACTATCCGTCGGGCCACATGGTCTATTTGAACCCGGATGCGCTGCATCGGATGCGACTCGACGTCGAGAGCTTCATCAATGAGGCAGTGGCCGAGGCGGGAAGCGCGCCAGCGGCGGCTCCCCGAGTGGGACGCCGGGCTCGCTGATTTATCCACAAATGACTGGTGCCCCGCCTTTTGCGCGAGTGCCAGTTCCGGCTAGTCTCTGCGCGTGGAAGAGGATTTCGATCAGCAGCCGATCCGGCAGTCGGATGAGCTGACACTCAACCTCGACGGGTGGGAGGGGCCTCTAGATCTTCTGCTGAACCTCGCCCGTGCGCAGAAGGTCGATCTCGCGCAAATTTCCATTCTTCAATTGGTCGAGCAATATCTCGCTTACCTCGCCGAAGCGCGGGCGCTGAAGCTCGAGATTGCGGCCGACTACCTCGTAATGGCGGCCTGGCTTGCGTACCTCAAATCCTGCCTCTTGCTGCCCAAGGATCCGGAGCAGGATCCGAGCCCGGAGGAGATCGCGCTGAGGCTCCAGCTGCGGCTCCAGCGGCTGGACGCGATGCGCGAGGCGGGGGCGCGGCTGCTTGGCCGCGACCGCATCGGCCGGGATGTCTTCTTGCGGGGAGCGCCAGAAGGCCTGCGCCTCATCCGCAAGGCAGCCTGGCAGGTGCGCGATTTCGACCTGTTCGCCGCCTACGGCGTCGTGCGGGCTCGAACGCAGCCAGCGATGCACGTTGTCCATGCTCGCGCCGTCATGACTCTCGACGAAGCCATTGAGCGGGTCGGCAAGATGATCGGCATGGCGCTCGATTGGACACTACTCGAGAGTTTCCTTCCATCGACGCAGGATCCGCAGTTCCGCCGTTCGGCACTCGCGTCGAGCTTCCTCGCGATGCTGGAGCTTGCTCGCCGCGGTCGGCTGGAGTTCGTACAGGAAGAGGCGTTTGCGCCAATCCGGTTGAGGGTGGGCGCCTGATGGACGAATTCACCCGCGCCGTAGAAGCAACCCTGTTCGCGTCGGCTACGCCGCTCAGCGTTGAAGAACTCGTCGAGCATGTCGGCGAGGGCAACATCGAGATCGCGCTAGGGGAATTGGCGGCGCACTATGAAGGGCGAGGGATCGAATTGGTCGAGCGGGGTGGACGTTGGCACTTCCAGACGGCGCCAGATCTTGCCCATCTCCTCCGTCGCACGCGCGAGGAGCCGCGACGCTTGTCGCGCGCGGCGACCGAGACGCTGGCGATCATCGGCTATCACGAACCAGTGAGCCGCGCGGAAATCGAGGCGATCCGCGGTGTGCAGATCTCGAAGGGCACGTTGGATGTACTGATGGATGCGGGCTGGGTACGCCCGGCAGGACGCCGTGAGGGTCCAGGCCGGCCGCTCCTATACGCGACAACACAGGAGTTCCTTACCCACTTCGGCTTGTCGTCGAGACGCGATTTGCCCGGCATTGACGATCTGAAGGCCGCCGGGCTTCTCGACCCCCTCGATGAGGCGGTGTTCCAGCTTCAACTGGAAAGCGACGACGAGGCGGACTAGATAGTCCGCCAAAGGAGTTCCCCATGGGCGGTTTAAGCATTTGGCATCTTCTCATTCTGGCAGTCCTGCTGCTACTCTTGTTCGGCGGGAACCGCTTCTCGTCGATGATGGGAGACGTCGCGAAAGGCATCAAAAGCTTCAAGCAGGGCATGGCCGATGACGAGGAGGAAAGCCGGCGCAAGTACGACGAGCAGCGCCGCAACGAGCCGCCTCGTCAGCTGCCGCGCGACCAGGCGCGTCCCCAGGAGCCGATCGACGTCACTCCCCGGCCGTCCGAGCCAGCTGCGCCGCCGCCGCGAGACGACGAAGCTCACTAAGCCGTAGAAAGCCGCCATGTTCGGCGTTGATTCCACCGAGCTCGCGGTCGTCGCGATCCTCGCGTTGATCTTCATTGGTCCCAAGGACCTGCCGAAGGTCATGCGCATGGTTGGCTATTGGGTAGGTCGCATCCGGGGCATGGCGCGCCATTTCACTGCGGGCATCGAGAATATGGTCCGAGAGGCCGAACTCGAGGAAATGGAGAAGAAGTGGCGCGAAGAAAATGAGCGCATCATGCGCCTCCATCCGCCGGAGATGAATCCGCAGCCCGGCCAGCCCGACGAGATGCCGCCGGTCGCCAATCCTGAATCTTCCAGTGAGGAAGAGCTTCCCCCCGAAAAGCGGCCGCTGCCGTGAAGGACATCGACGATACCAAGCAGCCGCTGCTCGAACATTTGATTGAGCTGAGAAAGCGGCTGCTCCTCTGCCTTGGGACCCTCGTATTCTTCTTCTTCGTCAGCTTTTACTTCGCGAAGGACATTTTTGCCGTCCTCGTTCAGCCGCTGCTCCGTGCCGGTCAAGGCAGGCTTATCTACACTGATGTCTTCGAAGCTTTCTTCGCACAGGTAAAGATATCGCTTTGGGCAGCGCTGATGCTCAGCTTCCCCGTGCTGGCGACGCAGCTGTGGCGGTTCGTCGCGCCAGGGCTTTACGCAAAAGAGAAGAAGGCGTTCCTGCCCTTCCTGCTGGCAACGCCGGTCTTTTTCGCCGCCGGCGCGTGCTTCGCCTACTTCGTCGCAATGCCCTGGGCTCTGCATTTCCTGCTCAGCTTTCAGGGCAACATCGGCGGCATCAGCCAGGAGGCGCTGCCGGGCGTCGGCAATTATCTGACCTTCTGCACGCGGTTCATCTTCGGATTCGGCGCGGCTTTCCTGTTGCCGATCCTTTTGATGATCCTCGAACGGGCTGGGATCGTCACCCGCGAGCAACTCGTGCGATCGCGCCGCTATGCCATCGTCGCAGCCGGGGCCGTGTCGGCGGTGCTGACCCCGCCGGACGTCGTCTCGATGCTCCTGCTGCTGATCCCCCTCTACGGCCTGTATGAATTCGCAATCCTCGCGATCCGCATCACCCATTGGCGCGCCGCGCGCCGGGCTGCTCGCTTAGGTGCCGCTGTTTCCGTGCCTCAGACAGAAGAGGGCCCGGAAACGCCACCGGGGGGGGGGAGGGTTGGCGGTTCCGGGCCCATTTAAGCGGATAGCGAGAGCGGGGGGGCAAAAGGTCACTATCCGAATTGCACAACGCCGCGTCTTCGCGTTCAGTTCCGAAATTCCAAAAGATTTTTCGTTACAGCCGTAACGAACGGCGGGACAGCTGCTAGACCGGCGGAAACGCAGGCAAATCAACGCTGTAGCGGCCGAGCTTACGGTCCAACGTCGAACGAAGTTGCTTGGCGAGGCCGCCAACGATCCTTTCGAACTGCAATTTCTCAGGCTTTCCATCCTCTTCCGGCACGAGCACAGGGCTGGCCAAGGTCAGCCGCGCGGTGAGCTCGCTCGTTCGCCGAAGGGAGATTTCAAGAGGGTCCTCGGGGCAATTGAGCATCGAGAATTCGACGATCTCGGTGACCAGGAAAGCGACCGCAACCGCGACATCCTGGGTGGTGTAAACGGTGTCGAGCTCAAGATCGATGCTGAGACCACGGGCGGCTTCAGGGGCGCCCGCGCGAAGCTCGGCGGCAAGCTCCGAAATGAGGGGACGCAGCGATATCCCGCGATTCTCCTCCATCTCCGCGAAATGGTTGCGGTGGACGATCGACAGAGCTCCGACGCGCCTGCCAATACCGGCATATGCGGCACGCGCTTCGCCGGTCTCCGCACTTCGTCCATGGATGTTCAGGAGCGAGGCCACGACCTGCAGATTGTTCTTCACGCGGTGGTGGACCTCGCGCACGAGACGGCGTTGTCCTTCCAAGGCGCTCGACATCTCACGCTCGGACTCATCCACGCGCGAAACGGCGCGGGCAAATGCGTCGCGAAGCTCCTGGATCTCCGCCGATGGGCCTAGCTTGCGCGGAAGATCGATCGATTGCTGACCGGGATGATATTGAATCACCGCCCGCTCGAGTCGCTTTAGCGGACGGATCAACAATCGGCTGACGAGCAGCCAAGTGACCAGCGCGGCCGCGACCCACATGAGCAATGGAAGCAAAAGGATGAGCCGGTCCCGCGACGTGATTTTTTGGTCTGGTGCGCCGATTCGCGCGTACAGCGCCTCATTCCCTATCGGCCATTCGCCGAGCCGGAGCACCCGAGCCGATCCGCCAGACGGCTCGAGAACGCTCAACTCGCGCACCTCATCGTGAAGTACGATGGAGTCGACCTCCCCGGGCGCATCGATTGCAGCCGTGCGAATTTCTGTCACCGGCACAAGGGCAGTTGCCATTCCACCATTAACGCCGACGCGAATCGCGACTGCATTCAAGGTTGGGGCAATCCGAACCTTGATGCTGCCAGGAGCGACAAGCGGAAGGGTGCCCGTATCCCCGACTTCTCCTGCCGAGCAGAGCGGCTCTCCCTCATCGGTTTCAAGCTCAAAAGTCTGAGCTACGGCGGGAACGATTGACAGCGATCGCCGCGCACGGTCGCACGCTCCCGCTGGTCCGACCGCCAAGGCTCCGTTGGTGGCAACCCGCAGCGCGAGCGCATTGCGGGCGATGAGACTCTCAATCGCGAGGGCTGCGGCTCGGGCCTGGTCGTCGCTACGTCCCCTTAGCGCTTCGCCAGCTTGCTTGATGCCCGTATTGCCCAACCAGGTTAGCGCAATGCCGATCGGCAGGAGCGCGGCAGTGAGGATCAGGAGGAGCTTTGCTCCGGTGGGCAGTCTTGCGAAGCGCTCGGCCAGGCTCATAAGACCGCTCGCTTCAGGGCTGGGGACTCAGCTAAGCTTGCCAATGAGCCTGAGGAAGTCGTCCGGAACAGTCTCGCGCAGCGTATCGTCATATATTGAGCGGAGCGCACGACCGAGATCGCCTGAGCGCTGCCTGCGAGCATTCTTGTCGGACGGCTTCTTGGGGCGCTTGGAATTCGCCTCTTCGTCCGACTCGCTTCGCTTCTTAGCACTCAACGTCCCGTCCCCCCTCGCGCGGGTCCAAGCCGCGCCTCATACAAATCTGATCTTTCGGCGCAACGGCCTCAATGGGCAGTGTCCAATAATTGAATACGCAAATGCGCCGGGCGCAGCCCGAGTTGGAACAGCTCTAGTGCTTGCCCGGCCCAGCGACGAAACCAAATGGCCGGTTCTTTGTTCCAGTGCTGATTCACATCTCTGGGGGTGGTGACACTTGAGCAACGATCGATCCTTCCAGGGTTGCAACAAGTTCGAGCCGTCGCCATTGACGCCTCAAATCTAATCTGACGGAGAGCCGCAACCTATGTCCCTTGGCCAGGAACTTGCTCCGCACCTGCCTTTTCTCCGCCGCTATGCGCGAGCGCTGACAGGCAGCCAGGCGCACGGCGACGCGTTCGTTCGTGCAAGCCTTGAAGCGATCGTCGCGAAACCCGACGAATTCCCACGCGACGTCGATCCGCGTCTCGGATTGTACAAGACATTTCATGCGATCTGGTCGACCGCGAATATCGAGGAAGGCGAAGAGCCGGTCCAAAGCTCGACCGGAGCGGAGGGAATCGCTCGTGCGCGGCTCTCCCGCATCACGCCGCTTTCGAGGCAGGCACTTTTGCTGACCTCTCTCGAGGGCTTTTCCTCGGAAGACACCGCCTATCTGATCGGCGCGTCGCCACAGGACGTCGATAACCTGGTCGCCGAGGCGCTCGAGGAGATCGAGCGGCAGACGCTCGCAGACGTCCTGATCATCGAGGACGAGCCGATCATCGCGATGGACATCGAAACGATCGTGCGTGACCTCGGTCATAACGTCACGGGTGTCGCGGTCACTCGCGACGAGGCCGTCGCTCAGGCGCGCCAGAGCCCCCCGGGCCTCGTTCTTGCCGACATCCAGCTCGCTGACGACTCGAGCGGCATTGACGCAGTGAAGGACATTCTCGCCGAATTTTCAGTCCCCGTGATCTTCATCACGGCGTTTCCCGAACGGTTGTTGACGGGCACTCGGCCGGAACCGACGTTTCTGATCACCAAGCCGTTCCAGCGCTCGACGGTGAAAGCGGCGATTGCGCAGGCTTTGTTTTTCGACGCTGCCACCGTTCCAGCAGCGTGAGGCGCGGAACACGACTCCGGTGAACGCGTTGGCCGGGGGAACAATGATTTCGTGACGAGTACATAATGGCTGATCCGCAACGCTCCGATCCTCGAGTCATCGAGACCACGACGGAGGCCCGTGCGGGCTCGACTCCGGGCGTAGCCCGTTATGTTCTCATCATCGGCACGTTGCTGGTTGTGATTATTTTCGCCGTGATCGTCTTGGTCGGGCGCACTTGAGCACCTAGCTTCTGTCAGAATCGCTGTTCATGTTCGGTCAAACCGCGCCCGGCCACGGTCGCGCGCAGAAAAAGGGTGGGGTTTAGTTTTGGCAGAAGAGCGCGAAAACGACCGGCCAGCGAACGCCTCTGGCGACCCGGTTCCGCTCTCCGATCCCGAGTTCAAGGAGCAGCTTGCGCAGGTCATACCGCACCTTCGCGCGTTCGGCCGCTCGCTTTCCGGCAGCCGCGATCTGGCTGACGATCTCGTCCAGGAAACATTGCTCAAGGCCTGGGCCGCCCGGAAGCGGTTTCAGGCAGGCACCAACATGCGCGCCTGGACTTTCATCATTCTGCGCAACCTCTTCCTAAGCCAGATGCGCCGCGCGCGCTTCAAAGGCGAGTGGGACGACATCACCGCTTCGAAGATCCTTGCCGCGCCGGCGAGCCAGGACCGTCATATCGAGCTTGGCGACATGCAGCGTGCGCTGATGCACCTGCCCCAGCCGCAGCGTGAAGCGCTGATCCTCGTCGGCGCCGGCGGCTTCGCCTATGAAGAAGCGGCCGAGATCTGCGGCTGTGCCGTCGGCACGATCAAGAGCCGCGTCGCGCGCGGCCGCGTCGCTCTCGAGCAGCTCTTATCGAGCGGCAAGCTCCCGTCGCGCAGACAGCATCGGACCGATCCGGACAAGTCAGCGCTCCAGACGATCATGGGTGAAGTGGACGAGCTCAGCCGCGACCACGAGTGATCGCGACGAACTCGACTCAGTTCAATCGGCGCAGCAGTTCCGCGAAATCGCGGTCGCACGGCTCCGACGCCGCGGCCTCAAAGGCGCGGCGCAAGGCGGCAGTGATGCCAGCATGAGCAGGCGGAAGGTCGACTCGGATAACCCTCCGGTCCACCGTCTCCAAATCCGCCGCCGCAACATTTTCGTACTCCGGCTTCATTGGGTTTCCAAACGATGGCGCGCCGCGGAAGTTTCGTCGCGCCTTCATTTGGGGCAATGAAGACCCCGGAATGAATCCCAAGGATTTCCGTAACCTCAGAGCAGACGCGCTAATGCGTGCCGAGCGGCACTCGCCCTTCCTGCGGGAGGCGGCGCGCGCGTACCCTGAAATTGCCGAGACCTTCCTTACTCGCGGCGCGGCGGAGGCCGCTGAGCGAGCGCTATCCGTCCGGGCGGAAGCGCTTGAAGTGGAACTACGCCGCCAGCGCCACGGACTTGCTCTCGCCGTCGCGCTTGGAGATCTGTCAGGCGAGCTTCCACTGGAAGACGTGACGCGCCTCCTTTCGGATTTCGCGGATTCGGCGATCGATCTGGCGATCCGCGCGGCGATCCTCGAACGCGTCCCTGACGCTGAGCCTCAAGGGTTTGCGGTCATCGCGATGGGAAAGCTCGGGAGCCATGAGCTCAATTACTCGTCGGACGTCGACCTGCTCCTGCTGTTCGATCCTGAGACCTTGCCGAAGCGTGGGCGTGACGATGCAGGGGAAGCCGCGGTACGGATCGGCCGCCGGCTAATCGAAATTCTCCAGAAACGTACGGCTGAAGGATATGTCCAGAGGGTCGACCTGCGACTCCGCCCGTCCCCGGAAGTCACGCCGATCGCGCTGCCCTATCAAGCCGCCATTTCGCATTATGAGTCCAGCGCTCTCCCCTGGGAACGTGCAGCCTTCATTCGTGCGCGCGCCGCTGCCGGCGACCTTGCCCTTGGCCAACGCTTTCTCGACGCAATCCAGCCCTTCGTATGGCGGCGTTCGCTCGATTTCGGTGTCATCGAGGAGGTTCGGCAGATTTCCGCGCGGATCCGCGATCATTTCGCGCAAGGGGCGAGCATTGGGCCCGGCTACGACCTAAAGCGCGGACGCGGCGGGATCCGCGAGGTCGAGTTCTTCGTGCAGATCCAGCAGATGATTCACGGCGGTCGCGATCCCTCAGTGCGGGCTGCCGCCACACTGGACGCGATCGACACTTTGTTGGCCGCGGGGAGGCTAGAGGATCAGGTCGCCCGCGATCTCGCGGGTGCTTACCGGCTGCTTCGCACCATCGAGCATCGAGTGCAGATGGTCGAGGATGCTCAGACACACCTCATCCCGGCGCAGCCTGATGCACTGGACAATGTCGCACGGCTGCAAGGGCTGGAAAGTGGGCCAGACCTCATAGGAATTCTGCGGTCGCCGATCGAGCGGGTAGGCGAAATCTTCGACAGTCTCTCACCCGACGAACGCAGACAGCTCTCGAACGATCCCGACATTCTCAAGCGCGAGCTCGCCGAACTCGGCTTTGCGAACGTGGACGCTGCGGCCCGCCACGTCGCCCATTGGCGTTCAGGCAAAGCACGATCGCTCAGGACACCCGCGGCGCAGCAGGCGTTTGAGGCGATGCTTCCGGCTTTGTTGCAGGCGATTGCCGTTGGTGGCGACCCGGACCACGCGCTCAACCGCCTCAGCGACATCGTCGAGCGCCTGTCGAGCGGCATCAATCTGTTCCGGCTGCTGGAAGCACGACCTCCGCTTGCGGAGTTGCTCGCCAAGGTGCTCGCGCACGCCCCCGCGTTGGCTGACCAACTCGCTCGCCGGCCTGAGCTGTTCGAGGGACTATTCGACGCCTCCAGCTTTGCAATGCCGCCGGATGCGTCGGAGTTCGCGGAGCTTCTCGGTGGTGGGATGCGGGGCCACACGTATGATGTGGCGCTCGATCGAGTGCGGCGACTGGTCAACGAACGGCGATTTGCGCTCGGGGTTCAGCTGATTGATCGCCGGCGCGACCCACTCGAAGTCACGGAAGGCTACGCACGGGTCGCGGAGGGCGCGCTGGTTGCCTTGGCCGAGGCTGCCGTGAATGAGTTCCAACTGGCTCATGGGTCGTTTCCCGGCAGTGAGTTGGTGATCCTCGGCCTCGGGCGGCTCGGGGGCCATTCGCTGACCCATGCATCGGACCTCGACATCATCTATTTGCATACTGCGGGCCAGGGGCGCGCGTCCGACGGGCAAAAGCCGCTCGGGCCGAACGATTATTTCAACCGGCTCGCAAGCCGCGTCACAGCGGCGCTCAGCGTCCCGACGGCGGCCGGCCCGCTCTACGAGGTTGACCAGCGACTAAGGCCGGGCGGCTCAACAGGCATGCGCGTGGTTTCGCTCCAAGCGTTTGAACAGTACCAGAGGAACGAGGCCTGGACCTGGGAACACATGGCACTGTGCCGGGCGCGCCCCGTTTTCGGATCTCCCCAAGTTCGGGAGCGCGTCGCTGCGATGATCGAGAGCATCCTCAGGATGCCCCGTGACCGAGCGAATATCGTCGCCGATGCCGCAAAGATGCGCGCCGACATGGAGCGCCACAAGCCGCCGAAGAGCGCGCTCGACGTCAAGCTCGGCCCAGGCGGCCTCGTCGATCTCGAGTTCGCGGTTCACGTGCTTCAGCTAACGACCCACATCGGTCTGAGCACGCGGCTAGAGGTGGCGCTCGATGCTCTTGCGGCCGAATCTTTGGTTCAAGCAAATATTGTAGATGCGTTAAAGTTGCTTTCTCGCATGCTAGTGATGATGCGGCTCGTCGCCCCTGGTAATGTGAAGCCCGCACCCGAAACTTGGGAACTCGTCGCGCAGGCTTGCGGCGCCGCGAGCTGGGACGAGCTCCTTGCCGAGCATGACGCAGCGCGGCAGAGCATCGCAGACCTCTGGAACAGTATAAAAAAAGGAATGTGAGATGATCTCAGAAGGCGAGAAGGCACCGGCGATTGAGGCGACGGCAAGCGACGGCACGAGGGTCAACCTGGCCGCTCCCGGTCAGCCGCTGGTGCTCTACTTCTATCCGAAGGACGATACTTCTGGGTGCACCCGCGAAGCTCAGGACTTCACTGCGCTTGCGTCGGAATTCGCAAAGGCTGGCGTGAAGGTCGTTGGAGTCTCACGCGACCCTATGAAGAGCCATGAGAAGTTCATCGGCAGGTACGGCCTGG
>JBEDUM010000089.1:0-7481 GCA_040414585.1 Sphingomicrobium sp. | reverse complement strand
CCGAAGCGCTCCGCGCCTTCGACGATCATCAGCGTTGCGTTCGGCACGTCGACTCCGACCTCGATCACAGTCGTCGCGACGAGGACTGCAAGCTCCCCCGACGCAAATCGGGCCATGACCGCGTCCTTGTCGGGGCCTTTCATTCGGCCGTGGACGAGGCCGACCTTGTCATCGCCAAACCTGACCTTGAGGACGCGTGCTCGCTCCTCAGCCGCTGCGGCGTCGGATTTTTCGCTCTCTTCGACCAGTGGGCAGACCCAATAGGCCTGTCCGCCACTCGCAATGTGGCGGCCAAGGCCATCAATGACGTCCGGCAACTTCTCTTCGCTGATAACGCGGGTTTCGACTGGCGTACGGCCCGGCGGCATCTCGTCGATCCGGCTGACGTCCATCTCGCCATATTGAGTGAGCGTGAGCGTGCGCGGGATCGGCGTCGCGGTCATCACCAGCAGGTGCGGAGGATGCTCCGCCTTGGACGCGAGCAGCAGCCGCTGAGAGACGCCAAAACGATGCTGCTCATCTATGACTGCAAGCCCGAGCTGCTTGTAAGCGACCTTCTCCTGGAAGATTGCGTGGGTGCCGACGAGGATGTCGATCGAGCCGTCGGCGAGGCCCATCAGCACGCTGTCGCGAGCCCTGCCCTTCTCGCGGCCCGTGAGGATGGCGACGCGCACGCCTATGCTGTCGAGTTGCGCGAGCAAGGTTGCATGATGCTGCCGCGCGAGAATCTCGGTCGGGGCCAGCATCGCCGCTTGCGCACCTGATTCGATCGCCGTGAGCATCGCCGAAAGTGCGACCAGAGTCTTGCCCGAGCCGACGTCGCCCTGAAGCAGCCGAAGCATGGGAAGCGGCTGTGCCAGATCGCCGCGAATTTCGCGGATCACACGCCGCTGCGCATCCGTCAGCTCATATGGCAGCTTGAGCTTTCGAATCAGCTCGCCGGTGCCTGGAAGCGGCACGGTGCGGCGGCGACGCTGGGATTGGCGCAGCAACAGGAGCGCGAGCTGGTTGGCGAATATCTCGTCATAGGCGAGCCGCTTGCGCGCGTCCCCGTCCGAGGGCTCGCGGTGGATGGTTGAAAGCGATGGAAGCCAGGCGCTCCAGCATTCGCGTGCCGCGAGGCTTGGCTCAATCCATTCGGGTAGTTCCGGCGCGCGCTCCAAAGCTTCGCGTGCCAACTCGCCCATACGGCGATTTGTGAGGCCCTCGGTCAGCGGATAGACCGGCTCGCGAACTGCCGGCGGCGGTCCCTTTCCTGTCTCGGCAACCTCCGGGTGGATAATCTGCCATTCGTCGCCGTACTGCTCGAGCTTGCCCGAGACGATGCGCTTTTCACCCATCGGCAGGCTGCGTTTCGCCCATCCCGGATTGTTGAAATAGACGAGGCTGATGGTGTTGCCGTCCCCATCTGACGCGAACACGCGCATCGGGCCGCGCCCGGAACGGCCCTCACGCGTCTGGTACGGAGTAAGCTCGAGGATGACGATTCTGCCGAGCACGGCAGCGCTCGCCGCCGGTACGTGGATCCGCTCGATGGCGCCGGTAGGCAGATGGTAGAGCACGTCGATAACGCGAGTGAGGCCGAGCCGCTTGAGCAATTTGGAGACCTGCGGACCGATGCCCTTCAGCACCTCGACCTCGGCGAATAGAGGGTTGAGGATTTCCGGGCGCATGAGCGGTTGTTAACAGGGCAATCGCTACTCGCAATGGTGGTGGAGCTTCACTACATGGAAGCAATGCCTTCCGACCCGGAACTGAAGCGCCTTCACTGGCGAGCGCACCATCGCGGCGTCCGCGAGGCAGACATGCTGGTCGGCGGATTCTTCGATGCGCACCATGAGTCGTGGAATGCTGACGAGCGTGCCTTGTTCGCGGAGATGCTCAACGAGCAGGACGTCGACATCATGGCCTGGGCCCACGGAACTGCGGAAGCACCGAAGCACTACCAGGGACCGATGATCGAAAGCCTCAAGAGATTGAATTACATTCGGATCGCACGATGAATGAGCCGCTCCAACGCGTCCTTCGCGCCGATCGGCCGCTGACTCTCGCGGGCGTGCCCTCGGGCTTCCTGCCCTGGCTCGCTGGCGATCTCGCTCGCGCCGCTCACGGGACAGGCAAGGGCGGCCGAGCAATCGTGATTGCCGCAGACGAGGCGGCCATGCGCGCCTTGGCCGAGACGGTTCCGCTGTTCGCCCCTGAGGTCGAAGTTCTGACGCTGCCTGGCTGGGACTGCCTGCCCTACGACCGCGCGTCCCCGGCCCTTCGCATCATGGCCGAGCGATTGGCGACGTTGAATGCGCTTCAGGCCAAGCGAGAGAAGCCACAGCTGTTGGTGGCGACAGCTAGCGGCGCAACACAGCGACTGCTCACCCCTTTCCGCATCCGGCAACTGACACGCCGAATTGCCGAGGGTGAGCGGATTGAGCGCGAAGCTTTGGTCGATCAGCTGAACGCGCTCGGTTACCAGCGCGCGGATACCGTGGCGGAGCACGGCGAATATGCTGTGCGCGGATCGCTGATCGATGTTTTCCCCGCGGGCGAAGAGCAGGCGCTGCGTCTCGACTTCTTCGGCGACGAGATCGACAGCCTGCGCCGATTCGACCCGATCGACCAGCGTTCGACTGACAAGGCTCAAGCGTTCACGTTGATGCCGGCGTCGGAAGCGCTGCTCGACGCGGACAGCATCAAGCGCTTCCGCTCGCTCTACCGCGAGACCTTTGGCGCAACTTCGACGCAAGACCCCCTGTATCAGGCGCTATCCCATGGGCGGCGCATGGCTGGCATGGAGCATTGGCTCCCTCTGCTCGAGGAAAGGCTTTCGACGCTCTTTGATCATCTCGGTGAGAACGACATCATCGTGCGTGACGCAGGCGCGGACCAGGCGATCGATGCGAGGCGAGAGGCGATTGGGGATTATTACAACAATCGCGTCCGGGCGATGGAAGCCGAGCCGGGCAGCTATCGGCCTTTGGCGCCGGATTCGCTTTATCTTCCAAACGGCGACTTGGACGAGATCGTCGCCGATCGTGCGGCCCACCGCATCTCGCCTTTCCCGGAGCCGGAATCAGCAACCACCGTCGGTTTCGGCGTCGAGCCTGCGCGCGACTTCGCGCCCGAACGGGCACAACAGGCGAACGTCTATGAGGCGGTCGCAGATCACGTCGGCAAGCTACGCAAGAGTGGTCATAGGGTCGTTCTCGCCAGCTACACGCGCGGCGCGCGCGAGCGCCTAGCGGGCCTGCTCGAAGAGCACGGGCTGAAGGCCCAGAAGCTCGTCAACACGTGGCAGGAAGCGCTCGGCAGCAAGACCCAACCTGCGCTGCTCGTTCTCCCGCTGGAGCATGGCTTCACTACACCCGATGTGGCGGTGCTCACCGAGCAGGACATGCTTGGCGATCGGCTCGTCCGCCGGCGCAGGAAGCGCAAGGCGGCAGCGGCGTTCCTTGAGGAGCTTGCCACACTCTCGCCCGGCGACCTTGTCGTCCACGTCGATCACGGGATCGGGCGCTATGAGGGGCTGACCCAGATCCCAGTCAGCAGTGTGCCGCACGACTGCGTCGCTCTCGAATATGCGCGAGGCGACAAGCTTTACGTCCCGGTCGAGAATATCGAATTGCTCTCTCGATACGGCAGCGAGAGCGAGGGCGTAAGCCTCGACAGTCTCGGTGGCGAGGCGTGGCAGCGGCGCAAGGCGAGGATGAAGGAGCGCATCCGCGAGATTGCGGGTGAGCTCATCAAGACGGCCGCGGTTCGCGCGACACGACCAGGCGTTATCGCACAGCCGGACAGCGCCTTTCCGCAGTTTGTCGATCGCTTCCCCTATGAGGAGACCGACGATCAGGAGCGTGCGATTGAGGACGTCCTGCAGGACCTCGAAGCAGGCAAGCCGATGGATCGTCTGGTCTGTGGAGATGTGGGCTTCGGCAAGACAGAGGTTGCGCTTCGGGCGGCGTTCGTCATGGCGATGTCGGGCAAGCAGGTCGCGATCGTCTGTCCGACGACCCTCCTCGCCCGTCAGCATTACAAGAATTTCGTCGAGCGCCTTCAGGGATTTCCCATCAATGTGGGACGCCTTTCTCGGCTGGTTCCCGCTGCGGAAGCCAAGAAGACGAAGGAAGGCATCGCCGACGGAAGCATCGATATCGCCATCGGAACCCATGCGCTGCTTGCCAAGGGGATCGAATTCAAGCGGCTTGCCCTGGTCATCGTCGATGAGGAGCAGCACTTCGGCGTCGTTCACAAGGAGCGGCTAAAGGCACTCAGAACCGATGTTCATGTGCTGACCCTGACAGCGACCCCGATACCGCGGACGTTGCAAATGGCCATGTCGGGGCTCCGCGATCTCAGCGTCATCCAGACTCCACCTGTCGACCGGCTCGCAGTGCGAACGTACGTCACCCCATTCGACGGCGTCGTTTTGCGTGAGGCTTTGCTTCGCGAACATTATCGCGGCGGGCAGAGCTTCTTCGTCGCCCCGCGCATCGCAGATCTGCCCGACATCGAGGAATGGCTTCGACAGCAGGTGCCCGAAGTGAACTTCGTTACCGCCCACGGACAAATGAGTCCCGGACAGGTCGAAGAGCGAATGAGCGCCTTCTATGATCGAAAATATGACGTGCTGCTCTCGACGTCGATCGTCGAAAGCGGGCTCGATATTCCCAGCGCGAACACGCTCATTGTCTATCGCTCGGACCGGTTTGGGCTGGCCCAGCTCTATCAGCTGCGCGGCCGTGTCGGCCGATCAAAAGTTCGCGCTTACGCTTACCTGACCATGCCGGCGAACCGGTCGATCACCGACGCCGCACAGAAGCGCCTCCAGGTGCTCTCCGAGCTCGACAACCTCGGCGCCGGTTTCCAGCTGGCGAGCCACGATCTCGACATCCGCGGTGCGGGCAACCTGCTCGGTGACGAGCAGTCCGGGCACATCAAGGAGGTCGGGTTCGAGCTCTATCAGTCGATGCTGGAAGACGCGATTGTCGAGTTGAAGGCCGGCGGCGTGCCACGACCTGAGGAGTTCACTCCGCAGATCAGCGTCGATGCGCCGATCATGATCCCCGAGGAATATGTGCCAGATCTCGACCTTAGGATGGGATTGTACCGGCGCCTCGGCGAGCTCGAGGACCGCCAGGCGATCGATGCTTTTGCTGCAGAGCTGATCGATCGCTTCGGCGCGCTCCCGCCGGAGACTGCAAACCTCATGAAAATCGTCGAGGTGAAGCTCAGCTGCCGCCAGGCGCGCATCGCCAAGCTCGATATCGGCCCTAAGGGCGCGGTCGTGAGCTTCGCCGACGGCGGCTTCCCGGACTTGCGCGCGCTGCTCGGTTACATCGACCGGCTGAAGGGTTCGGCGAAGCTGCGGCCCGACAGCAAGTTGATTGTCACGCGGGATTGGCCGACGCCGGACGCCAGGCTTAACGGCGCTCTCCAGCTATCACGAGGGCTCGCCCGGACGGCTGCAGCCGGAGAATCGACGAAGAAGGAACTGGAACCGGCCTAAGCCGCTTCGATCTGCGAAGTCGCGACGAACCGCGTCAGTTCTTCGTGCGTGAGCGCGCCCGCGCCAAGAAAGCCCTGGTAGAGATCGCATCCCCATTCGGCGAGAAGCGAGAGCTGGCCGGTGCTTTCGACGCCTTCGACGACGACCTGCAGCCCGAGCTCGCGCGCGAGGCGGATCATCGCCTTGACGACGATCCGGTCGCGGGAGCCGCCAACGATGTCGGTGATGAGGCCCCGGTCGATCTTGAGCATGTCGAGCGGAAGCGCGGTCAGATAGGCGAGACTCGCGTAACCGGTCCCGAAGTCATCGATGGCGATGCTCAGCCCCTTCGCGCGCAAGTTGTTCAGGCGCTCGGCGACGGCCGGCTGATCGATAAGCAGAGCGCTCTCGGTGATTTCCACTGTCACACGCGCGGGGCTGATTCCGGCGGCCTCGATCTCGTCCAGCAGCCATTGGTCATAACGATCGCGCGACAAGTCCTGTGGGAGCAGGTTCACTGAGATCTTGAGGCCCTTGAGCGGTCCTTCCCATACTGCCGCGCAGCGAAGCGCCTTGCGTTGGACAAGCCGTGAAAGGCGCTCGTCGAGACCAGCCGCGGCTGCACGCGCAAACAGCGCCTCCGCGGATGGAACAAGCGGCGAACGTGCCAGCGCCTCGGCGCCGACGATGCGGCCCGTCTTTGGCTCGATCAGCGGTTGATAGAGAACTTCGATCTGCTCATGCGCGATCACGCTTTCGAGCAATTGATCGGTGCGCGGTTCGGCGGACGCCGATGTTGCCCTATCAGACGCCCGCCTGCCCCACTCGAACATGCTATCCCACCCGGTCATTTGACCCACGACTAACGAAGGCGTGAGAAGGTCGGAACCATGGCTTCTGGCGCTGAGCCGAAACGGGACAGTGACGGCCCGCGCTCATGATCCTATGTTTGCTCCGGTCGAAGCAGTTCCGAGGAACGCGGTTTGAACGTGGATGCGCCCAAGTCCCGCAACGAAAGCGGGATCGATCTTGCGAGCTTGGGGATTGGGCTGCTCTCGTCGCATACCGAAATTGCGAGAGCGGCCGAAGCTATGCTCCGCCACCGCTATGACTTCGCGGATGCCGAGAAGACCGAAACACTTGTGGCACTCGGCGGCGACGGGTTCATGCTCCACACGCTGCATGGGATGCTCGACGGGAGCTGCCCGCACATACCTGTGTTCGGCATGAACCGCGGTACCGTGGGCTTCCTCATGAACGACTGGTTGGTCGAAAATCTTCCCGAGCGCATCGCCGAGGCCAAGGCCATTCGTGTTGCGCCATTGGAAATGCGGGCGACCACCGTGGCCGGCGAGACTTTCGTTCATGCAGCGATCAATGAAGTCTCGCTTCTCCGCGAAACCCGCCAGACGGCCAAGATCGAGATTTCGGTCAACGGCCGCGTCGCGCTCCCCGAGCTCGCTTGTGACGGCGTGCTGGTCGCAACGCCCGCTGGCTCGACCGCATATAATCTTTCGGCGCACGGGCCGATTCTGCCGCTCCAGGCGAAAATGCTAGCTTTGACACCCATCAGCCCATTCCGGCCACGGCGATGGTCGGGAGCGATCCTCCCTGACGATACGGCAATTTGCCTGCGGGTGCTTGAGGCCGAAAATCGACCGGTTTCGGCGGTCGCCGACCAGGTCGAAGTGCGTGACGTCGCGAAGGTTGAAATCCGCCTCGACCGCGAACGTTCGCTCACGCTGTTGTTCGATCCCGAGCATGCGCTCGACGAGCGCATCGCGATGGAGCAATTTGCGACCTAGTCACTTGCGTTTAAGGAAGCGTCCGCTATCTAGCCCGCCTGCCCGTGACGGGACACTCCCCGGTAGCTCAGCGGTAGAGCATCCGACTGTTAATCGGACGGCCGCCTGTTCGAATCAGGCCCGGGGAGCCATTCTCCTAAATTCGACGGCTCAGTCCCTCGTGGCCTCCCAAACCGCAACGATGTAGCCCGGCAATG
>JBEDUM010000088.1:0-12232 GCA_040414585.1 Sphingomicrobium sp. | reverse complement strand
CGCCGGCGGCGGTGCCGGACGCGGGGGCGCCATCACCGGAGGGGCAACCGGCGGAATCACCGGCGACTCAACGGTCTGGATCGGCGGCTCGGGCGCCTGCAGCCGAACGAGCGGCGGCGGCGTCATCGGCGGCGGCGGGACCTTCGGCATGTCCTTCGGCGGGGGCGGCGGCTGCTCTGGTGGAGGCGGCTGCTCCTCGACGTCGAATGTCTTGAGATCCTGGGCGGCCTTCTTAATCACATTGTAAGCGAGGCCAGTTACGATCGCATAACCGAGGGCAAACTGGAGACAGACGACCATGATGATGGCCAAGGTCCGGTTGCCGCTAAGTTCTTTGCGTTGCGCGTAGGACATTAACCCACAATTCTCCTCGATACGGCCGTGGCGGGCCACGGCTCAGACCGGGCGTTCTGGCGCGCGCCCTGCCTTTGATGAATATCCCGATGTATCAACATATCATCGGCAACAAGCGCGCGTTCTTATCTCCGCGTCAAAGGCCGCGCAATGGGTTTTGTTCCACAGCCGGAAGGCGTGAAACTCTCAATAGGCCTTCTAGTCGTTCAGACAGGCGGCCATGCGCCCGGAAAAGAGGCGATTTCTACCCCGACCCCGTGCGCGTCCGGATAGACATCGGGTTTGGACGTCCGCACACGTAGGTGCTTCACCCCTCGGAAGGCCGCGATGCGCTCGAGAATCGCGTGGGCCAGCGTCTCCTGGAGGTTATAGCGGCGGGCGGCTGCTAGCTCTTCGACCTCGGCACGCAGGAAATCATAGTTCCACGCGCGGACCGGGTCGTCCTCTGCTGGCGGCGACGGATCGTCGAGCCAAATCTCGACGGTGACCAATAGCCGCTGGGGGTTGCCGACTTCGAATTCGTGAAAGCCGATGTCGGCTTTAACCTCGAGCGCTTCGAGGATGATCCGGGCCGAACGAACTCTCAAATGGTCCGGCACCAGTCCGCAGAGCTTCACCTCGGTCATTGTTCCCCCAGGAATTGGACGTCACGGTCGAGGGCGAGGAATCGCTGCCCCGAATCGATGACGAGCAGCTGACCAGTCACACATTTGGCCCGATCAAAATAGCGGATCGCCTCGACAATGTCCTGCGGCTCGACGCCGCGTCGAAGCGGGTTGGCCGCGTGCATTGCCCGAAAATTCGCTTCGCTCTGCCCGCTCGAGCGCAGAATCAGACCCGGAGCAATGCCATTCACGCGGATATTCCGAAACGCGAGAGCCCGGGCCGACACCTCCGTGAACTCGCTGAGCGCCGCCTTGGATAAAGTGTAGCTCAGATAATCGGGGTTCGACGCAACAAGCTTGGAATCGAGCAAGTTGACGATGAGACCCTCGCCGTCGTCGTGCTGCCCGGCGAAACGTTCCGCGAGAAGGACAGGAGCGCGTACGTTAACAGCCATGTGCGCGTCCAACTGCTCGGGGCTAAATTCCCCGAAGGCGTCCCAAGCGAAGCGCGCGGCATTGTTGACGAGAAGCCGCACCGGCGGCAGCGGCGCGGCAGCATCGAAGATTGCATCAGCGCACCGAGGGTCGGTGAGATCGGCGACTGCCTTCACTGCGCCTTCGGGCACCTCGTCGGCGACGTGATGTACGTGCGCGACGACGGTCCAGCCATCGTCGACCAGCGCTCGCGCGATCTCGGCTCCCACGCGTTTGCCCGCGCCGGTGACGATTGCGGTCCGGTCACTTGTCATGACGACAACTCCTGCCTTGAGCCGCAAGACGAAGCAATCCAATGACGGGGCGATGCCGGAATCCCGCCCGCCGATCGAGCTTCATGGCCTGAGTCTCGCAGAACTCCAGAAGCTGATCGATGAGCGACGCCTGCCGCCGGTGGACAAGTGGAATCCGGATCGTTGCGGCCCCTCGGAAATGCAGATCGCGCGCGACGGGACCTGGTATCATCAGGGCTCCCCGATCCGACGGCCGGAACTGGTGCGTCTTTTCTCTACCGTGCTGCGACGGGAGCCTGACGGTCGCCACATGCTGGTGACGCCCGCAGAGAAACTTGAGATCGACGTTGAATCCACGGCTTTCCGCGCCGTTGAGATGGTTAGCGAAGGCAAGGGCCGCGGCCGCCGCATCGCCTTCCGACTGGACAGCGGCGATGCAGTTATTCTCGGGCTACAGCATCCTTTGCGCGTCGTTGAGACGGAGCGCGGCCCCTCCCCGCGCATCCTGGTCCGCCACGGGCTAGAAGCCGAGCTGACCCGTTCAGTCTATTATGAGCTCGCTGAGATTGCGCTCGCAGAGGAAGACGACCCGCCCGGGGTGTGGAGCGACGGAGTCTTCTTTCCGTTGGACGTACACGCATGACTCTGGCCGACCGCATCCGCGCCGCCTTGGCGTCGACGCCTGCACGGCCGCCGCTGGAAGGCGACTTGCCGGAGTTGCGCGCCCAGGCAGACGTACCCGCCGCGGTCCTGATCGCCATCACCGACCGTAGGGATCCGGGAATCATTCTGACGGTCCGGCGCGAAGACATGCGCATCCACGCCGGTCAGGTCGCTTTTCCGGGCGGGCGCATTGAAGCGGGAGAGGATGCCGTTTCAGCCGCGCTCCGTGAGGCGCACGAGGAAATCCTGCTGGAGCCGGCCCGCGTCGACATGATCGGTGCGATTGAACCGTATCGTACGGTGACCGGCTATGTCGTCACGCCGGCCATCGCCGTCATCCCGCCCGATCTTCCGCTCACGCCGCACGAACGTGAGGTCGCGGACTGGTTCGAAGCGCCGCTCACCTTCCTGCTGGATCCTGCGAACCAGCGCCGTCAAAGCGCACTGTTCCAGGGACGCGAGCGCCATTATTACGAAATCGTCTGGAACGGGCGCAGGATCTGGGGGGCTACTGCGGCGATGATCATCAATCTCTCGCGCAGGCTGCAATGGAGCTGAGGCTCGACGCGGCCAAATGGGGCAAACGCCGCGGCATGGGGCGCCTGCTTCGCGCGTTGGGGGCAGAAGAAGGCCTGACCCGCTATGTTGGCGGCGCCGTCAGGGACGAGCTGCTTGGGCTGCCTGTCAGCGATGTCGACCTGGCGACGCGGCTCGCGCCGAATGAAGTCGTGGCAAAGCTGGAACAAGCGAGGATCAAGGCGATCCCGACTGGCATCGAGCATGGGACAATCACTGCCGTAAGCGACGGTCGCGCGGTGGAGGTGACGACGCTGCGCCGTGATGTGTCTACCGATGGCCGAAGGGCAACGGTGGCCTTTACCGACGACTGGAAGGAAGACGCAGCACGCCGCGATTTCACTATCAATGCACTCTTTGCCGATCCATGTACCGGCGAAATCTACGATTATTTCCAGGGTCTGGATGACCTGCACGAGCGGCACATCCGCTTCATCGGCGACCCACTCCAGCGTATCGCCGAGGACCATTTGCGGATTCTGCGCTTCTTCCGATTCCACGCCCGCTTCGGCGCCGGTGAGCCGGATGCAGCCGCGCTCGATGCATGTACCCGCCGGGCCAACGACCTCATGGCCTTGTCTCGCGAACGGATCGCCGACGAGCTGTTGAAGTTGCTCGCCGTCGCCAATCCGTCTCGAACCGTTGGTATCATGCTCCAGCGCAATATCCTTCGACCGGTGCTGCCCGAGATTGAGCCGGAGCGGCTGTGCGATCTCGAGGCGCTGATCGCGAGCGAGGGCGAGGCAGGAATTGCTCCCCACCCCCTCCGGCGGTTGACGGCATTGCTTCCGAGCGACCCAGCGATTGCGGACGATATTGCAGTGCGGCTCAAGCTTTCCAACAAGGCGAGGAAGCAGCTCATTTGCGCAGCTGACAAAGAGCAATTCTCCTCGCCACAAGCCCTCGCCTACCGGGTCGGGACGGACTGCGCGGTCAACCGGCTCTTGCTGGCGGGAAGGGCCCAGTACGCTGCCTTCATTGCAAGCTGGAAGTCGCCGCGGCTGCCGATCAGCGGCGGCTCACTAATTGAGCGCGGTCTCGCCCAAGGCCCAATAGTCGCCAAGACGCTGCGCCGGATCGAGGATCGTTGGGTCGAACAAGGCTTTCCCGCCGGACCCGACTTCGATCGGATCGTCACCGAAGCGCTCGGCGACGCGGGTCATTAGCTTAGCGCTTCGAGACGAGCTCGCAGTACTTTTGGGCCAGTTCCTGATGGGCCCGGCGAGCAGCCTGTGAAACCGCGCTCTTAGCGGCGGCGCGCTCCGCACGTTCGCGGCGGCGGAAATATTCGAGGGACTCGACGTCCAACATTCACCCCCCAACACAAATTCGGACTGACACGTTGTCGGAAACCGCGCTCGAATATCGCCTGAATGTGACGGGAGCGCGATGGTTTGGGCGACGTTCGGTGACTTAGGCGAGCTGAGCCGACGGCGTGGCCAAACCGTCCAGCATCATTGCCGGCAGAGCCGGCTGGAGCGTCGGCGCGGGGACGATGCGTTCGTAGCGCGAAAACAGATCAGCAAAGTGCTCGTCCATGGTCCGCACGTGCGACGCACGGGCGGCGGCGGCGCGCTGAAGCTCGGGCCCGCGATCAATGAAGCGGCCGATGGCCCGCTCGAGCGAGCGCTCATTGGCGGCTCGGTAAACGATTCCCGCTCCAGGCACGAGCTGATCCGCGGCCGCACCGCGATGGGGCACGATCAGCGGGATCCCGCTTGCGCGCGCTTCGGCGGCAACCATGCAGAAGGTCTCGGCCTCGCAGCCGTGTACCAGCGCGTCAGCGCTCGCCAGCAGCTGCGCAAGCTCATCGCGGTTGCCGAGCCTGGGCAGGAGGGCTGTCGTGGGCAGCCGCTCCGCCAGCAGCTCGAGCTGTTGCCGCTTTGCTCCGTCTCCCACCAGGAGAAGCCCAACCTCACGGCGTTTCGAACTCTCACCGACGGCACGCAGCACCATGTCCCATCGCTTTTCGGCCGAAAAGCGCCCGATGCCGATCAATAGGATTGCGGACGGATCGAGCCCGAGAGATTCCAGTGCAGCCGCCCTAATCGCGGGTGACCGCAGATGTGGCGAGAACACTCCTGCCTCGACGCCCATGGGAATGGTTTCGCTATTTCTGATCCCACCGTCGCTTAGGCGTTCCGTGAGCTGCGAGTTCGCGCAGACGACTAGGTCGAACATGCCGCCAAGGCCTCGCAAGTGGCGCCAGAACCAGCCAAACCATCGATCGATGACCGCGGTCGGAACGATGCCGCCTAGCCATCGATAAGCGTAGGCGGCGAGTGGGTCCGAATGCATGACGAGAGAGCGGGTCGCAGCGCCTTGCCACCTGCCGACCATGGTAGCGCTCGACCAGGGCGACGACGCTTCGATGTGGTCCGGCTGCCATTCGTCGAGCACGCGATGGAGCAGCTTCTCGTCGTCGAAGTACCGGTAGCGGCCATCCACCGGCAACTTCGGTGAAGGGATCGTCACGAGAAAAGCGCCGGGCCCGCGCTTCGACACTTCGTGACGTGCGCCGGGGGCGACAATGATGACTTCATGGCCGAAGCGCGCCGCCGCTTTCAGCTTCGCATCGACATAGGTCCTCACACCCCCGCCGGCAGGCGCGTAAAAAGCGCTAACGTCGACAATCCGCATCGACGCGAGAGACCGGGAAACACCATTAAGCTCAAGTGAAGCTTTTTTAATGGACTGGCGGAACATCCCTCGGGAGCGCACATGCACCGGCGATGCCCTCCCCAGGTCGCCTCCTGCTCGCTTCCGTGCACGATGTGTCGCCTCGCTTCGAAAGCGAAGTGGATGCGCTCATCGACTTGCTTGGTGCGCACGTCGCCGACCGGATTGCGTTGCTTGTCGTGCCGAACCATTGGGGCGACGCGCCAATCGTGCCTGGCTCTGCCTTCGCTTCGCGGTTGCGAAGCTGGGCCAATTCGGGACTGGAGATTTTCCTTCACGGCTTCTTTCACCGCGATGAGTCCCGGCACGCGAACATGGGGGATAGGCTGCGCGGACGCTTCATGACCGCGGGCGAAGGTGAATTTCTCGGTCTCTCGCGAACCGCCGCATCCGCGCGGATCATGGAAGGCCGTGCGCTGCTCGAGAATGTCGTCGGAAGAGGTCTCGACGGATTCGTCGCTCCGGCATGGCTTTACGGTCGAGGTGCGCTGGAAGCGTTAGTCGAATGCAAGGTCCCGATCGCCGAGGACCACATGCGTGTCTGGTCCCCGGCAAGCGGGGGCGAACTAGCGCGCGGCCCAGTCATCACCTGGGCGAGCCGTACGCGAACCCGTCTCGCCTCGTCGCTCGCCGCGGCAGCCGTGCTCCGCCGGGCACCGCTCGAGGTGCTTCGCGTCGGCGTGCATCCGCCTGACATCCGCCATCCGGTAATCGTTCGCAGCATCCAAAAGACGTTCACGACCGCGACGCGCAACCGTCGCGCTGCGCGCTACTCGGAACTCCTCGACAGCGACTCTAGAATTTGAAAAACGAACGTGACAGCCGGCTTTCGAGAGCGGACCGTCCGTTCCCACACGCGGAAGCGTTTGCCAATCCCACGCCGACAATCGCGTTCGGCGCGAGGTCCTGGTGGACGGCCATGCCCCGAGTTCCGGAAGCTAGCCCGCCTGTCCCACCGTGGTTCAGGAGCGCCGGCGCGATTTCCAATATTCGAGCGCGGCGTCAGCCTCGAGCGGCCTCGCGAAGTAGAATCCCTGGCCGGACGCACAGCCGAGAGTCGCAAGCGTCGTCGCGAGTTCGACAGTTTCGATGCCTTCTGCCGTCGTCGACATGCCGAGCGCCTCTGCAAGGCTGAGAACGGCGCGCACGATCGCAACGCTGTCCGGATCTACCATCATTCCCGAGACGAAGCTCTTGTCGATCTTGAGCACGTCGATCGGCAAGCGCTGCAGGTAGGCAAGGCTCGAATAACCCGTGCCGAAGTCGTCCATGGCCACGGTAGCGTCGAGAGCCTTGAGGGCATCGAACACCCGCACCGCTCGAGCGGGATCCTGCACGATCGAGCTTTCGGTAAGCTCGAGGCTCAAGCGATCGCCCGACAAGCCGCTTCCGCGGAGTGCGCTCGCCACCACGTCGGCAATATTGTCGCGGGCGACCTGGATCGCCGAAAGATTGACGCCGACGTAAAGAGGCAGCTTCTCGCCAGCATTCTCGTCCCAACCGGCTAGCGTCTGCGCCGCCTTGTCCATCGCCCAGCGGCCCAGCTGCAAGATGAGGCCGCTTTCCTCGGCTACGGGAATAAACTCGGTGGGACTGATCTCCCCACGGTCTTCGTGAGTCCACCGTGCGAGCGCTTCGAAGCCTGCCACTTCGCCCGATTTGAGGTTGATCAGCGGTTGGTAGAAAAGCTTTAGCTGGTCCTTGTCGAGCGCACGGCGCAGTTCGGTCTCGATCGAGAAGCGGCGTCTTGCTTCGGTCGCCTGGCGCGGCTCATAGACTTGCGGTCGGCCCGCGACCTTCGCCTGCTTCACCGCGAACTGAGCGTTGCGGAACAGCTCTTCAGGGTCTTGGCCAGCCGTCATCAATGCGACGCCGATCGCGCATTCGACCCGTATTTCGAGGTCTGAGATTTTGAACGGCGTGGAGATTACGTCCTGTATGCGTTCGGCTGCCTTGAGCGCATCCTCCACTCCCCTGCGCAGCGACACGAGGACGCCGAATTCGTTGCCGCCCGTCCGTGCCAGGACATCTCCCGCCCTTAGCGCTAGAATCAGGCGCCGGGCGAAAGTGATCAGCAGCTCGTCGCCGGCGAGGCTGCCCATCGATTCGTTGATGCGCGAGAAGCGCAGCATGTCAACGATCAGCACCGCGTGCTCGAGATCCCGCGCGACCTTCTCGCCCGCCTTTTCGATCGCTTCCGAGAAGGCCAGCCTGTTCGGCAATCCCGTCAGGCTGTCGCGCAACATTTCGGCGCGGAGGGCGCGCTCGGCCTGAACTTCGACGGTCCGATCAACGACGCTGAGGAGACAGCGCTTCGTTGAACGATCTGTCTTGGGCAGCGGCGCAAGCTTCAACCTGAAGAAGTGTGACGAGACTCCCTCGCCGTCCTTGAAGTCCAGCTCGTCCGCGCCCTCCACCCCTTCGAAGAATTTCTCAAGAAGTTGAGCGATCGGTCCCGACTTCAGGCAGTCCGCCTCGTTCCAGTCGAGCGCGGTGCAATTCGACTTTTGGACCGTATCGAGAAAGCGGCTGTTGTGGGCGGCGACCAGGAATGCGTCGTCAGTCGAATGCTCGATGATCGCAGCCGCGATCGGCAAGGCATCAAGCAAGCCGAGATCGTCCGCAATCGCGACGTGCGGAGCATGATTCACTCTTTGCGGCCGCCGCTTCCTTTCGGAATTCGGCAGCCGGGTCGCTGCAGCCTGCATCGAATTGGCTTTGAACGAGAGGAGTTAATTCTCTCTTTCTACGCAGATTAAATGCCGATCTCGAGCGAGCGCTCTTAAACTTAGGTAAACCGGTTGCTTCGCGGAAAGCCGATCGGCGGCATCCGTCCAGCGGCGCCACGGGCTGTTCTCCAAGACGATAAGTCCGTCTCAGTCCGAATGCGGCCGCCTTCCCCACCTAGCTGCCAGGTCAGTCCGTCTGCGAGCACGAAGGCGAGCGCATCGGACAAACCGCCGTCACGGTATCGCTGAAGAGTGACGCCCTGACCGCGAGCCAACTCAGGCAGCTCCGCAAGCGGGAAAACGACCATCTTCCGGTTCTCACCAATGACCGCGACAGCGTCCGCGTCCTCGGGAATAAGGTGAACGATCGCCACTCGGGCGCCGGGACGAACGTTGACCAGCTGCTTGCCCTTTCGGGTTTCGGCAATTGTCGCCTCGCCACTGGTAACGAAGCCCTTCCCGTCAGACGAAGCGACGAGCAGCTTCATCTCCGGCCGCACGACCAAGAGTTGGACGATGTCGACCTCAGCCTCGAGGTCGATGAACAGGCGCAACGGCTCGCCGAATCCGCGCGCGCTAGGGAGCTTGTCGCCGGCCAGGGTGTAGGCGCGCCCATTTGACGCAAAGAGCGCCAGCCGGTCCGTCGTCTGCGCATGGAAGTGGATGAACGGCCCATCGCCTTCACGCCACTTGAGGTCGGCGACCTGTTCTAGCGCGAGATGACCCTTCATCGCGCGAATCCAGCCGCGCTGCGAGAGGATAACGGTGATCGGCTCCTTCTCGATCATCGCTGTCCAGTCGATCTCGCGCGAAGGCGCTACTTCTTCGATCCGGGTCCGGCGGTCGTCGCCGAACTTTTCCTTCAGGCTCGAAAGGTCGCGCTTCAAGCGCGTGCGTTGGCGCGCCGGGCTTTCGATTAGCTTGATTAGATCGTCACGTTCCTTCGCCAAGGCTTCGCGCTCACGGCCGATCTCCATCTCCTCCAGCTTCCGCAAGCTGCGCAGACGCATGTTGAGGATTGCCTCGACCTGACGGTCGGACAGGGAGAATTCCGCCATAAGAACGGGCTTCGGCTCGTCCTCGGTCCGGATGATTTCGATCACGCGGTCGAGATTCAGATACGCGACGAGAAAGCCGTCGAGCAGCTCCATCCGGTCGTCGATCTTGCCGATCCGAACCTGGCTGCGGCGGACCAACACGTCGATCTGAAAGGCGAGCCAGGCGGTGAGCGCCTGCTTGAGGCTCATCACGCCGGGCGTGCGGGTCGCATCCAAGACATTGAGGTTGAGCGGAAATCGGATCTCGAGATCGGTCAGGCGGAAGAGGCTCTCGAGAAGCAGGTCCGGGTCGACCGTCCTTGCGCGGGGCTCGAGGATGAGCCGAACCTGTTCATCGCTCTCGTCCTTTACGTCAGCCAGGATCGGCAGCTTTTTGTCCGCGATCAGTTGAGCGATCTGCTCGATCAGCTTGCCCTTGGGAACTCCGTAGGGAATCTCGCTGACCAGCAGGTGCCAGCCGCCGCCCTTCTCGCGCTCGACATCGACCTTCGCCCGCAAACGGAAGCTGCCGCGGCCGGTTGCGTAGGCCGAAGCAATCACGTCGCGGCTGTCGACCAGGACGCCCCCTGTCGGGAAATCCGGCCCGGCAACGAAGTCCATGAGAGCGCTGTCTTGGGCCTTCGGGTTGTCAATGAGATGCACGGCTGCATCGATCAGCTCGCCGAGATTGTGTGGAGGAATGGACGTGGCCATGCCGACCGCGATTCCGCTTGCCCCGTTCGCCAGCAGGTTCGGGAAGAGCCCGGGGAAGACCTCCGGCTCCTCTTCCTCGCCGTTGTAGGTCGGGCGGAAATCGACCGTGCCCTCGTCGAGCCCGGCCATTAGCTGCATCGCGACGGGCGTCAGCCGAGCCTCGGTGTACCGATAGGCAGCGGCATTATCGCCGTCGATGTTACCGAAATTCCCCTGTCCGTCGACGAGCGGATAGCGAAGCGCGAAGTCCTGGGCGAGGCGGACCATTGCATCGTAGACGCTCTGATCCCCGTGTGGGTGGTATTTGCCGATGACGTCGCCAACGACGCGTGCCGACTTCTTGTAAGCACCGGCTGGGTCCAGCCTCAACAACCGCATCGCCCAAAGCAGGCGCCGATGGACCGGCTTTAGCCCGTCTCGGACGTCGGGAAGCGAACGTGCCGTGATCGTTGATAGGGCATAGACGAGGTAACGTTCGGAAAGTGCGGCGTCGAACGGGGTCTCGATAACAGTCGAAATGTCGGGATCAGCCATTCCCGCTGCGTAGCAAGCCGATCAGCCGCCTTCTACCGGTTCCTGCTATTCTGCTGCGGCAGGAACTTCCTGCGCGTGGCCCCAGCCGCCATCGGCCTCTTCCACCGCCTTCCGCATTTCGGCCAGCAGCCATTCGCGAAAGCGCTTTACCTTGGGCACCATTCGCCGCTCGCGCGGATATGCCAGCCAGTATGACCATCCACGTACGGAGATTCGGTCCGGAAAAGGCACGCATAATCTTCCCGCGGAGACATCGCCTTTCCAGAGTAGCGGCGTCAGCAGTGCGAATCCCTGTCCCGCCATTGCCGCATGACCTTCGTTCGCCTGGTTTTCGAGCCTGATGCCTGCGCGACGCAGGATGGATTCGTCATAAGGAATGCCGTTGTCGGCGAACCACTGCTGCCACCAGTCGTCGCTGGGATTGATCCGGTTCTGGTTGGGCATGTCGTGCGGTTCCAGCGAGCGTCCCAGCTTGCGTTCGACCGCTGCAATGCATTCGGGACTGGCCATTGGGGTAAAGCTGGATTCGAAAAGGCGATATTCTTCCAGGCCTTCCCAGCCTCCGCTGCCTCCTCGAATTGCGACGTCGGCGTCGCCGCCGCGCAGATCGCAAAGCTCGTTGCTGGTCGTCATTCGAACGGCGAGATCGGGATGTTCCATCTGGAACGCGCCGAGCCGCCACGCGAGCCAGGTATTGGCAAAGGTGTGCGTCGTGGTGATCGTTAGTAGCGACTCGTCTTCCTCGCGGTGGCTCGCGAAAGCCGCCTCAATCCCATCGAATGCGGTCGACAGAGGCGGAAGCAGCCGTTGCCCGAGCGGGGTCAACCGGGCGCGGCCTTTCTCGCGCACGAACAAGGGTGATCCAAGGCGCTCCTCAAGGCTTTTGACCTGATACGAAACCGCCGCCTGGGTCATTCCAAGCTCTGCTGCCGCCGCGGTGAAGTTCTCGGTCCGGGCCGCGGCTTCGAAGGCGCGGATCGCCGCGAGTGGAGGAAGCCGTCTCATAAGCCAACCTCATAAGTCGGCTTTATGGGTCCTGTCGAGTGTTTGATTGGCGAAACGACGCTCGGAATCGTACCTAACATCCAGCCGCCGGCGAAGGTTTTCCCCTCCCCTCCCAGCCCCCATCGCCGGCGGCTCACTACAGGAAGGAAGGTACGCCATGACTTATGGCCACAGCGCCCGTGCGTTCATCGAAGACGGCGCCGTCGATCAGGTCGCCAAGGTGGACAGCCTGCGGTCGACCGCCAGAGCATGGCGCGCCCTTGATGAGGCCCATCGCCTGGAACTCGTAGAACGAGCTCTGCTTCCGGCGAACGATTGCATCGACAGCTTTCCGTTCGCGCTCTGACGCGAGCGTAAAAGGAGGAAAGGAATGGTCACCATGGTGGATGAGATTTTCGACCGCCATTATCAGGAGGCCCGCAGCGATTTGAACAAGTCGATCGCCAGTGCCTTCAGCCGTTTCGGCAACGCGGTCAGCAACGCGTTCAATGTCTTGAACAAAATCGAGTATCAGGCGCCCTGGACGGCGAAGCCCAAGCGCGCCCGCTGCAACTGACATCGCCCAAGAGGAGCGCGGACTAGCACGCGCCGCGCTCCTCGCTTATAGC
>JBEDUM010000087.1:0-3290 GCA_040414585.1 Sphingomicrobium sp. | reverse complement strand
AATGGGTCGAAAGCGGACACTAGGCGCGACTGCTTCTCCATTGGAGGAAAGCCATTGCGAGGCAAACTATGCCGAATAGAAAACTGACAACGGCAAGGTCGTAGGTGCCATTCCGAACTTGAATGGCGCCGACGATAGTCAGGACAACGCCGATTGCCGCTGACAACATCACGATCATAAGCGCGTCCCCCTGACTTGCGCCTTTAGGCGAGTATCGGCCAACCAGCTAATGTCCGCAATGGGTCGAAAGCTGACACCTCGCCAGACGAATTGATCTGGATCATCGACGACGCGCCGCACCACGGCCTAGGCACCTCCTTGGCCGCTTCTCTTCCCCTTTCCGCGGCCATCCTCATCGGCCCGGCGCGCTACCGTCGGGCCGTTTGCTTTCGAGCGTTGCGCCTAACTTTGGATATCTGCTCGCGCTTGGCCCGGCTCGCTACAGAGGTTATCGACGTCTGCTCTTTTGAGGAGCGGGGGCCGGGAGCGGCTCGGATTAGCTCCCGCTGTCGGGGCCGCTCCTTCTTCGAAAATCCATGCGCACTAGCGTCCGCTTTGGGTCGAAAGCTGTCACTAGCTCGAATGGAAACTAGCGCTCAATCGACAGGCCATGGCATGGTGCGCAGCGCTTGGTCCTTTCCTACAGCCCACATTCCGTGCCTTAACCTGCCGGATGAGCAGCACATCCAAACGCAGCACTTTCTCCAACGAACTCATTGCCCGCTACCCCATCACCCTAACGGCCGCCGACCTTCTCGCGTCGGCCGCTGTTTCGCAGGAGGACGTGCCGGATCCGATCGACTTCGCGCCCGTCCCGCGCAAGCGCAATCGGCGCGGCGGCTGGTCGGAGCAGGCGCAGCGCGACTTCATCGCCTGCCTCCAACGCACCGGCTCCGTGGCTGCGTCGGCGCGCGCGGTGGGGAGGAGCGCCAGCACCGCCTACCGCCTGCTCGACGCCGAGGGCGCCGACAGCTTCGCGCTCGCCTGGGACAAGGCATACGAGGAGGGGCTCAGTCGGCTGCGGCAGGATTCGCTCGACCGCGCGCTCAACGGCGCTTTGATCCCGGTGTACCGCAAGGGGCGGCTGATCCGCGTCGAGCACCGCCGCAACGATCGGCTTGCGATCGCGCTTCTCGGCAACCGCAACCGGAACATCGACTGGTATAGCCAGGGCGCGCTTCGGCGGCACGTCTACAAGATGGAGTTGAAGGCCGCGGATGAGGAAAAAGCCGAAGCCAAACGGCGGCAGGAGGAGGCGCAGCGCGCCTACGACGAGGAGCTTCAGCGCATGCTCGACAAGGCGGCGGCAATCCGCTCCGAGCCCGGGGTTCGCAGGTTATAGGCGCTTAAGGTCATTGCAAAAGCGCCGCTCTCCGTGACGATAGTGACTTTAAGCTAATGTTCCCCTATTGTTCTCCTAGAACAAATCGGATACGCAAGGATGATCGAGGCGGGCTCGGCCGCCGGTGATAAGCGAATGACCGCTTGCAAAGAATGCTTTTGGTTTGATTTTCTTGGGGAGACAGGGGACATGGCAGCGCAGTTGAAAGTCATCGGTAGCAGTATGGAATCCCCCAGCATGGACCGGCAGAAGGCGCTCGAGGCGGCGCTCGCCCAGATCGATCGCGCGTTCGGCAAGGGCTCGGCAATGAAGCTCGGCTCGCGCGAAAAGATTGAGATCGAGACGATTTCTAGCGGCAGTCTCGGCCTCGACATCGCGCTTGGCGTGGGCGGCCTGCCGCGCGGCCGAATCATTGAGATCTACGGGCCGGAGAGCTCAGGCAAGACAACCTTGGCGCTACACGCGATTGCGGAAGCGCAACGGAACGGCGGGACAGCGGCGTTTGTCGACGCGGAGCATGCGCTCGATCCCGTCTACGCGAAGAAGCTGGGCGTCGACATCGACGAGTTGATTGTATCGCAGCCAGACACGGGCGAGCAGGCGCTCGAGATCGTCGACACGCTTGTTCGGTCGAATGCGATCGACGTGCTGGTTGTGGACTCCGTGGCCGCGCTGGTTCCCCGGGCGGAAATCGAGGGCGAGATGGGCGACAGCCATGTCGGCCTGCAGGCGCGCCTCATGAGTCAGGCACTTCGCAAGCTGACGGGTTCTATCAGCCGCTCGCGCTGCATGGTGATCTTCATCAACCAGGTCCGCATGAAGATCGGTGTGATGTACGGCAATCCGGAGACGACGACCGGCGGCAATGCGCTGAAGTTCTACGCTTCGGTGCGTCTGGACATCCGCCGCACAGGCCAGATCAAGGACCGCGACGATATCGTCGGCAACACGACCCGGGTGAAGGTCGTGAAGAACAAGGTCGCGCCTCCATTCAAGCAGGTCGAATTCGACATCATGTACGGCGAGGGCGTGTCGAAGGTCGGCGAGATCCTCGACCTCGGCGTCAAGGCCGGGCTGATCGAGAAGTCGGGCGCGTGGTTCAGCTATGACTCGGTCCGCATCGGCCAGGGCCGCGAGAACGCGAAGGCTTATCTCAAGGAGAATCCAGACATCGCGCAGCGGATCGAAAATGCGATCCGTGGGCGTACGGAAGAGGTGGGCGAAGCGCTGATGGTCGGCGCCGGTGCCGACGAAGACGTCGCAGCGGAATAATCCGGGGGACTAATTCGACCCGCGTCTGTCGCGGCCGAGTAGCTTCAAGAACCAGCTCCCCAGCGGCGGTTGAGGCTAAGGCTTCGACCGCCGTCCCCAATTGCTCGCTAGCCGAGGTCTTCGGGGAAGCAGGGCGGTTCCTCGTCGATGGGCTCGCCGCTGTCTATCCGGATCGGCGCGAACAGAAGTTTCGGGTCAGTGAGCACGATGGCGACGAATCCAAGCGCAGCGCAGGCGGCGGTTCCGACGGTGAATGGTACAGTCGTGCCATCGAACGACTGGCCGATGAAGAAGCCGATGACCGCCGCTCCGAGTGTTCCGATGACGCCTTGGACCGAGGATGCCGTTCCCGCGATCGGCGCCATATGCTCCATGGCCAAGGTGCCCAGGTTAGAGGAGGCAAAGGCGAAGCAGCACATTGTCGCTGCCTGGAAAATCACGAAGCTGATGAGTGATTCCTTGCCGGCAAGCGCGAGAGCCGCATGCATGGCGGTCACGACGACCAAAGCGATCGCAGCCGTATGCCCGACGCGCCTCAGGCCGTAGCGTTCGACGATACGACTATTGATCCATGACGCGTAAGCCATGGGCGCCGCGATCGAAGCGAAGACGAGACCAATGAAGCGAGCCTCGTGGAAGGCATCGAACACGATTTGCTGGATCGAGGAGATATAGG
>JBEDUM010000086.1:0-5956 GCA_040414585.1 Sphingomicrobium sp. | reverse complement strand
GACAGTATGATGAGCTGCCATTGGCTGATAGCGCGTGATGCGATGCGCTGTATTTCATGCGGAGCAGAACTGAGATTCATGCAGTCGGAGCTGGACAACATAACTATGGTGCCCAGCGACAAGTATTGCGCGTTTCTGTGCGAGAACTGCGACCGGCCACCGGTCAGTCCCGATGGGGCGCCACCGCCGATCGAACCTGAACCGGCCCGCTCAGGATTGGCCGCATCATTGCGCCCCGATGAACGTGTGTCGGACCCAACAACGCGACCTACATTGGTCCCATCTGAGGACGACCTCGACGAGTGTGAGATCCTCCTTAGACGGGCAATCGAAATGGTCAGAGGCTCAACGCGTTGGTCTCAACCAACAAGAAGTCTTACTGACCGCATGCCAGGAAGGTCCCTCTCGAGCCGCGTCGTACAGATTCATCACGATCGCGGCGACGCCACCTACGTTGCGACGGACGCGAAATCGGGTTTATGCGTCCTGCGGCACCGAGACCGCGCGCGCCTGCGCGCGATGTGTGATCGGATCGGATGGCAGGTGGTTGAGGCCGATACCCCCAGCGCGGACGACTGAACGCAGCTGAGGTTGTGTGAATGCAGCGCTCTGACGGTTTTGAAATGCAGCCACATTGCGGGGCGAATTGGTTGGTCTGATGCCAGCAACTCACCTTGAGCCATTCTCTCGCCGCTCATCAAGCGATCACTTAAGCCCTTAACACTTCGGCCGCCTGAGTACGCCCTAAGCGCACGAGGCGTCGGCATGTTGCACCGTAGTCGTCGCTATGCGGAGTCTGTCAGTGACGTGCTTGCGCCATCCGTCTCATTCGCACGGCCCCGGAGCTTTCAGACCCTTGATCCGATCCGTCGCGCCCCTCCTTGAGGTCAGAAAGCTGAGTGCGATAGAAGTCAAGCACGAAAAGCCGAAGGGCGGATGACAAATTGCCGTATTCCCGCTCGGAATCGATCGCGCCGATCAGCTCCGACAACGTCATGTCGCGCTCGCCGGCGATCTCCTTCAGTCCTTTCCAAAATGCATCCTCTAGGCTGACGCTCGTCTTGTGACCAGCGACGACAACTGAACGCTTGATGACTAGAGACTTCATGAAGGTGCCCCCATTTGTAGTAAATCCGCGACATCCAAACGGAAAAATTGTCCTGCACGGTGGCGGTCAAAAAAAGATTTTGCAGCGTTGCAAAAATAACACAATCTGTGAACCCGAC
Source organism: Sphingomicrobium sp. (assembly GCA_040414585.1). Classification (GTDB taxonomy): domain Bacteria; phylum Pseudomonadota; class Alphaproteobacteria; order Sphingomonadales; family Sphingomonadaceae; genus Sphingomicrobium. The sequence goes on along the minus strand of JBEDUM010000086.1, from coordinate 4,730 downwards.
CGCGCAATCAACGCTGCACCCATCCAATAACAAACGTAATGTCCGTCCAATAACATACGCTGTTGCTGTCCAATAACAATGCCGGCGATGAGCCATCATTCTGGTTGGCAGGCGGTTCTTCTGGCCGGGAGGCAGTCTTCCGCGGGTGCGATTCATTTGCCTCGGCGGTTCATTCCTGCCGCCAAACACTGTAAGGTCTGACAGGCAGCCATGAACACAATCATCAGAGCTCTCGGATCGCTCATCGCATTGGCGCTTGCGGGGTCCACTTTGTTGGCTGAAACGGGGCCGGAATCTCATTCAGACAAGGCAGCGCCGATTAGCGCGGAGCTTGCCAAGACGTGTCGAGCACTGGCGATCAAGGCGCACCCCACGCAACCAGCGGGTAGCAGGACTGCCTCTGGAGAGGCTCAACGGCGCTATTTCCAGGAGTGTGTAGCCAAACGGGGGAACATGGAAAACGCGGTCCCCGCAAGGTGACGTGTCGATCCCGAACGTGCCAAAGTGCGACTGCGGCGCTTATAAGACTTGCGTGTCCAGTCCCTTCGACGTTGGCGGCAAACGTGTTCTAAATCGAAGCAGGTTACCGCTCTGTGACGGCCCAACGTGACGCGCTGCTCTGACATCCGTTCTACCTCCGGGACGCCCGCAAAAAGATGATTGAAGCAAAACTTCCGGGGGCGACTCAGAGTAAACGCATAACGGTCCATTATCATCGATTAACGGATTCGCGTCATCCCAAGCATTCCGTCGACAAGCTACTACGGTACGATCCGAAAGATAATTTGGTCCTGATCGCCGTCACGACGCACGGGGTTAGGGCGACTGGCATATCGTAGGTGTCCCGACCCGTCGCATGGCGGGTGACGGGCCGGGACGTGCGCTAGCACTGTAGAGCGGGGCCATCCCCACAGCCCCGCATCACATTGTCCCACAGCAGATCCAGCTTAGGGTAGCTATTCGGTACCGTGTCGGCCATGCAATCGGAAAATTTGGAACGGTAAAGCGAAACCGGCAGACCGAACGCCGCGGAACCGAATGCAGCATTGCAGGGTTGAGGTGATAGTGAGACAGGAGACTTCAAGTGTCTCACCGTTGTCAAACTCAAGCCCCGTCCCTTTAGGAAGCCGGGGCTTTCCTTTGAATCCAGCGAGAGCTCCCCAAGGGCGCGTCATGTCTTCCTACCAAAAACAGAACGGCTTGCCTCGTGCATTCCCGAAGTGACGGCAGACTCGGGATGGGGCGCGGTTCAATTGCGAAGTAGCCCATGCCCGCACAGTTCACGCGACGCCAGCTTGCCATGGTCGGCGCATCAGCCCTCGGGGCGTCGGCGACCGCCGCCCCATCCGGCGCTCGGCCGGGCGACACTGCGGCCGCCCCGCGCGCTTTTCCCGCGGGATTTCTCTGGGGCACCGCCACCGCCGCATATCAGATCGAAGGCGCCGTCAGCGAGGACGGCCGTGGCCCGTCGATCTGGGACACGTTCACGCACACGCCGGGAAAGATCCGTAACGACGACAACGGAGACGTCGCCGACGATCACTATCACCGATATCGAGACGATGTGCAGTCGATGAAGGGGCTCGCCGCCACTGCGTATCGGTTCTCGATTTCGTGGCCGCGGATATTCCCGCAGGGCGTCGGCGCGCCAAATCCGAAGGGCCTCGACTTCTACGACCGGCTCCTCGACAGCCTCGTCGCCAATGGCATCGCGCCGTTCCCGACGCTCTATCACTGGGACTTGCCGCAGGCGCTGCAGGACCGCGGCGGGTGGGAAAGGCGCGACACCGCCGAGGCATTCGCGGACTATGCCGGTTACGTCGTCGAAAAGCTTAGCGACCGGGCGAGGCACTTCTTCACGCTCAACGAGTGTGCGACGTTCGTGGAACTGGGCCATGCGACCGGCGTGTTTGCGCCCGGATTGAAGCTGCCGCCCGGCCGGCTGAACCAGGTCCGGCATCATGCGTTGCTCGCCCACGGGCTTGCGGTGCAGGCGATCCGTGCGCGCTCGCGCGCGGGTACGCAAACCGGGCCAGCGGAGAATGTCAGCGTCTGCGTGCCAGTAATCGAGACGCCCGAGCATATCGCGGCGGCCGAGTTCACAACGCGCGAGCTCAACGCGCCCTACCTAACCGCGATCATGGAAGGCCGCTACCGCGAGTCCTTCCTGGCGGCTGCAGGTGCGGACGCCCCGAAGGTCGCCGCCGAGGATATGAACGCGATCAGTACTCCGGTCGATTTCATCGGCATCAACATCTATGGGCCGGGCAGCTACGTCAGGGCGTCCGATGCCGCTCCCGGCTTCGTCTCGGTGCCGTTCCCGGCCAAGCATCCGACGATGAATTCGCCCTGGCTCAAGATCGGTCCCGAGGCGCTCTACTGGGGGCCGCGCAACGTGGCCAAGGTTTGGAACGTGAACGACATCTACATCACGGAGAACGGCTGCTCGGCGACCGACGTGCCGGCCGCCGACGGCCTCGTTTACGACACCGACCGCATCATGTTTCTGCGCAGCTATTTGACGCAATTGCAGCGCGCGACCTCCGAGGGCGTGCCGGTGCGCGGCTATTTCCATTGGAGCCTGATGGACAATTTCGAGTGGGCCGACGGCTTCGGCACTCGTTTTGGATTGCTCTACGTCGACTATACCACCCAGCAGCGCACGCCGAAGCTGAGCGCATCGTTCTACCGGGAAGTCGCTGCGCGAAACCGGCTGATGTAGTCCGTATCCCATGACCCATGGCGGACATCGTTAGGCGGCTTACACCTATCGCGAACTCAGGCGCGCTGAGGAGTCGTCGGCAACGGCCGCTGTGAGGTATCGGCGGTCGAATGAAGCGCCGCGAGTTCATCACGCTGCTGGGCGGCGTGGTGACCTCTTCGCTCGCGGCGCGCTTGCTGCGCATTAGCTAGACAAGGGCAGATTTCCCTCACATCCAAGGTCAGAACCCTCGACCATGTCCTCGAACAGGCCAAGCTCGCGACCTTCGTCGAGTGCGCCGGCGTCCCCCACCCCGTCGAGCTTCGATCCTTCCAACCGCATGTCGCGCCAGCGCTCAACCAATCGCCGATGCTTGGATCGGTATTTCATCCGTGCGATCGGTCTAAGCTCAGAAAGGCGTAGCTCGCCGCGGATGACGACGAGACGAAACCCCCCGCGCTCGTACTCCGACCACATTTTCTCTGTGTCGTCCCAATGCCGGAAGTATGCATCGACCATACGAACGACGCCGTCGAGCGCCATCCTTCCCTCCTTCTCACCCAATGTTGCGGATGCCCGGCTCAAGCTATCGGCGTGATAATGCTCGCCGCCAGAAACGCCCACAGGCCTGGCGGCGGCGAGAACTATCTGGCACCACCACGCAACGCTCGAATCTGGAGCATGAGATCCACCACGCAGGCTCGAAGCTGTGCATTCTCGGCTTCGAGCCGCTCGAGTGGCCTCTGATTGCTGCGTTTGGACACATGTCCATTCGGACTGCCCCTCGGTTGCCGAGCGTGCTCACGGGCCATCTCCAGACTCAGCACGTTCTTGATCCTGTTTGATCGAGAGATCTCGTTCATGAACCACCCCCAGGCATCAGTACCGTCGGTTGAAGCAGGTTGCTCGCACCAAAGCGAAGGAACTAGGATCGACGAGCAGCGCTCGGGAACGGAACGGCCTTCCCCGCTGCGGCGCCTTCGCAGCGGCCCGCAGTCGTTGCCCATCGATCCAGAATGTTCGGAACCTAAAGCCCCCCCGAACATCTCGGGACGGCCAACATCCAACCTTTCAGACGGTTCCCGCCGCGACCGCCCTTTTCTTTCTTCCCCCTCAGATTCCTCCGACAGTGTGCTCTGTTAGCCACACGGGCCATGCTGATACGCCGCTTGCTTCAGTGAAACGGCGAGTCTGCGATCTGTCCGCCTTCAGGGGTAAAGCGGACCTATCCTAAGCGATGGATGCTGCCCGTCGATGCACCGAGAGACAAAGAAGGGCGCAGGCTGACGTTGCCGATCTCAGCAAGCGTATGAGCTTGCGCTGTTCTATGATGCCAAGTTTGACCTTGCTGCACGCTAGGCGTCAGGCAACCTGTCAATCGCCTCTTTGGCGAACTCGATCGCGTCCTCCTTCGAATATCTGGCGGCAGGCGTCCGAAGATTATTGGATTCGGTGCCCGTAATGTTCTGGCCATCCAAGCGCCTAAAGTAGGCAAACCATCTTCCGGGCTGATCTTCGAAAGCTTCAATCAAGTGACGTTTGTATTCCACGACACTTACTCTCACACGGCTTGGCCGCAGCCCGTGCACAAGCTGCCTCCGAAGAAGCCGCAGGGGTAGGCGGGCCAAAGCCATCCACGCGCCCCGACCGCCGGGGACTCGAAACCGGCGGCCGGGACTTGCCACGACGCACGGGGTTAGGGCGCGTCATGACCAACTCATTCGTGCCAGCGCGGGGTTGCATTTCTCAATTAAAAATTCACCCGCGGCATATCGTAGGCGTCCCGACCCGTCGCGTGGCGCGGGACGGGCCGGGACTTGCGCTAGCACTGTTGAGCGGGGCCATCCCCATGGCCCCGCATCACATTGTCCCACAGCAGATCTAGCTGAGGGTAGCTATTGCGTACCGCGTCGGCCGGGCAATCGGAAAATTTGGAACGGTAAGGCAAAACCGCGCCCCCAATTCCTTGTCTGCCCGACGCTCGATTTCATGCCGCCGCGTGCAATTACGGCACGCCACCGGCCGGCCT
>JBEDUM010000085.1:0-3023 GCA_040414585.1 Sphingomicrobium sp. | reverse complement strand
CGTCAGTCTTTAACGCGCCTGAGAAGCCAGTCGCGACGCGTTCGGGATTGGACATGCGCACAGCGGGTTGAAGGCGGCGACGGCGTCGTCGAGGGTCGAGACGTTGCCGATGTTCGTCCGCAGCCGTACCGCCAAGGTGGCAGGCGTGGCCGCAGTCTGTGACTTTGGCGGGCGGTGCCAAGAAAGACGAGGTCTGGACCCAGTTCTATCCCCTCTTGGACAAGTAACTTAGCAACTCACGTTGTCCCGCGTGATGAAGGACGGTCATGAAGACTCTCGCCGTTGCCGGACTAGCAGGGTTGTTAGCGATCGTCGTCCTCGCTGCGTATGGAGGAATGGATACGACCGCATCGCGCGACCTATCGAAACGGAAGGCCGTCGCCGATGACGCTGGAAATCTGCATGTACCCGATACCTATCGCACCACATATGAGTTGTTGGGAAGCTGGGCGGTAGCAGCTGACCAGGGCCAGGGTTCAAAGCAGCTCCACGTCGTCTATGCATCGCCCGGGACCATCGCCGCCTATCGCACGGACGGACGTTTCCCCGACGGCGCGGTGCTCGTAAAGGAGGTGTTTAAGGCAGCGACAGGACAAATGACGACAGGCACTGTCAGCCATGCCGAGACTTTGAAGGGCTGGTTCGTCATGATGAAGGACAGCAAGGGTCGCCATGCCGGCAATAAGTTGTGGGGCGACGGCTGGGGCTGGTCGTGGTTCGATGCTGACAGCCCGTCAAAGACAACGTCGACTGATTACAAGACGGATTGTCAATCCTGTCATGTGCCGGCGCGAGCTTCCGATTGGATCTATGTGAGCGGATATCCGCCGCTGAGGGACAACAAGTCAACCCACGCAACAAAATGGGGTACCCGGGCACTAGGTACACCATAGTGCCAAGAACACAGCACGGCTTACCCGATATTGCCATTATGAGATTATCTTTGCGGGATTCGATGATCCTGCCGCGATCTACATCCTCACCGCCGCAATAAGCTTCAACTCACCGACAAGGACGTGGCGATCTCACGGATCGAGAGCAAACTTCTCGAGTCGCTCAGTGTGAATGTGAAAAAGGGAGCGACCGGCCGCCAACGGACATGAAGGCCGGTCGCGAAGGCCCGGTTTCGGGGAGGGAGGTAACCGGACGCGCGGTTACATTACCTATCCAAAGAAAAATTGCTTAGCGGGCTTTGCCACGATCGAACGAGCCTTGCGCCAATGCGATTACGCGCCTGGAGGGAGGCTTCTTGTAAGCCCCAGGAACTACCGCTCAGCTCCGAGATTGAGCCTGCCGGGAATTTCCGATTTGAAGCCGACCACTTTTCGATGCGAAGCCGGCCGACCTGCCGCTGATGCAACCGACCAATTTTGAATTCGTCACTAATGTCAGGACCACGGAAGCTCCACCTAATCCCACCGTCCGGGATCTTCTGACCAAAGTACTACTCGTTCGATTCCAATCGCCTAGTTCCCTCCATTCTAGGTTCGAGCGACACCTACCTATGCCCGATTGGCGCGACGAGGGCACGACATTAGGGTCCGCCTCGAGAGCAAAAATTGTAGGCAACCAATTTCTCAGGAGGAGGTCGCATATGAAATTCATCTTGGTGAACGGGAGAAATCCCCGTCGAGAGAGTTTGTGCTCGTTGTGTTGTGAGCCGATCGGCGAAAGCTACCTGCGAGAGCTCACCACGCGTCTCTCCTTCTGTAATTACGACTGCTACCTCGGTCACTGCAAACCCGCCTTCTCGGTACTCAAGGAACATGCGAGGGCATCACGACGATCCAGGATGAGAGCCACTCCACGACGATCCAGGATGAGAGCCACTCTGTGAGGCGTGTGATGCGGTTGCGTCAAGTCTGTGATCATTGCGGTGGACCATTCGGCATGGTGACGCACCGTTCGTGGGGCGGCAAGTTTTGTAAGCGCAGGTGCAAAGATGCATTCCTTCGCGAAATCATGCTGGGCCGGGGTACAGTCCTAGGCATGTCGTGGACTCTTTCATCACCGGAACAGAAGGGAAGTGGCGGTGCGCCGGTCATCAATCTAACCACATCCAAAGCTCTCGGAATTGAGCCGGCACAACTGCTCGCCCCCGCCGACGAGGTGATCGAATGAACGGCGCCGCTTCGTCACGCTCCTCGGCGCTGCTGCGGCGTGGCCCCTCGCGGCGCGCGCGCAGCAGCCGGCGATGCCGGTGATCGGGTTTCTCAACGGTGCACCCGCCGCCAATGGTCGCGCTAAACAACATAAACGAAACCGGCAATCGGCGTTGGGCCGGAGAACAAGGTTCGCGCGGCGGCCGACGGTCACAGGCCAAACTCTGGGTCGCTGTCGGGATAGCCATCGCCGTCGTCGCGACTGCATGGCTGGCCTATTCATATCGTCAGAGCGACGCAGCCGCCTCTACTCCGGCGGCCCTTCCGCAAGTCGTCGTGAGCAAGCCGCTCGAGCGCGAGGTTGATTCCAGACTGGGCTTCCTTGGTCAATTTTCCGCGGTCGAGCAAGTTGAGCTGCGCGCCCAGGTCGGCGGCACGCTGACCGGAATACACTTCAAGGATGGGGACATCGTCCATCAAGGCGATCTCCTGTTCGCCATCGACCCCCGCCCCTACGAAATCAGACTGGCACAGGCCAATGCCCAGCTGGAGACAGCGAACGCACGGCTCGTGCTCGCTGGGCGCGAACTCCATCGTGCTGAGGTACTAGCGGCTAAAGCCTTCGGAACGGAACAGACCGTCGATCAGCGCACGGCCGACCAGCGAACCGGGCAGGCCGCCGTGGACGATGCGAAGGCTCAGATTCGTGACGCCGAGTTTGATCTCGAGCATTGCCGTATCACGGCCCCCTTCACCGGCCGCATCGGCACGCATCTCGTCTCCGTCGGCAACCTGATCGCCGGCAGCCGTACCGCGACCAGCCCAACGACATTGCTCACGACGCTCGTCTCGCTCGATCCGATCTATCTGGACTTTGATATGAGCGAGTCCGATTTCCTGACCTTTTCCCGCGACCGTGCG
>JBEDUM010000084.1:0-4315 GCA_040414585.1 Sphingomicrobium sp. | reverse complement strand
GACGTTCTTCGGTGTCTACTGCCTGAACAAGATCGTGGACCGGAACGCCCGTGAGGGCGGTTCTGCTCGAGAGCCGTAGGGATCAAAGGACGTGGCTGTGCTCAATTGGCTGGAGACTACCGCGTATGCCGAATGGGTGAATCAATCCTCCTGGGGTTGGGCGCTCGCGCTGACGATTCACGCCTTCGGAACGGCGACGGTTGTGGGTCTCACGTTCATCATCGGCCTGCGTCTGTTCGGGATGTTCGCAACGATTCCGTACACGTCGATGAACAAGCTGGTGCCGTTCATCTGGTTTGCCGCCGCCTGCCAGATCCTCAGCGGCATCACGCTGTGGATTACCAAGCCCGCGCAATATCTGGTCGATGGCATGTTCGAGGTGAAGTTCATCCTCCTCGTCATCGCCTTGGTCGTGACGCGTATTTTTCAGGTCACCATGCAGCGAGAGGCTGCCGGCTGGGAAGCAAAAGGAGCAGTCTCTTCGCGTGGCCGCAGACTTGTCGCGACGACTTGCCTGTTGTGGGCCGCCGTGACTATCGGCGGCCGCCTGACCGCCTATCTCGGATCCTTGTACCTGCGCTGACCGTCATTCGATCACCTCGTCGGCGATGGCGAGCACGCCAGGGGCAATGTCGAGGCCAAGCGATTTTGCGGTCTTGAGATTGATGACAAGCTCGAATTTGGTCGGCTGTTCGACCGGCAGATCGCCAGGATTGGCTCCCTTGAGAATCCTATCGACGTAGCTTGCGGCGCGGCGAAACAAATCACCGGCGTTTGGAGCGTAACTGATCAGCCCCCCGGCCTCGGGAAATTCACGATAGGGATACATGGCGGGCAGTCGATTTCCCGCGGTCCAATCCAATATCTGACGTCTCTGACTGTAGAGGATCGCATCGGTAACAACGATCAGGGCTTGCACAGGCTCTCTCTTTATCTTTTCCAATGCGTCCTCAATCGAAGTGTCAGCGGAAATCGGCACCGAATGAACCCGGAGGTCCAATCTCCGCGCCGCACTCTGCGTCTCGCTTAGCTCCATTTGCGATTGCGGATTTGCCAGGTTGGACATCACCGCAACAAACGACAATCCAGGAACGATTTCCTTCAGCAGCTGGAGACGTCTCCCGCTCAGGTCAGTTGCAACGATGCTGAACCCGGTGGCATTCCCGCCAGGTCGGGCAATACTATCGACGAGGCCGGCGGCGACCGGATCACCGACGATCGCCATGACGATAGGTATCGAGCGCGTGGCGCTCTTCAGTATTTTCGCCGGTGGCGTGCCTGCGGTCACGATCACGTCGACCTGTGACCTCACGAGCTCGGCGGCCAGACCGGGCAGCCGATCTACCTGATCCTGTCCCCATTTCCACTCGATGGCGACGGTACGTCCCTCGACGTATCCGAGGTCCCGCAGCCCCGCTATGAAGGCCTCAGTCCGAGCGGCGAAAGATGCAGGCGTGCCCAACAGAAGGACGCCGATACGAGGCACTCGATGGGATTGCTGCGCGCGGGCTGCGAGCGGCCAAAGAAGCGAGGGCGCCGCCGCGCCGGCGAGGAGCGAGAGAAACGCGCGCCGCTTCATTCGAGCCGGTGCCATCGGTTGCCCCCGCGGCTGGCGCACGGATACGGGTGATCTCCAACACTAGGACACTTGCGTCCCGACGGCCACCGCAGCGCCCCCCGCGCGCAGCGGCAGCTTCGCAGGATCGAGTATCCCCGTCCGGCGGCCGTCCGTCTTTAAGCGGACCTGAATCGTTCTGAATGCGAGGGTTTCGCGGCTCCCCATCGCGGGCAATTTGGTCTGGAAACCCTTGCCATCATCGCAGTTCGCGCCCGACGTCGTAGCCATAGAGCCAAGCCGTCTGAAACACTGTCTTGTCTCGACCGAAGCGCTCACGGAACGCGAACTTGACGTCGCGTTTGAGGCGCGACCAGGGCGAGGCAAGATGGTTTTCGCGGGCCCGCTCGCGCGATCCCAGCACAGCTGCCCGCGTGCGCGGCGTTCGTGCCCGCTCGTAGGCGAGCAATGCCTCATCGAGATCGTTTGCGTAACGCGCGATCGCAGCTGAGAGAACGCAGGCGTCCTCAAGCGCCATAGCCGCTCCCTGACCAAGATAGGGCAGCATAGCGTGCGCGGAATCGCCAAGCAGCGTTATCCGCCCTTTGCTCCATCGCTCGACCGGATCGCGATCGTAGAGCGCCCATTTGTACCACCGTGCGCTGTAGGGATAGAGCCGTAGTAGGTCGGGATGCCACCCGGCGTAAGTCGTCGTCAGCTCCGACACGTCGCATTCGCGAGTCCACGACTCCTCAGTCCACGCATGGCTGTCGAAATGCGCCACAATGTTGATGAGTTCGCCGCGACGAACCGGGTAGTGCACCACGTGCCCATGTGGACCCATCCACATCGCGCCTTCCGCAACGGCAATGTCGCGCGGCAGCGCGCCGGCGGCCGCCATTCCACGCCAACAAATACAACCCGTGAAGCGTGGCGTGTCAGGGCCGAACAAGTTCTTCCGCACGACAGAATGGATGCCGTCGGCCCCCACGATGATGTCGGCCTCGACCTCGCTTCCGTCGGCAAGGCGCGCTATCCCGCCCCGATCGCACTGCTCGACGGCGATGCAGCGGGCGCCAAAACGTAAATCGACCGTCTTGAGCGCACCGCCCAGCACGCTGAGCAAGTCGGCGCGGTGCACAGTCAGGTTAGGCGCACCGAACTGCTGGCGGAATGCGCCTCGCGGCATTCGCGAGATGATGCGTCCACTTTTCCAGCTGCGGATGACGAGAAAATCTGATTCCGAGCCCAGGGCAACGACTTGGTCCTCGACTCCGAGGACGCGCAGCGCCATCAGCGCGTTGGGGCTCAGATTAAGGCCAGCCCCTATTTCGTTGAGCGCGGGCGACTGTTCACAGACGACAATCTCCGCACCCCCTCGTTCCAACGCCAGCGCCGTCGCAAGCCCGCCAACGCCGCCGCCGACAATGGCAATGCGTGGCACGCGCCTCATGCAAGCCGTTCAGTTTGTAGATCTTGGATGCAGCATTCCGACAACGGCGCACCTTTGAACTGCGCTAGGCAGCTTACCGAGGCTTCGGACGCCCCGGAAGCGCCCACCGGGCAGGGCTACCGGCGGCCGGCGCGGGGTCTCCAGGAAAAATCAAACATCTCTCCAGCATAAATCCAGCCCGGGGCAAAGCATCGCGGCCCCGCTTGGGGCATTCTTTGCAAAGACAGGGGGGAGTTGTGGGCGGCCTCATTATCGCTGTGGGTCGGTTTGCATCTACGTGCGCGTGACGGGCAGGACCGTCGGGAGGTTCGAAGATCCTATTCAGCTCAAGCTCGGCATTGCGACACGAGCGGCGGCCAGCGCATGCGTCCGTCACTGCTTGACGACTCGATCCCCGGACGAGGCAAACTTTGATTATCAACATTCCCCGCCGACAATTCATGCGCCTGGCAACAAGCGCCGCCGCGGTGTCGGTCTCCTCGCGCTTCGCATGGGCAGATACCTATCCGACCCGGCCGGTGCGCATGATCGTGCCGTTCGCGCCGGGAGGGCCGACCGACATCGTGGCGCGGCTGCTGACGCAGAAGCTCGGCGACCATCTGGGCAGGCAGTTCTATGTCGAGAACGTCGCCGGCGCGGGCGGCAACCTCGGCATGCGCGCGGCGGCCCGAGCCGCGCCCGACGGCTATACCCTTGTGCTCGTCTCCTCGAGCTACATGGTCAATCCGAGCCTTTATCCCAAGGTCCCTTACGATCAGGCGAAGGACTTCGTCCCGGTAACGCTTCCCGCGTATGCGCCGAACGTCCTGGTCGCCAGCCCGTCGCTGCCGGTCAAGAGCGTCAAGGAGCTCGCCGAATTTGTGAGGGCGAATCCCGGCAAGCTGAGCTTCGCGTCGGCGGGGATGGGAACCACGCCGTATTTGTCCGGAGAGTTGTTCAAGCTATCGGTGGGGGCCGATCTGGTGCACGTGCCGTTCAATGGTTCGGCGCCGGCAATCCAGTCGACCCTCGGCGGCCATACTCAATTCGCCTTCGTCGTGCTCGCGCCAGCCGTTCCGCACGTCAAGGAAGGAACGCTGCGCGGGCTCGCTATCCTGAGCGCGCAGCACTCCTCCGCGCTGCCCGAAGTGCCGACCATCGCCGAGGCGGGATTTCCCGGCCAAGAGGCCGATACCCTGCTCGGCGTGCTCGTTCCCGCCGGGACGCCGACGGAGATCATCGACCTTCTGCACCGGGAAATCGTGCGCACCGTCGCGTTGCCCGAGGTGAAAGAGCAGCTCGATGCCATCGGCTTCGTGCCAGTCGCC
>JBEDUM010000083.1:0-2445 GCA_040414585.1 Sphingomicrobium sp. | reverse complement strand
GCGTCACCGAAAAAGCGCCGCAAGTGCGTGGTGCCTGGTCGAAGCTGTTCATCAGCGAGGTCGAAGCGATAGAGGGCCTTCCGCCGATCGATCTTGCTGACAGCTTGAAACAGGACATCCGCAGGGCAGAAGCCCACAACGTTGACATTCCGGAGCTCGACCGCGCCAAGGCCGCGCTCCTGCCGCCAAACGCGCGATTTGAACGATTGCAGCTCTTTGAGGCTGGCCTTGCGAAATATCCGGACAATCCGTCTCTTCTCGCAGCGAAATCCTGGATGTTGCGATCCCTCGGCCGGATGAACGATGCGGCCAGCACCGGTGAGCGCCTGGCAACACTCTATCCTCAATCATCGGCTGCCAATTACGAATATGCCAATTCGCTGATGCACTCGGGACGCGCTGACATAGCGCGCCGCGTGTTGGAAAAGGCAGCGCAGATCGCGCCTGGCGCGGCGAACCTGGATGAGGCCCGGTGGGAACTTGAGATGCGGTATGGGGATCCTCGGCTGGCGTTGGAAATGGCACGCCGCTGGAATGGGGTCGTCGAGCAGCCGATGATCGCTTTCCTGGAGGCACGGATCAATCCAACGAAGGCGAATGTCGATCATGCGATCGACCTGTTGATGGCCGGCTATCGGGAATATCCGATCGAGCCGGGTTGGGTCGCGCAGGCCCTTGGGCTGTTTGGCCGCAAGGAGGAAGCCATTCGCTTCCTTCTTGCCTATCCCTTGGGCGGCAAATCCGGCGACGGCGCGGAGATGCTGTTCCGACCGCCCTTGCGGGAAGTTCGACGTGATCCGCGCTTTATCCTGATCGCGCAGAATTTCGGAGTGACCAATTATTGGATCAGGAGCGGAATCCTGCCGGACTTCTGCTTTGACCCCACCTTGCCTTACGACTGCAAACGAGAAATCGCCAAGTTGCGGCACTGAGCTCAAGCGTTGCCGAAGAGCGTGACAGGAATGCTAATGTCCGTTTTCGACCCAAAGCTGACTCTAGCTCAGCGCACTTTGAAGCGTCAGCTAGCGCGACGCGGCTCGACCGTATTGCGTGATGGCCCCGTGATGGTTTTGACCGCATCTACGAGAGCAGAATCTAACCTAAGTGCTGGTGAGCCCAGCTGGATTCGAACCAGCGACCTACTGATTAAAAGTCAGTTGCTCTACCGACTGAGCTATGGGCCCACTGCAGGGGCGGTTACCGCCTGGGGCGGCGGCGGGCAAGGCGCTCGGCGAGATGGCGAGCAGTGAGGCCTCCTTCAATGCGCCAGCCGGGAGCAATGGCTGCAAGCGGCTGGAGCACGAAGCTGCGCTCGTCGATCCGTCGGTGAGGGATGTTGAGGCGCCTCGAGCGGAACCGCCCGCCGCTCCACAATGCAAGATCGAGATCGAGCACGCGTGGACCCCAGCGGCGTCCGCGGCGGCGGCCGAAGTCACGCTCCATCGTCTTGAGGTGCCGCAGCATCTCCGGAGGCTCGAGATCGCTCTCGACGAGCGCGACGGCATTGGCGAAATCCCTGCCAGCGCCGCCATGAGCGGGATTAAGCACGATTGGCGAGGCATCGAACAGGCCGAAGTCATGATCGAGCCTCGCGATTGCAGCTTCCACGACACTCGCAGGCCTCCCGAAGCGTCCGTGCGGCCGATTGGACCCAATCGCGATCGCGTATAGGTGCGTTGCGCCTGCCACGGCGGCTCGCCTAGGTCAGGCGAATGCGCTTAGCCACCCCCGCCGAGCTGTCGCCGCTCCCGGAAGCCGAGGCGCCGCGCGACTGTCCCTTGTGCCCGCGTCTCGTCGCCTTGCGCGAAGAATGCAGGATCGAGTTTCCAAATTGGTGGAATGCGCCGGTTCCGGCGTTCGGCGACCGCGAGGCGTGGCTGGCCATTGTGGGGCTTGCTCCGGGGAAGCATGGCGCGAACCGCACGGGGCGGCCCTTCACGGGGGATTATGCTGGCGAGCTGCTTTACGCGACCTTGCTCAAGTTCGGCCTGGCCGAAGGCGAGTATCGCGCTAATCCGGCCGACGGGCTGCGTCTTAAAGACGCGATCATTCTCAACGCCGTCAAATGCCTGCCGCCCGGCAATAAGCCGGAGCCGAGCGAGATCGCGACTTGTCGGACCTATTTCGAGGTTGCGTTGACCGCGCTTCCGAACGTGCGGGTCGTCGTCGCCCTGGGGCAGATCGCCCATGTCGCTGCGGCGCGAGCTCTGGGTCTCAGACCATCCGCGACGAAGTTCGGACATGGGGTCGAAGCCACCGCGCCAGACGGCCGCATCCTGCTGTCGAGCTATCATTGCTCACGTTACAACCAGAATACGGGGAAGCTGAACGCGGCAATGTTCGAAAGCGTCTTCGAGCGGGCGCTGGCACTCAAATGTCCTCAGTAAGGCGCCCGTAAAGCTCCGGTCGCCGATCCCGGAAGAATCCGAATGCCGCGCGGTGCCT
>JBEDUM010000082.1:0-5471 GCA_040414585.1 Sphingomicrobium sp. | reverse complement strand
AGCGCGGCATCGATGCTGTCCTCGACTTCACGAACCTGCGTTGCGACTTCGAATGCGGCGCTTTCAATCTGATGCTTGCGCATATGACTGCTCCTTTCCGCGCGACAAGAATCACGCGGGGATGGTTGCCGGAATGAAAAGAAAGATGGTTTCGACTAGCCCTTTACGAGCCTGGCGAGGCTTTCGAGTCCAGCGAGATACATGCCCGCCGAAAACGCCGATCCGATCGCGATCGCTGCGATCCAGAACAGCCTCTGGCCGACACTCATCTCATTCCGTGGGTTGCTCCTCGTTGCGAAAGGCGGTTGCAGGGAAGGCCAGAAAGATGAGGGCCTCTGCTCGGTTAGGAAACCCGCTCCCCCGGTCTCCCCTGCGCGGCCAGCGTGCCGAATCTGATGACTGACCGCGGCGTCTGGGTGACCGGTTGACTGCGCCGGCTCAATGTACGGCGATTGATGTATCAATCGCTGATATGATCCACTGAACTGTGAAACGATGCGAGCAGCCTGCGTCCTGCGCTCGACGCCAAGGATCTGGAGCGCCTGACGAATTCGCTGATCGACTGTATGCGGGGAAATCCCAAGCTCGGCGGCGATTTCCTTGGAAGACAGGTGCTGATCGACGAGACGCAGGCAGTCGAGCTGCCCAGAACTCAGCCGGGCAACGCGTTGCATGATCGCGTCGTCTTGCGAAGACCCATTTGTACCGTCGGCCGTGTCAGGCACGCGCGCCGACTCCTCTACAGCTAATCCCCCGCGCAACATTGCGGCACTCCCCGAGCAACGAGTCCGCCGGCGACATTATGTCATATCCGGCCCTTTTGCCAGTTTTCTGCAGATTTCCGGCACTTTCACTTGAGTCAGGTGAGTAGCAGCGCATCTTAGCTAGCGCTGCTGATCCAGATTAGGAAATCAAATTGCGCACTGCTCGGGGAAAATACCGACAATTCCCGATAGTGAGAATCCTCTCCGCACCTAAGGGTCGAAGACAGGACAATCGCTCGTCGTTTCGGTAGGGGGTCAGTTCATGCAGGACCGGATTTTCGGCGATCGTGAAAAGGCGATGGAAGAGGCATATTTCCGGCAGGAAGATGCGAAGCTCCTCGACAAGCTCCGTCAAGAAGCACAGCTCCATGAAATCGCCTTTGCGCTCGGCGAGAAACTGCACGTCGACAACCCCGACTTGCTCCGGCGCGTGCGACAATTGGGGATCACGGTCGAGACCGCTCCTGCGCTCTTCCTTGCGCCGCTCGTCCAGGTGGCTTGGGCAGACGGATCGGTCGGCAGGGAGGAGCATGACGCGGTTCTGCGCCTGGCGCGCGGGCGAGGTGTCGAGATCGGCTCGCCGGGATACGCGCAGCTCGTGGATTGGCTCGATATCCGCCCGCCGGACAAGGTGTTCAACACGGCCGTAGAAGTTCTCAAGGCGGGGTTCGCGGTCCTACCACCGAGCGAACGGGAAGAACGACTGCAGCGGATAGTGGACGCTTGCCATGAGGTGGCAAGGGCAGCGGGCGGCGGGCTAATCGATCAATTGCTGCGTCTGGGGAACAGCGTTTCGAACCCCGAGACTACGATGCTCGACAGAATCACCAAGGCACTGCGCAAACGTACCTAGCGCAATGGGTTACTCGACTAGGTCCCAGATGTTCTTGCTCGAGAAAGACCATTTGAAGCTGTATTGAAGCCTCAGGTCGTTGCCTTTGTTGCCGTCATTGTCGGTGCGCTTGCCCCATTGAAGTTCGAGGCCGGTCATCACCGGATCGGCGGGGGTCCAAAGGACATTCACCAGCGCATACTCGCCCTTATGGAAGGCCGAGGGGTCCTGGAAGTTCGTGTTATCGACCTTGTCGAAGCTGTAGCCGATCGAAGAGCTCCAGTTCTTTGCCCACTGTACGTCTACAAAGGCAGACATGCCGAAGAGCTTCACGGCCTCCGCACGCGGAATGATGGTGATGATGCCGTCTTCCCTGGTGACTGCAACGGCCGGCGCAAGGTCCATGCCGCCGTCATTCATGTAGGTTGCCAGCCCACGTCCGTAGACAGCTCCGAGTTTGAGCGTCACGGGGCGGAAGTTGATCGCCGACGTAGCGTCGATGCCCCAGCCGGTTTGATGCCCGCGAGGTTGATTGTTGGTAATTTCGTCGACGTTGCGTGTCTCATATCCGACCCTGCGGAGAAGCCCCGCAAGCCGGACATGCCCCCATTTGCCTCCGTACCGGATGGCGGCGGTTAGGTCGGGGACCTTCTCGTCGGGCTGGATATTGTTGGCGATGTTCTCATCGAACAGTCGGAGGCGACCCGGATCGATATCGTCGCTCGGATGCTCGATCGCGACCGCCGCTGTGAACCCGTTCTTGTCTACGAACGTCCACCGAATCTGCGGATTGCGGAGCCAGGCCATCCCCGGCGGGCCCCAATATTCAATACTGTTCGGCGCGATGTCCCCATCCATGAACAAGGTATTCGTCTGACCGGCGAGGAAAGGCCCCCAGCTGGCGTACATGTGGCGGATACGCATGTGCGTCTTGCCTTCGTCCGCGCCGGTCCCGAAGAGGTCGAACTCGAACTTGGCCTCATAGGGCTTTCCTAGAACCGTTCCGTCGGCTTTCACACCCAATCGAGTCTGGCGAACGCTGAAGATTGACTGGCCGTCACTCCCGAACTCACCGCCGGTGGTCGGAATCTTCGACGGTCGGAGCGCTGCTTCCCAATTCGGATCGACGCGCTTGAAGTCCTGGATCGCATCGAGCTGCGTGAAACCATAGAGCTCGAGATTGTGGTCGCGCGGCGGTCGCGGGGCTGCGGGCGTGTATTGCACCTGCGGAGGGGGCGTTACCCCGAGCCGCTGCTCCAAGGCAGTCATGCGCGCCTGCAGATCCTGAAGTTCCTGGATGGCCTGCGCGCGCTCAGCGTCCGTGAGCGGCCGAGCCTCTCCTTGCTGGGCCGCCGCGCCCGAAGTGGCCGCAGCGGAAGCTTGCGTAGCGGCGCTGGCTGCCGGAGGGGCAGCCACAACAGGTGAGGCGACGAAGATTGCAGAGGCGGCAAGCAAGCGATTGCGCGTCATGACCCCATACTCCCCGCTGACTCGAAATTCCCTGCTCGGGAGTATGCGTGGTCCGTTGGAACAATAACTCAGGGTAATCCTGAGAAAACGGCAGTGGGAATGCGGAGCCGCCGTGTCTCGCTGCTAGGAGGCGTCGAGGCCCGCCGCGCGGAAAATCTCGACCGCCTTCGATACGTCTTCACGTGACGGTGGTTGAGTTGCTCCAAGCTTGTACTCGAGCCCGAGCCGCTCCCATTTGTACCGGCCCATCTGATGGAACGGCAGGATCTCCACGCGCTCGACGACGCCCAAGGAGGCGCCAAAATCGGCTACGGCTTCCATCTCCTCCGGGATGTCGGTCAGTCCCGGCACTAGCACGTAGCGGAGCCACATCGGCCGCTTCAGCTGAGACAGGCGGTTACAGAATTCGAGCACATCTTCGTTGTGCAGCCCGCCGGTCACGCGTTCATGCTGGGTCCGCGTGAATGCCTTCATGTCGAGGATGACGAGGTCGATGGTATGGATTTCTTCGTCGGACAGCCGTTCACCATAATAACCATTAGTCTCGATCGCGGTGTGGACCCCCATCTTCTTGACCGCGTCGAAGAGCCGCGCGGCGAAGCGATCCTGCATCAAGGGCTCTCCGCCTGACAACGTGAAACCACCGTGCATGGCCTTGAGACCGTTCGCATATTTGCGGACTTCGTCGATCGCTTTGGTAAGCGGCACGGGAATGCCGTTCTTCAGGGTCCAGGTGTCCGGGTTGTGACAATATTGGCAGCGGAACATGCAGGCGGTCGTCCAGGCAACCAGGCGGATTCCCGGGCCGTCCACCGCCGAGCCCGTGGTGAACGAGTGCAGGAAACCGAGGTCACCGGTCTTGAGAGCGGATTTTACGTCTGTCTCCGGTACTCCGTCGCCGAGATGAATGCGCATCTCGAACGGCGATTTTGCTTCAAGCGAAACAGTCTCTGGCGCCGGGGAAGGCGCCTGGGTGATCTCCATCTCACTCTCCGTGGAAAGTGCGGTTGATCACGTCCATTTGCTGCTCGCGAGTCAGCCGCACAAAGTTGACCGCATAACCGGACACGCGGATGGTCAGGCTCGGATATTTCTCCGGATGATCCATCGCGTCCATCAGGGTGTCGCGGTTCAGGACATTGATGTTCATGTGATAGCCGGTCGTTCCGAAGAATCCGTCAAGAATCGAAGTGAGATTGGTGATGCGATCGTCCTCCGTCCGGCCAAGGCCCGTCGGTACGAGCGTGGTCGTTAGCGAGATCCCGTCCTGGGCGTCCCGATAAGGAATCTTGGCGACCGACGCCGCTGAGGCATGAATGCCATGGCTATCGCGGCCGTGCATCGGGTTTGCGCCGGGCGCGAACGGCTCACCCTTGCGGCGCCCATCGGGAGTGTTCCCCGTCGCCTTTCCGTAGACCACGTTCGACGTGATCGTCAGGACCGACTGGGTGTGCAGCGCATTCCTGTAGGTCGGGAATTTGCGCAGCTTCGACATGAACGTGCTGACCAGCCACGCGGCCATACCGTCGACGCGATTGTCATTGTTTCCGAACAGCGGGAACTCACCCTCGGTGACGTAATCGGTAATCAGTCCACTATCATCGCGGACGACCTTCACCTTGGCATATTTGATGGCGGACAAGCTGTCGGCGACGACCGACATGCCGGCAATTCCAAACGCCATCGTCCGTAGCGGCGCATAGTCGTGCAGCGCCATCTCGATGCGTTCATACGCATATTTGTCGTGCATGTAGTGGATGACGTTCATCGCGCTGACGTAGGTACCTGCGAGCCAGTCCATCATCTTGTCGAACCGGTCCACGACGTCGTCGAAGTCGAGATAATCGCCCTTCACCGGCTGGGTCGGCGGAGCGACCTGCTTGCCGCTGACCTCATCGCGGCCGCCATTGATTGCATAGAGAAGCGCCTTCGCGAGATTCGCGCGCGCGCCGAAGAACTGCATCTGCTTGCCCATGGCCATCGGTGAGACGCAGCAGGCGATCGCGCCGTCGTCGCCCCAGGCCATGCGCATGATCTCGTCGCTTTCGAACTGGATCGAGCTGGTGTCGATCGCGACCTTTGCAGCGAACCGGCGGAAGCCCTCCGGCAACTGAGGCGTGTACCAGATCGTGAGGTTCGGCTCGGGAGCCGGGCCGAGATTGTAGAGAGTCTGGAGGAAGCGGAAGCTGGTCTTCGTGACTAGCGGCCGTCCGTCGTCACCCATTCCGGCGATGGATTCCGTGACCCAGGTCGGATCGCCCGCGAACAGATCGTCATATTCGGGCGTGCGAAGGAAACGAACGATGCGCAGCTTGATGACGAAATCGTCGATGATCTCCTGTGCCTGCTCTTCGGTCAGCGTGCCGTTTGCGAGATCGCGCTCGAAATAAATGTCGAGAAAGGTC
>JBEDUM010000081.1:0-10477 GCA_040414585.1 Sphingomicrobium sp. | reverse complement strand
GGTCATCATGACGCAGCTCCATGCGGGCGGTAAGTTCGAGAACACCTCCGACGACAACGCCTACAAGGTGTCGGGCGGCTTGCACGGCGTCGGCGTTAGCGTCGTCAACGCGCTCAGCGAGTGGCTTGACTTGACCATTTGGCGTGACGGCGAGGAGCATTTCATGCGCTTCCGCCACGGCGAGGCGGAGGCCCCGCTCAAGGTCGTCGGCAAGACCGACAAGCGTGGCACACGCGTGACCTTCATGCCGTCGACCGAAACGTTCAAGAACATCGAGTTCGATTTCGAGCGGCTGGAGCATCGCTTCCGCGAACTCGCATTTCTGAATTCGGGCGTTCGTCTCGTCCTGGTCGATGCTCGGCACGAGGAGCAGAAAAGCGTCGAAATGTTTTACGAAGGTGGCATCGCCGCCTTCGTCAAATGGCTAGACCGGGCCAAGACGGCGCTCGTCCCCGATCCGATCGCGATCAACGGCCAGCGCGACGACATCGGCATCGACGTGGCGATGGAGTGGAATGACAGCTACTACGAGAACGTCCTCACGTTCACCAACAACATCCCGCAGCGCGACGGTGGGACGCACCTCGCCGCGTTCCGTGCCGCACTGACGCGAACCCTCAACAATTATGCCGAGCGCTCCGGGCTGCTGAAGCGGGAAAAAGTCGCACTGACCGGCGACGACATGCGCGAGGGCCTGACCGCGATCGTTTCAGTCAAGTTGCCCGACCCCAAGTTCAGCTCTCAGACGAAGGACAAGCTGGTCAGCAGCGAAGTCCGTCAGCCGCTCGAAAGCCTCATGGCCGACAAGCTCGCGGAATGGCTCGAGGAGAACCCGGCCCATGCCCGCGCGATCGTCCAGAAGATCATCGACGCCGCCGCGGCCCGCGAGGCCGCCCGCAAGGCGCGCGATCTTACGCGACGCAAAGGTGTGCTCGACATCGCCTCTCTCCCGGGAAAGCTCGCTGACTGCCAAGAGCGCGATCCGGCTCTTTCCGAGCTCTTCCTCGTCGAAGGTGACAGCGCAGGCGGGTCGGCCAAGCAAGGACGCAATCGTCACAATCAGGCGATTCTGCCCTTGCGCGGCAAGCTGCTGAACGTCGAGCGCGCGCGATTCGACCGCATGCTGTCGTCGAAGGAAATCGGGACGATGATCCAGGCGCTGGGCGCCGGCATCCGCGAGGACTGGGACATTGCCAAGCTGCGCTATCACAAGATCGTGATCATGACGGACGCCGATGTCGACGGCGCGCATATTCGGACGCTGCTGCTTACCTTCTTCTATCGGCAAATGCCGCAGCTGATTGAGAACGGGCACCTCTTCATCGCCCAGCCGCCACTCTACAAGGTGAGCCGCGGACGCTCGGAGGTGTATCTCAAGGATGATCCGGCGCTCGACGACTATCTCGAGGAAGCGGGGCTTGAGGGCCTCGTTCTCGACACGTCGGACGGGCAGCGTTCGGGCAACGACCTCAAGTCGCTTGTCGATCACGCCCGGCGGATGCGCACCCTCATGCGTTATGCGCCGCGTAAGTATGACGGCGGCCTGATCGAAGCGCTGGCGATCAATGGCGCGCTGAGGCCCAATCTCGACAAGGAAGGCCGCGCGAAGGTGATCGCCAAGGTCGCCGAATGGCTGGGCGCGGGCGATGCGGAAGCGACCTGGTCGGGCGAGATTTCGGCCGAGGGCGGTTATCTGCTGAAACGCCTGTGGCGTGGGGTCACCGATGCTTACATCATCGAGCCGAGCTTTCTCGTCTCTGCGGAAGCGCGCAAGCTCGATACGCTCGCGAAGGAACAGGCCGCTGCTTACAGCAAACCATCAACTTTGCGCACGCTCAAGAAGGGAGCGCAGGCCGAGCCCGAGCCGGCCGTTGGCCCAGGCGAAATCGAGGAAGCTGTCGAGCAGGCCGAAGCCGACACGAAGGGCAAGCCTGTGACGGTCACGCGGCCCTCGGAGCTTCTTGACGCCGTTCTTGCGGCGGGGCGCAAGGGTCTTTCGATCCAGCGCTACAAAGGATTGGGCGAGATGAATGCCGAGCAGCTCTGGGAAACCACGCTCGATCCGGCGAATCGTTCGCTGTTGCGGGTCGAGGTCGCGCAGGCTGACATCGCGGACGAGATCTTCACGCGCCTGATGGGCGATGTCGTCGAGCCTCGCCGCGAGTTCATCCAGGACAACGCGCTCAGCGTCGCCAATCTCGACGTCTAGGAACCATTCATTAGGAACGGCTATTGGCGCTGACGTGAGCAGCCCACCAACGATCACGGTCGCCTCCTACAATATGCGCAAGGCGGTCGGCCTTGACAGGCGCCGCGACCCGCAGCGCATTCTCGACGTGCTGCACCAGATCAATGCGGACGTTGTCGCCTTGCAGGAGGCGGACAAAAGATTTGGCGGCCGCGGCTCGGCAGTGCCGCACGAGCTCATCGATATCCACGGCGTCTACAAGCCGGTGCACCTCGGAGTCCGGCACAAGAGGCCGCTCGAAAAAGCCCGCAAGCATGCCGAGAAACTGCTCAAGGTGAATACGCGCAACATAGGCTGGCATGGCAATGCGATTCTGGTGAAGTCGCACGTTGGCGTGCTCGATTGCGCGGCCCTTGATCTGCCCACCTTGGAGCCGCGCGGCGCGGTGATGGCGGAGTTGCTGATCGACGACAAACCGATGCGGGTCATCGGCATGCATCTCGACCTCTCGGGGCTGTGGCGCCGACGGCAAATGCGCGCGATTCTCGAAGCGATCGAGCTTCGTCCTCAGAAGATGCCGACTATCCTAATGGGCGATACCAACGAGTGGCGGACCGTCGCCGGCTGCCTCAATGACCTCGGCCCCGAATTCCACATCGCACCGACCGGGCCGAGCTTCCACGCCCGACATCCCGTCGCGGCGCTCGACCGCATCATTGTTCACAAGGATCTGAACATCGAGGCATCCGGCGTTCATATGAGCCCGACGGCGCGCCGAGCGTCCGATCACCTGCCGATCTGGGCGAGGATCTCGGCCTAGCCCGCGATCTTGCGCATCCTGCGCCGCTGGATCGAGGATCCGATGCCCATCGCTTCCCGGTATTTTACCACAGTTCGACGCGCGACATCGAAGCCGCGCTGCTTCAGCATCGCGGCAATCGCGTCATCGCTCAAAATCTCAGTCTCTTGTTCGATGACGTTGCGAATGCCCGCCTTCACGGCCTCGGCTGCCGCGCCTTCGCCTTCAGCCGACTGGACGCCCGAGCCGAAGAAATATTTGAGCTCGTAGAGGCCGCGATCGCAGAGCAGATACTTATTCGAGGTCACTCGGCTGACCGTCGATTCGTGCATGCCGATGGCGTCGGCCACTTCTCTTAAGGTCATCGGCTTCATCGCCGCGACCCCTCTGTCGAAGAAAGCCTGCTGGCGCCTCACGATTTCGGAGACGACCTTGACGATGGTCCGCGCGCGCTGGTCGAGCGCCTTAACCAGCCAGCTCGCACTCTGCAGACATTCGCTGAGCCATGCGCGCGACGCCTTGTCCTGAGGACCGGACTTGAGCTCCTGATAATAGCGCCGGTTCACGAGGAGTCGCGGCAACGTCGCCTGGTTCAGCTCTACGGCATAGCCGCCACGCGTCTTGCGGACGAACACGTCCGGTGTGACATCATCGGCCGTGGTGCCCGAGAAGCGGCAGCCCGGCTTGGGATCGTAAGCGCGCAGTTCGCGGATCATGTCCGCGAGGTCTTCATCGTCGACGCCGCAGATCCGCTTGAGGTCGTTGGTACGGCCTTTCGAAAGCAGATCCAGATTGTCGACCAGCCGGACCATGGCCGGATCGTACCGGTCCGCGGCCTTCGCCTGAAGCGCGAGACACTCGGCGAGGGAGCGAGCCCCGACGCCGGTCGGATCCAGCCCTTGAACGACCGCCAGCGCTCGTTCAACGAGAGACACCGGCGCGCCTGTGAGTTCGGCAATCTGCTCCAGCTGCACCGTCAAATAGCCGGTGTCATCCAATGTTTCGGCAATGATTCGCGCGAGATCGCCGATAGTTCCGGTTTCGCCGTGCAGCTGGTCGATGAGATGCTCGGCAAGCGAGGCAGCCGAATATTGGACCCGATCGAAATCAAAGGCCTCCTCGCCCGATGATGACGTCACGACGTCGGAGAAGCTGTCGGTCTCCAGGGCCTCGGATGTCCAATCCACGTCGAGTGGGCGATCGTCGTCCGCCTGTCCCATCATCAGTTCGTCCGCGCCCGGATCCTCGGGAGCTTCATCGCTATCGGAATCTTCGCCGACGCTTTCCGCGGACGGCTGCTCCCCCGCTTCGTCCGGTCGTGCCTCCAGCAACGGGTTCTTCGATATCTCCTCCGCGAGAAAGGCATCGAGCTCGAGATTCGAGAGCTGGAGAAGCTGGATTGCCTGCCGTAGCTGGGGCGTCAGCACCAGCTGCTGGCTTTGGCGTATGCTTAAGGAGGGCCCCAAGCCCATGACACGAACCTTGTTACAGCGCGAAACTCTCGCCGAGGTATAGCCGCCTGACTTCCTGGTCGGCGACCAACGCTTCGGGAGTACCTGCGAATAGGACCTGTCCGTCGTAAATGATGCAAGCGCGATCGACGATATCGAGCGTTTCGCGGACATTGTGGTCGGTGATGAGAACGCCGATCCCGCGCTTCCTGAGCTCGCGCACGAGTTCGCGGATGTCGGCGATGGAGATTGGGTCGATGCCGGCAAACGGTTCATCGAGCAGCATGATTGAAGGCTCCGCCGCCAGCGCACGTGCGATCTCGCAACGGCGTCGCTCGCCGCCCGAGAGGGCCATCGCCGGCGATTCGCGCAGACCGGTCAGGCCAAATTCGCCGAGCAGCTGCTCCAGTCGCTCGCGGCGTCGATGCCCGTCCGTCTCTGAAACCTCGAGTACGGCCAGGATGTTTTGCTCGACCGTCAGACCTCGGAAGATCGACGTTTCCTGCGGGAGGTAGCCGAGCCCCAGGATCGCGCGCCGGTACATCGGCAGGTCCGTGATGTCTTGCCCATCAAGGAAGATCAGCCCGCTGTCCGGCTTCACGAGACCCATGACCGAGTAGAAGCAGGTCGTCTTGCCGGCTCCGTTTGGGCCAAGCAGCCCGACAACCTCGCCGCGATGCACGTCCAGCGATACGTCATGAAGCACAGCACGACGGTCGTACGACTTCGCGATCGAGCGGACCTCGAGTCCATCCGTGATCGGGTGCATTTCGGCCGAGGGACGCGCGAAGGTCGCAGCCTCGTTCATGCGCAATCAGCTCCCGCTCTTAGGGGAAGCAGCCGCGTTATTATTGTTTTTCTGCGGAACGGTGAAATGACCCGTCACGCGGCCGCCGCTTGAGTTCACCCCGGGGGGCCCGCCGTCAACGACCGCTCGGCCCGAATCGAGGTTGATCACAAGCCGCTGGCCCTTCACGATATTGTTGCTCTGCGTCAGCTGAACATTGCCGATGAGCGTGATCAGCCTGCGATCGAGATCATAGATGCCCATGTCGCCCTTGGCTGTCTCGGACGGACTGCGGACGACTACGCCGCCGGCTGCATCGAGCCGGTGGATCTGCACGCCGCCCGTCCCGCCATTTTGATCCGCACCAGCGGCGGCGGCCTTGTTCGAATAGGCCACCGTCAGCCGTTGCGTTTCGAGGGTCATCTCCGCTTGCGTGGCATGAACATTGCCAACGAAGATGGCCCGATCGGCACGGTCCTGCACTTCAATGCGATCGGCGGTCACGTCCACCGGCGCGTTGCTGTTATGACCTTTGAGCGCCGAGACTTGGCCTTGCTGCCGGACCTGCGCAATTGCCGCACTGCCCATCAGACTCATGGTTGCAAGGATGATGCCAAAAGAGCGCACGGCCTTCATCTGACCGCCCCTTGCACGATTTTCAAGCGAGCTCCGCCGTCGAGGATCACGATGCGCTCACCCAGATCCGCTTTAAGTTGGGCGGCTTGGAACTGGCCAAGGCGCATTTCGCCGGACACGGGGCCCTGGCTTGCCATCTTTCGCTGCTTCAGGTCGACGAGCACATTGCTCGTGGCGAGCTTATAACCGTCGCCGCCGGCTACGTTCACCGGCCCATCGATGGCGATCCGCTGCGTATCCAGATTGTATCGTCCCTGATCGGCGATCATTTTGAGCGGTCCTTGCGGCTGGGCGAGCTCTGCATTGACGCCGCGGATGTCGACGACGGGCACTTCAGAGCTGCGCTGGATCGCATTTTCTGCGTCGAGGACGAATCTCTGCCCCTTCTCGTCGGTGCCCACGTATCGCGCCGATTCGACTCGCATCCTCTCCTGGGCGCTTTGCACCTTTTTCTTGTCGAGAATGAAGCTGACGTCACCTCGCTTTTCGAGCGGCGCGAACGCGAGAACGGCAACGAGCACGCCTACGGCGCTGGGCAGGGCGATCTTGGTCAGCCGCACGAGCCGGTCATGAGCACTGCCGGGGACCGCCCAGCGCTGTTGGGCGTTCCGTCGCCGAGCGGCGATGTCAGCCATGGCTCTCAACCGTCATGGGCGAAAATGTCCTGATCGGGCCATCCCGCGATATCGAGTAGCGCGCGCGTCGGCAGAAAATCGAAACAGGCTTGCGCGAGGGACGCGCGGCCCTCCCGTTCAAGCCGTTCGTCGAGCTTTTCCTTCAGCGCATGCAGATAACGTACATCGCTTGCAGCATATTCGCGCTGGGCGTCCGAAAGGTCCTCTGCACCCCAGTCGCTGGTCTGCTGCTGCTTCGAAAGGTCGACGTTCAGCAGCTCCTTGACGAGATCCTTGAGGCCATGGCGATCGGTGTAGGTACGAATCAACCGCGATGCCGTCCGCGTACAGTATAGCGGCGCGGCCATGATCCCGAGATAGGCCTGCATGATTCCGACGTCGAATCGCGCGAAATGATAGAGTTTCAAACGGTTCGGATCACCGAGCAGCCTTTTGAGGTTGGGTGCGGAATAGTCGCTTCCGCGCTTGAAGTGGACGAGATGCTCATCGCCCTTTCCGTCCGACAATTGAACGAGGCACAGTCGGTCGCGCCCGGGGACGAGACCCATGGCTTCGGTGTCTACAGCTATGGGACTGTCGGCGAATCCAACGTCCGCCGGGAGGTCTTCCTCGTGAAAATGGACGGCCATTCTTACTCCTGAGCAGGCTTTCATGACTGCTTTAGTCCGCGTCCTGCCTGCCTTGCCAGCCCTCCACTGATTCAATCACTAGAGCCTGTAATATTTTTCGGGTAAGGACGTGAACCGTGCGTGAGCGAAACTTGCGCATGTGACCGGTTGCGCCCTGGGCCCAGCGCGTTGGTTCTATCTCATTGTGGGCACACGGAAGTTTGGACTGGCATGGGTTTCGATAGAGGGCGCAAGGGGGATCGCGGTGGCCGCGGCCGCGACAAGCGCGATAGTTTCGGCGAAGAGAATTTCGGCGGCGATTTCGGTGGTTTCCAGGAACGTGGCGGCTACGGCGGCGGACGTGGCGGTTTCGGTGACCGCGGCGGATTCGGCGGCGGTGGTGGTGGCGGCTACGGCGGCGGCGGAGGCGGCGGCTTCCGCGGCGGCGGCGGAGGCGGCGGCTTCCGCGGTGGTGGTGGCGGCGGCATGCCTCCCCAGGTCGTTGGTGAAGGCAAGGGCGCCGTCAAATTCTTCAATCCACAGAAGGGTTTCGGCTTCATCGTTCGCGATGACGGCGGAGAGGACGTTTTCGTCCACATCTCGGCAGTCGAGCAGGCGGGCCTGACCGATCTTGCCGATGGGCAGCCGCTCGAGTTCACGCTCGTAGACCGCGGCGGCCGCATTTCGGCGACCAACCTGCGAATCGAGGGCGATCCGATGCCTGTGGAGCGCAGTGGCGGTGGCGGCGGCGCTGGCGGGCCACAGCGTCAGCTGACGGGCGAGAAGGCCAGCGGCACGGTCAAGTTCTTCAACGCGATGAAGGGGTTCGGTTTCATCCAGCGCGATGACGGCCAGCCGGACGCGTTCGTTCATATTTCGGCCGTTGAGCGCGCGGGCATCCCGACGCTCAACGAGGGCGATCGTCTCGAGTTCGAGCTCGAAGTCGACCGTCGCGGCAAATATGCGGCCGTGAACCTTCAGTCGATCAGCTGATCGTACACCCTCTTTAGGGGGCGGAAGGGCCGACGGAGCAATCCGCCGGCCCTTTTCCTATTCGGCGCTCGCGTAAAAGCCGGTGAGATCGGCCTTGAGCTGATGAGCGGAGGCCGGGTCGATGTACATCATGTGGCCCGCCGGATAGTAAGTGTAGCGGATGTTGGCCGCTATCCGCGGTTCGATCGCCATGTGGCCGAGATCATATTCAGCCGCGAAGAACGGTGTCGCCAGATCGTACAAGCCGGCGACGTTCAGCACCTTAAGCCGCGGATTTTCGCGCATGGCTTGAGCTAGATCGGAACTGACGTTCGCCGCGAACTGCTGGCCGTCTGGTGCTTTGTGCTGGAAGTTCCAGTCGTTGCCGATCCCATCATAGTTGTTGGGCCGGAAGGTGAGCGGCGTCTTGTAACCGAGGTCGCGGTACAAATAATCGTTGAACGCCCCGACGAACGCGCCGGTGATGGCGCTTGCCTGGGGATCATAGCTCGGCGCCTCGCCCGCTGCGTCGGCCTCTGTGCCGACGAAGCGCGAATCGATTCGGCCGATGATCTCCCGCCGGTCGCGTAGAAGCTCGCGCTGGAAGCGATTGGGCTGAACGCGCAGGTTGGACTTGAGGATATAGTCGGTCGAAAGGCCCGTCAGTCGGGACATCTGCTGAGCGACCGACCTTTTTTCCTCCTCGCTGAGAGCGTCACCCTTCTGCAGTGCCGCGGCATAGGGCCCGCTGGCGAACTGCTTGGCGTCGGTGATGAAGCTCGTCAGATCGGGCTTGGGCTCGATCTTGCCATGGTACCAGGCATCGGCAGCATAGGTTGGCAAGAAGTTGATCAGAGTCTGATCGTCACCCGAGAAAAGGCCGATGTTGAGGATCGTCGAGACGAGGACGATACCGTTCAGTTGTACGCCAACGTCCGACAAAGACTTGGACAGACCGGCCGCGCGCGTCGTCCCGTAGCTTTCGCCGATGATGAACTTGGGCGAATTCCAGCGGCCATAGACGGTGAGATAGCGCTGGATCGTCCGCGTGAAGGCATCGAGATCCTTGTCGACGCCGAAGAAATCCTTCGGCTCGGCTTTTCCGAGTTCACGAGACAGTCCAGTCGTCGGTGCGTCAATGAACACGAGATCGCTGACGTCGAGCAAGGTGTCCGGATTCGCGCCATAGCGGAACGGTGGCCCGGCAATCGTTTGGGGCTGCGAGGCGTCCACCTTCATCGGTCCGAACGAACCCATGTGCAGCCACATGGTCGAGGAGCCGGGACCGCCATTGAAGAGAAACGTAATTGGGCGGGGCCGGGCGGCGGACGGAACGGTGTAGGCGACATAAAACATGCTCGCGATCGGCTCGCCCTTGTCGTTCCGGATCGTGAGATGCCCAGGCGTGACAGTGTAGGCGAGGGTTCTGCCTCGCAGAGGAATCGAGCGCTTCGCCGGCTGCGCGTCTTCGGCGACGCTCGCCTTTACGACGTCCTTGTCTGGCTTCGCTTCCTCCGCCTTGACGTCCTTTGGCGGCACGTCACCAGCGGGTGTGTCGTCGGCAGCGTAAACAGGCGCGCTCAGCAGGAGCGCAAGAGCAAGCCAAGACGATCGCATCATTGTCCTTTCATCGGAATTGGTCGCCCTTTGACCATGACATAGTCAACGTGCTGCACAGCCTTCGGATCGACCAATGGATTTCCCTCGACTGCAATCAGGTCGGCCGACTTGCCGGGATCGAGCGTTCCGGTCTCATTTGAAAGGCCCATCAGGTCGGGCCCGCCCTTTGTCGCGGCGATGAGGGCGTCGCGCGGGGTCATCCCGCCTTTCGTCACCATCAGCTCGACTTCCTTGTTCGCCTCGCTGTGCGGAGCGACTGCGCTGTCGGTGCCGAGCGCGATCTTCACGCCAGTGCGATAGGCGAGGTTCAGGCCCTTCCCCCAGACTGCGAAGGTCTGGTTGGCCTTGGCCTCCATCTCGGGCGTGAGCTTGCCCGAGCCCATGACGCGCTGGACGCCGCTGAATGCCATCAGCGTGCCGTCGTAATAAGTGCTGTGCGCTTTCATGGCCTTGGCTCCCGCCTCGTCGAGGAAGGTGCCGTGCTCGATCGAATCTATGCCCGCGTTGGTGGCCGCCAGAATACCCTTGGCGCCGTGCGCGTGCGCGGCGGTCTTGAGGTGCATGGCATGCGCCATGTCGACAATGCCCTTTAGCTCCTCGTCGGTGAAATGCTGCTCAAGGCCCATTGCGCCCGGGTCGAGAACGCCGCCCGTCGCCATGACCTTGATCACGTCGACGCCGGCAGCGGCCAGTTGGCGGACGACTTTCTGGCATTCCTCAACACCCGTGCAGACCGAGGGGTTGAGATGAGCTTCGTTGATCGCTTCGGCGAGCTCCGGCG
>JBEDUM010000080.1:0-2087 GCA_040414585.1 Sphingomicrobium sp. | reverse complement strand
AGGCGACGATTTCCGGCAGCTGGCCGCTGTCACGGGCTTCGGCGATGATGCGCAGGCCCTCAGCAAGGAACAGCCCTTCGGCCCGGCGTGACTTCTTGTCCCGCAGCGAGCGGAGGCGCTTTACGGTCGGGTTGGAGAATGCCGTAACCTGGCGGGGCATGGATTATTCCTCGCCGAACCGGTCTTCCACGAGATCCACGAGCTTCTCCAGCGCCTTCTCGGCATACTCACCCTCGACATGGATGACCACGACGTCACCCATCGCGGCGCCGAGCATCATCAAGCCCATGATGGAGGTGCCGCAGACCCGGTTACCGTCTTTCTCGACGTCTATCTTCGCATCGATCTGGCTGGCCAGGTTCACGAATTTCGCGCTGGCCCTGGCGTGGAGCCCGCGTTGATTGGTGATTTGAACCTCGCGGCTGACCGCGTTCAAGCCGCTGCTTCCCCGAGGATTTCCGAAGCAACCGAGATATATTTGCGGCCGGCCTCTCGTGCCGCGGCCACGGCGGCGCTCACGGGCATCACCTTCCGGGCGCCTTCGAGGCGGATCAGCATCGGTAGATTGACTCCAGCGATGACCTCAACGTTCTCACTTTTCATGAGCGAAATCGCGAGGTTCGACGGTGTTCCTCCGAACAGATCTGTAAGGATGATGACGCCCTGGCCCTGGTCGACGCGGCCGATTGCGTCACCAATGTCCTTTCGTCGAGCCTCCATGTCATCGTCAGGCCCGATGCAGATGGCCTCGATCGCTTCCTGGGGGCCGACCACATGTTCCATTGCGGTGACGAACTCGGCCGCCAGACGGCCATGCGTCACCAACACAAGTCCAATCATTGATTCAACTCGCTCTCGTCCTCCGTTGCGGGATCAGGATGCCCCTCAATCGTGTCGCTCGGCAGCGAGGCGAGATCGCGATGACGCACGTTCGGAGCAAATCCGGATCGGCGCAAACGCTCCGTCATTTCGACTGCCGCGGCGACCGAGCGGTGCCTTCCTCCAGTGCATCCAAACGCAACGGTCACGTAACTTTTGCCCGCGGCCCAGTAGCGAGGAATCCAGTCGATGAGAAGCGATTCGATGCGGTCCATCGTCTCGGACCAGGACGGGTCCTGCCTGAGATAGGCCAGGACGGCCTCGTCCTGGCCGGTCAAGGGCCGAAGCTCATCGATCCAATGGGGATTGGGCAAGAAGCGCAGATCGAAGACAAGGTCTGCAGTGCGAGAGATGCCACGTGAAAAAGCGAAGGAAGCGATCGTCAACACCGGCTGATCGGATTGGTCGCCATAGCGTCGCCTCAGCTCGTCGCGCAGCTCGGCGGGGCTAAGGTCGGTCGTATCGAGCACGCTATCGGCGGCGCTGCGCAGCGGCCCCGTGATCGCGCGTTCGCGTGCAATCCCGTCCTCGGCCGGCCGATCTGGCGCAAGCGGATGCAGCCGCCGCGTCTCATCGTAGCGCCGGATCAGTTCGGCACTTCCGCAGTCGAGATACAGAAGCTCGGGCTCAACACCCGCGATCGAACGGATCAGCTGTGGAAGGCTCTCGGGGTCGAAGCCGCGGCTTCGAACATCCATGCCCACCGCCGCCGGCACCGTGCGGCATTCGCTTCCTCCATGGACGAATCCCTCGAGGAGGTCGGCCGGGAGATTGTCAACCACGTCCCAGCCCATGTCCTCCAGGGCGTCCAGCACCGTCGACTTGCCCGCACCGGACATTCCGGTGACGAGCAAAAGGCGCGGCAGGCGCCGCGCCTTGGACATCAGAACTTAAGACCCCGTCGATCGAGCGCTAGAGCGACCTTCGACGGAGCTGACGCGGTCATCGCGTCGATGGTGATCAGCGGTAGGCTGACTCCCAGGACCGGCCGTTCGGGGTTTTCGTCCGGCAGGCGCTGGATCTCGTTGGTTAGCTCTACGAGCAAAGCCACTGGCATATCGCCTGCAGTTTCAATGTCGACGATGCCGATGCCGCGGATCTCCAGCTTGCCGGCAATGTTTGCCGGAGCCGATGCCACGAGGCGATCACCGTCGCGCCTCAGAATCGTGCGGTCGTCGCTGACCAGGGTGAAGCCGCGGTCCAGCAAG
>JBEDUM010000079.1:0-10672 GCA_040414585.1 Sphingomicrobium sp. | reverse complement strand
CTTTCCACCCAAAGCAGACATTAGCTCCAAGCTTCCAAAATAGGACTTAGCCTGGCAGCGTGTTGGCGCCACAATCGCGGCACGGCTCATTCCCATCGTTGGTCACGCAAAGCGTGAAGACGGAACTGAGATAAGGTCACGGCAAAAGCGCCGCTGTCCGTGACTTTAGTGACGTTAAGCCCCGGCCAGCTTCAGATTCGCTATTTCACCCGCTCCGCCTTGATGATCTTCACCGGCGGGTCGAGCATCTGACCCTTCATCACGCCCTCTCCCAAGGTCGCCGACACCGGCGCGTCGAAGATCTTCTTCACGACATCCATGCCTTCGATCACGCGGCCGAAGACCGCGAAGCCGTCAGGATCGGTGGGGTCGTGGCCCGCGTCCAGGCCGGTCATGTCGGAAACCATGATGAAGAAGTCGGATGTAGCGCTACCCGGCGCGCCGCGAGCCATCGAAATTGCCCCCGCGACGTTGTGCAGGCCGGTCTTGCTCGTCGGCTCATCGGCGATCGGCGGATAGAGCTTGCGGACGTCGCTGCGCACTCCGGCCTGGATCAGGCCGCCGCCATAGGCGTGCATCGCGCGGTAAAAGTTCTCGCCGTCGAAGCGGTGCGTATCGACATAGTGAAGGAAGTTATTTGCCGTGATCGGCGCCCGGCCCCGGTCGAGCGCGACGACAATCCTGCCAAGGCTGGTGTCGATCGCGACGGGTACGAGATCCTCTTTCGGCGCAGGGGCCTGCGCAGCAGCTGCTGGCGGGGCCTGGCCGAAGGCGGGGGCGGAAAGCGCCGCGATCAGCGCGGCCACGAGGATTCGGTGGTTCATGGCGCATCGCTTAGCAAAGCCCGCATGAACATCGCCACACAGGCTTTTCCTGCTCCGTACAAGCCCTTATAGGCCCCCTCGTGCCCACCATGGAAATCACCAATCCAGCCGCGCTTCCGGCCGACTGGAGGGACATCTTCGCGCTGACGAAGCCGCGCGTCATGAGCCTTGTCGTCTTCACCGGCCTGTGCGGAATGCTTGCCGCGCCGCAACTGCTGCCGCTGGTGCTCGGATTCACCGCGATCCTGTGCATTGCCCTCGGAGCTGGAGCATGCGGCGCCCTCAACCAGTGGTATGAGGTCGAGGTCGACGCGAAGATGCGGCGGACCGCCAAGCGACCGCTTCCGGCGGGCCGCATGGACCGTCAGGCCGCGCTCCATTTCGGGGTTGGGCTGGCATTCTTCTCGGTGCTGCTGATGGGGTTGGCGACGAACTGGCTGGCCGCGATCCTGCTCGCCGCGTCGATCCTCTTCTACGTCGTCATCTACACGGTCTGGCTGAAGCCGCGAACGCCGCAGAACATCGTGATCGGCGGTGCCGCCGGCGCGTTTCCGCCGCTGATCGGCTGGGTAGCGGCGACGGGGCACATCTCGGCACTGCCGCTCCTGCTGTTCGCGATCATCTTCCTGTGGACTCCGCCGCATTTCTGGGCGCTCTCGCTGTTCGTGCGCTCCGACTATGCCGCGGCAGGCATCCCGATGCTGCCGGTTGTCGCGGGCATCCAGAACACGCGGCGGCAGATCTTCCTCTACAGCCTGCCGATGGCCGCCGCGGCCGTTACGCCCTGGGCGCTCCACCTAACTGGAGCGATTTACGGCGTTGCTGCTTCGGGGCTCAGCCTGGGTTTCCTGATCCTTGCCGCATCGGTGCTCGCCAACCGCGCGACCGAGCCAGCGCAAATGGGACCGGAGAAGCGCCTGTTCGGCTATTCCGTGCTGTACCTCTTCGCGCTGTTCGGCGCGCTTGTGGCTGACAGGTTCCTGGCATGGTGAAGCTCGAGGAAGAGGTCGTCCGCCGCCAGCGCGAGCGGGCGAAGATCACCGCATGGCTGCTGGGTGCGTTCGTCGTGCTGCTGTTCTTCATCACGATCGCCAAGACGGGAATTAACTGGTGAACACTGCCGTAGCGCCGAACAAGAATGGCAAGACCCTCCGAATTCTCCTTTTGATCGTTGCCGGAATGATCGTCCTCGTGGCGTTTACTCCCAAGCTGTACAGCGCCTTCTGCGAAGCCACAGGCTTCAACGGGACGACGCAGCGCGCCGATCGCGCGCCGGGAGCCGTTGCGGGCGAGGTCAAGGTGCAGTTCGATGCCAACGTCCACCCCGGCCTGCCCTGGCGGTTCGAACCGGAGCAGACCTCCGTAAACGTCGCGCCGGGGGCGCAGACCAAGATCTTCTATCGCGCTCAGAACCTCAGCGCGCGTGCGATTGTCGGCCAGGCGGTCTACAACGTCTCGCCCGATACGGTCGGCAAATATTTCAAGAAGATCCAGTGCTTCTGCTTCAACGAGCAGACGCTTCAGCCGGGGCAGAAGGTCGACATGCCGGTTATCTTCTTCGTTGATCCGGCGATCCAAAAGGACCCGGACACCAAGGACGTCCACGAGATCACGCTCAGCTATACATTTTATCCGGTGGAAACCGTCACCGCCTCTCGCTAGAGCCGGCACCAGGAAAACGAGGGAAGCAGCAGCAAATGGCCGCGACGAAGAATCACGATTACCATCTGGTTGAGCCCGATCCGTGGCCGCTCATCGGCGCCATTTCCGCCGGCGTCATGTTCAGCGGCGTCGTCCTGTGGCTCCACTCGAACCGTTACGGCGTGCCGATCATGGTCCTCGGAATCTTCGGAGTCCTGACCACCATGTACAATTGGTGGGCCAATACGATCAAAGAGGCGCATCAGGGCGATCATACGCCGGTCGTGCAACTCCACCTGCGCTACGGGATGATCCTGTTCATCGCCTCCGAGGTGATGTTCTTCCTCGCCTGGTTCTGGGCCTTTTTCGACAGCTCGCTTTTTCCATCCGCGGTAGATGCGGTTGGAGGAGTCTGGCCGCCCAAGGGCGTCGAGGTGCTCAATCCGTGGGGCTTCCCGCTGCTCAACACGCTGATCCTGCTCTGCTCGGGCACGACGGTCACGTGGGCACACCATTCGCTGATCCACGGCGATCGCGGCGGCCTTAAGCTTGGGCTGCTGCTGACGATCCTGCTGGGCATCACCTTCACCAGTGTGCAGGCCTACGAATATGCCCACGCGCCGTTCCCGTTTAAGGGGAGCATCTACGGCTCGACCTTCTTCATGGCGACGGGCTTCCACGGCTTCCACGTCATCGTCGGCACGATCTTCCTGACCGTCTGCCTGATCCGCGCATACAAGGGCGACTTCACGCCGCGCCAGCATTTCGGCTT
Organism: Sphingomicrobium sp.; assembly: GCA_040414585.1. Taxonomy (GTDB): domain Bacteria; phylum Pseudomonadota; class Alphaproteobacteria; order Sphingomonadales; family Sphingomonadaceae; genus Sphingomicrobium. The sequence continues at coordinate 7,435 of JBEDUM010000079.1, read as the reverse complement.
CGAAGCGGCCGCCTGGTATTGGCACTTCGTCGACGTCGTGTGGCTGTTCCTCTTCACGTCGATCTACGTCTGGGGCGGCTGGGGCGCGCCGCACGCGGGGTGATTTCGGAGACGCCGGCGAACGAACCGTCGTCGCTGAAAGCGGCGCTCGCCGGCGACTGCCCGCGATGCGGGGCCCATACCTTGTTTGCTGGTTGGGTGCGGTTCGCGGAACGGTGCAGAAGCTGCGGTCTCGATTTCTCGGACTTCAATGTCGGTGACGGACCGGCGGCCTTCCTGATCCTCATCGTCGGCACGCTGGTCGTTGTTGGTGCGCTGGTTCTGGACGCGCTAGCCGAGCCGCCCTGGTGGGTGCACCTGATCTGGATTCCGGTCGCGACCGCACTGACGATCGGCGGGCTGAGGATCGCCAAGGGGTGGCTGCTCGCACAGGAATACAAGCATCGCGCGCGCGAAGGGCGGATCGTGAAATGATCCGGCGCCTTCCCATCGTACCGACGATCATCGTTGCCGTCGGGATTGCGGTCATGATCGGTCTCGGCATCTGGCAACTGCAGCGCGCGACGTGGAAGGAAGGTATCCTCGCGCGCTACCATCAGGCTGAGAATTTGCCGCCGATCACTTTCCCCACCGTGCCGCTCAAGGACGCCCAGCTTCCACTTTTCCGTCATGCGACCGGCAATTGCCTCCGCCCGGTTTCGAGGCGCGCGTCGGCCGGCGAAAATGCACATGGCGATCCTGGCTATGTCCACATCGTCGACTGCGCGACAGGCGCCGAAGGGCCCGGGATGAGCGTTGAGCTCGGCTGGTCGCGGGATCCCAACGCAAGGATAAACTGGAACGGCGGAATGGTGAGCGGAATCATCGTGCCCGACCGGCATTCGCGGATGCGGCTCGTCGCCGCGGCCGCTCCACCGGGTCTTGAGCCGAGCAAGGTTCCCGACGCGCGCTCAGCCAGCGCGGTTAGTCCTGCCGGCCACCGCGGCTATGCGGCGACCTGGTTCAGCTTGGCTGCAATCGCGTTTGTTATCTATGCTCTTGCGATGCGTAAGCGTTGGCGAGAGGAGCGGCGGTAGCGATGACCGGCTCGATGCACGTTCTATCGAACGGACTGAAGCTCGCGGTCGATCCGTTGCCGGGAGCGGAGTCCGCCGCCATCGGCCTCTACGCTATGGTCGGCTCCCGCTCGGAGCCCTCGCACTGCAGCGGCCTTGCACACCTTGTCGAGCATATGGTGTTCAAGGGGGCGGGGAAGCGCGACACGCGCGCGCTCGCCGAGGCGATCGAGGACGTCGGCGGAATCATCAATGCCTGGACTGCCCGCGATCAGACAGTCTTCTACGGGCGGACCTTGGCGAAGGACGCCGAGCTCCTCGCCGAAATCCTGGCCGACTTCATTCGTGCCCCGCATATGTCCGAAGAGCATCTCGAGCGCGAGAAGGACGTCATCCTCTCGGAACTCGGCGAGGTAGTCGACGCACCGGACGACCTGGTTCACGACCATTTGTTCGAAGCGGCGTTCGATCAGCAGCCGCTCGGCCGCTCCGTGCTCGGGCGCGCCGAGACGCTTCGGAGCATCACGCGCGACGATTGTCTCGGCTGGATTCGTGACGAGCTGGTCCCGACGCGGCTGATCCTCTCAGCAAGCGGCAAGGTTGATCCGGACGACATGCTCAAATGTGCAGAGCGGTTGCTGGGGGATATGGAGAACTGGCCCGGCGTTCCGATCGGCCGCGCCGAGTTTACCGGCGGGGTTCGCAACGACCGGCGCGAGTTCGAACAGGCGCATTGGTGCCTGGGACTGCCAGGAATGGCGGCGAGCGATCCGCGGCTGCCCGCGCTTTCAATCTTCGTGCAAGCGCTCGGCGGCGGGATGTCGTCACGACTCTTCCAGGAGCTGCGCGAGGAGAGGGGCCTCGCTTATTCGGTCAGTGCCTGGCAGCAGGCCTATGCCGATACCGGCATCGTCGCTCTGAGCTGCGCTGCGGACCGCAACCGGGCAGTCGAATCGATGCACGTCGCGAGGTCGGCGCTTGCCGACGCCGTCGAGACGTTGGCCGATGCAGAGCTGATGCGCGCCAAGGCCCAGATCGAAGCCGGATTGCTGATGTCGCTCGAGACCCCGCAGGGCCGCGCGGACCAGATGGCCCGGTCCATCGAGGTATTCGGAAGGATCCTTAGCCTCGAAGAACTAGTTGGACAGATTCGGGCGGTTGATCTTGCCGCGGCTCGATCCGCCGGCGCTGCTTTGCTCGACGGTCGCGCCGCTGTGGCGTCGGTCGGGGCACAGCTCGCGCTTGCTGCCTGAATTTCGGGCGTGACGGGCCTCAAGACGATCATCGCGGAGCCCTGGGACGATTGGGCCCTGATCGATTGTGGCAATGGACAGAAGCTGGAGCGATACGGTCCATTCAAAGTCGTGCGGCCAGAGCCGCAGGCAATGTGGGCCCCGGCACGCGACGATTGGAAACCCGACGCGACCTTCGTGCCCGGCTCGGATGAGGAAGGCGGCGGGCGCTGGGTGCAGCATGCGCCGGTTCCTAAACAGTGGGAGCTGTCGCGCGGCAATGTGCGGTTCGATGCCTCGCTTACGCCATTTCGCCACCTCGGCTTCTTTCCCGACATGGCGCCGCAGTGGGACTGGATGCGGGAGCGATCTGCAGACGCCGATGTCTTGAATCTCTTTGGCTACACCGGCGTCGGCACGCTTCAGCTAAGCGACGCAGGCGGACGGCTGGTGCACGTCGATGCGTCGAAGAAATCCGTCGAGCAGGGCAAGGAGAATGCGCGGCTTTCTGGAATGCAGGACCGCTCAATCCGCTGGATTGTCGACGACGCGAGCAAGTTCACCGCGCGGGAGGTTCGGCGCGGCCGTCGCTACGATGGAATTCTGCTCGACCCTCCGAAGTTCGGTCGTGGTCCCGAGGGCGAGCTGTGGCGGCTCGAGGAAAATCTTGCTCCGCTGCTTGCCGACTGCCGCAATCTGCTCAACGAGAACAGCCGCTTCCTGGTGCTGACCGTCTACGCGGTGCGCATGTCCGCGCTCGCGATCGGCGAGCTTGTGAAGCAGACATTTGGAGACCTGGGCGGCCAGGTCGAAATGGGCGAAATGGCGGTTCGAGAGGAAGCGAGGGGGCTGCTCCTGCCGACGGCGATTTTCACTCGCTGGTTCAAAGACTAGGTCCTGGCTGCCCTGATTGCAGCGCCGGCAGCGAAGGGCGCGCCAGCCGTCAACAGCAGCGAGACTGCCGCTTCCAACATGAGCGCGTTTGCTGCGCCGAAGATTAGCAGAGGCACAGCGAGGGGAAGCAGCAGCATTCCGGCCAAGGCGCCCGCTCGCGGAAGGCCGGCAGTGACAGCCGACACGGCGACGGCAAGCGCCGCAAGCCCGGGCGTACCGATCGCCAAGGCAACCTCCGTGCGGGCGAGCGACGTGCCGTCAACCGCCAAGAGCGCCGAAGCGGGTAGGGCGGCGATCAACAGCAGCGGCGCGAAGGTGAGCCAATGAGCGACGATTTTAGCGGAGGCGACGGTCTCCTCGGCGATCCCATGGAGCGAGAGCTGGTCGAGCACGCCGTCGGCGCGGTCCGGTTCAATCAGCCGCTCGATCGGCAAGAGCGCAGCGGTAAGGGCAGCGATCCACAAGACGCCCGGCCCGATTTGGGCGAGAAGTCGCGCATCGGGACCGACCGCGAAAGGCACAAGGGTCGCGACGAGCAGGAAGAAAACGATTGGCAGCCACGCTGCGCCAGTGAAGCCGCGGCGGACATCGCGAACGATGAGCGCTCCAATCATGCCTGGAGTTCCATGCGATGCCACTTGCCGGGAAGTGTCTGATGCGAAGCCGCCAGCACTGCGCCGCCCCCCGAGAGATGCGACTGGATCATTCGGTCGAGCCGCCCGGCAGCGTCCGTATCCAACGCATTGAGTGGTTCGTCGAGCAGCCACAGCGGCGCACCGGATGCGGCCACCCGCGCAAGCGACGCGCGCTTGGCTTGTCCAGAGGACAGCAGCCGCACCGGCACGTCGGCCAGATGAGCAATGCCAATCGCCTCCATCGGCTCATCGACTGCCCTATTCCAGAAACGGAGCGCGCGCTTGAGCGGCAGCTCGCGATCGAGGGCGAGCGCGTCGTCAGCGAGCGCGAGACGGCTCCGCTCAACCCGGCCGCGCTCTTGCCGAAGCAGCGCCGCCGCGAGACGGATCAGGCTCGATTTGCCACTGCCGTTCGGTCCGGAGACCTGCAGTGTTTCGCCCGGGGCAATCTCAAGATTAAGCTCTTCGAACAGTAGCCGCCCGCCTCGTCGCAGCGCGACCCTGTCAAAGCGCAAGAGAGCGGTCACGCGACGCTGTCTTCCAAGGCATGCATGTCCTCGTCGCTGAGGCCGAAATGGTGGCCGATCTCATGGATGAGCACATGCGAGACGAGATGCTCGAGCGTATTATCGCCGGCCGCCCATTCATCCAGGATCGATCGGCGGAACAACCGAACCCGCTCCGGCAGGGTGCCGGAATGGGCGACGCTGCGTTCGGTGAGCGGAATGCCGTCATAGACGCCGGAGAGCTCGAACGGATCTTCGATGCCGAGCGAGTCCAGGGTCCGCTCGTCGGCGAAATCCTCGACGAGCAGCACGATGTCGCCGAGGCTTTCTCGGAACGGGCTCGGCAGCGCATCGAACGCGCTGCGGGCTATAGTCTCGATTTCATCGGCAGAGGGAGGCGGACCGAAGCTGCGCATGGGCGCCGCATAGGGGCTAGGGCCGTTGTGCCGCAACCGTGCGGCAGCCTTGCCCCCTCAAGCGCCTGCCCCTAGATGGGCCGCTTTCCAGCGACATGCGGAGCGGTGGCCGAGTGGTCGAAGGCGCTCGCCTGGAAAGTGAGTATACGGCAAAACCGTATCGAGGGTTCGAATCCCTCCCGCTCCGCCACCTCCACGAAGTTCGAGTACGCTCAGCAGGAAATAAGCGGGCGTCCTACTTGAGGGTGTGACGCCCGCGTAACGAGCATCGTAGATGCGATGCTCGCAATCATCGCGCGTCCCCTGCTGCGACATGCGGGCTCCAGTCCGGAACATGAATCGCGTTAAATCGTTGCTCGCTCGCAACGACGAATTCGGTCGTATGCGGGGTTCAAATGGGGAAAATTTTCAGGAAGCGTAAACCGAATCCTTTGATAATGTGAGGGAATCGCAGCCGGGGGGCTGCGCTGTTGCAACCTGGGTGGGGGGAGAAAAGCCACACGGAGAAGTAAGCGTGAACATCCAGGCACAGCGAGACTATATCGATCGCCGCCAGCTCGTGAGCGCGCTTCGGGCGCTGCGCCGCGGCGACTTCAGCGTTCGCCTGCCTGAGGAGGCGGAGGGCGTCGACGACGAGATCGCCAGCCTCTTCAACGAAGTCGTTTCCCTTAACGAGGAGATGACCCAGGAGTTCGAACGCCTCTCCAAGGTTGTCGGCAAGGAAGGCAAGATCACCCAGCGTGGCAGGGTGAAGAATGCCCGCGGCGGTTGGGAAACCGCTATCCGCTCCGTGAACGAGCTCATTGAAGACATGGTACAGCCGACCGCGGAAGTGGCGCGGGTCATCGGCGCTGTCGCGAAGGGCGATCTCTCTCAAAGCATGACCGTCGAGATAGAGGGCCGTCCGCTGCGCGGCGAGTTTCTGCGCATCGGCAAGGTCGTGAATACCATGGTCGAGCAGCTCGCGAGCTTCGCGTCGGAAGTGACGCGCGTCGCGCGCGAGGTAGGCACGGAAGGAAAGCTCGGGGGACAGGCCAGGGTGAAGGGCGTGGCCGGGACGTGGAAGGACCTAACCGATAACGTGAACGCGATGGCGACGAACCTGACAGGTCAGGTGCGCAACATTGCCGAGGTGACCACGGCCGTCGCTCGCGGCGACCTCTCCAAGAAGATCACCGTCGAGGTCAGGGGCGAGATCCTTGAGCTCAAGAACACAATCAACACCATGGTCGACCAGCTGAACGGCTTCGCGAGCGAAGTGACGCGCGTGGCGCGCGAGGTCGGAACGGAAGGCAAGCTCGGCGGTCAGGCGCGTGTGGAAGGCGTCGCAGGTACGTGGAAGGATCTTACCGACAACGTCAACCTGATGGCCGACAATCTTACCGGCCAGGTGCGCAACATTGCCGAGGTGACCACTGCGGTCGCCAAGGGCGATCTGTCAAAGAAGATCACAGTCGACGTGAAGGGAGAAATCCTGGAGCTCAAGAACACCATCAACACGATGGTGGACCAGTTGAACGGTTTCGCCTCCGAAGTGACGCGCGTCGCCCGTGAGGTCGGAACGGAAGGCAAGCTCGGTGGACAGGCGCAGGTGCCGGGGGTCGCGGGCACCTGGGCCGACCTGACGGACAATGTGAACGCGATGGCGGCGAACCTGACGGGCCAGGTGCGAAACATCGCCGAGGTGACCACGGCGATAGCGCAGGGGGACCTTTCGAAGAAGATCACCGTCGACGTGAAAGGCGAGATCCTCGAGCTCAAGAACACCATCAATACGCTGGTCGATCAGCTCAACGGCTTCGCTTCGGAGGTGACCCGTGTCGCCCGCGAAGTCGGAACGGAAGGCAAGCTCGGCGGTCAGGCGCAGGTTGGCGGCGTTGCCGGTACCTGGGCTGACTTGACCGACAACGTGAACGCGATGGCCGCAAACCTCACCGGTCAGGTTCGGAACATCGCGGAGGTCACCACCGCCATTGCTCGCGGGGATTTGTCGAAGAAGATCACCGTCGACGTGAAGGGCGAGATTCTTGAGCTGAAGGACACCATCAACACGATGGTGGATCAGCTCAACTCCTTTGCCTCGGAAGTGACGCGTGTCGCCCGCGAAGTGGGCTCCGAAGGAAAGCTGGGCGGACAGGCGCAGGTGGAAGGCGTCGCTGGAACCTGGGCGGACCTCACCGACAGCGTGAACCTGATGGCGGGCAATTTGACCGGCCAGGTCCGCAACATCGCCGAGGTCACGACGGCCGTCGCGAAGGGCGACCTGTCCAAGAAGATCACCGTGGACGTGAAAGGCGAGATCCTCGCCCTCAAGGACACCATCAACACGATGGTCGATCAGCTGAACGCGTTCGCTTCGGAAGTGACCCGGGTCGCGCGCGAAGTGGGCACCGAAGGAAAGCTCGGCGGTCAGGCGCAGGTGCCGGGCGTCGGTGGCACTTGGAAGGACCTCACCGACAATGTGAACGCGATGGCGGCGAACCTGACGGGCCAGGTACGCAACATCGCCGAGGTGACGACGGCGGTCGCCTCGGGCGATCTTTCGAAAAAGATCACGGTCGACGTGAAGGGCGAGATCCTAGAGCTCAAGAACACCATCAATACGATGGTGGACCAGCTCAACGGCTTTGCCGGCGAAGTCACGCGGGTGGCGCGCGAGGTCGGCACGGAGGGCAAGCTCGGCGGCCAAGCGCAAGT
>JBEDUM010000078.1:0-6498 GCA_040414585.1 Sphingomicrobium sp. | reverse complement strand
GCTCCAGCTCCCCGACCGTGTAAAAGTTGAGCCGGACGGGGATTCCGAAGCGGTCGCGAAGCGGGGTCGTCAAAAGCCCCTGACGGGTAGTCGCGCCAATGAGCGTAAAGCGCGGCAGCTCGATCCGGACCGAACGGGCCGATGGTCCCTCGCCGATCATCAGGTCGAGCGCTCGATCCTCCATCGCCGGATAGAGCACCTCCTCGACGGCGGGGTTCAGGCGGTGAATTTCGTCGATGAACAGGACGTCGCCGTCCTCAAGGTTCGTCAGCAGCGCGGCAAGATCACCAGACTTGGCGATCACCGGCCCTGAGGTCGCGCGGAACCCCACGCCCATTTCGCGCGCCAGGATTCCAGCTAGCGTGGTCTTGCCGAGTCCCGGCGGTCCGTGGAGCAGCACATGATCGAGCGGCTCGCCCCTGCTCTTCGCGGCGTGAACGAAGACCCGGAGATTCTCGCGGGCCGCCTGCTGGCCGATGAACTCGTCGAGACTCTTCGGACGCAGCGCCGCGTCGGCGTCTTCGCTGGTACGCTCCGGAGTTGTGATGCGGGCGGGATCGGTGACCATCCAATCGCTTGATTCGCAGATGCGCCGCCCCGCGACAAGAAGCGAAACGGCTGTTACGCATCAGGCACGGAGGGGTTCATGCACATCGATCGACGTTCAATGCTGGCGGGTGCCGCCGCGACCTTCGCTGCGGCCCCGGCGCTGGCGAAGACAGGAAGTGCCAGCGCGGCATGGTATCGAAACACTATCGTCATCGATGGGCTCGGAGGGATCAGCGATCCCTACGGTCCCGATGATGAGCTTCGCCTGACCGACCGCGCTTGGGTTGAGTCGCGCACGACTGGCATCACTGCTGTTCGCGACACCTTGCTTCCGGTCGGCAACTATGCGGACTCCTGGGAGCAGTTTCAGAAGAACCTGTCGGATTACCACAACGACCTTCGCGCCAATCCCGACCGGTTGAGGCTGGTCGAGAAGGCCTCTGACATCTTGGCCTGCAAGCGCGACGGCAAGCTGGGGATCATCCTTGGCACCCAGGACACGGCGATGGTCGGCCCCAAGCTCGATCGCCTGGCAGACATGAAGAAGGGCGGCGTTCGGTGCGTGCAGCTTACCTACAACCTTGGAAACCTTAGTGGCGACGGGTCGATCGAACCACGCAATGGAGGCCTCACGAACCTGGGCCGCGACACGATCCGCCGGATCGAGGCCGAGAGCCTGTTGCTCGATCTCGCGCATGGAGGCGAGCGCACGATCGACGAGGCGATCGCTTTCGCGAAGCGGCCGTTGACGATCAGCCATACAGGGGCCCGCGCGTTGTACGATCATCCGCGGAACGTCTCGGACGCGGCAATCAAGGGAGTGGCCGACAAAGGTGGCGTGGTTGGCGTCTATTTCATGCCCTACCTAGCCGCGAACATGCATCCGGCGGGAGCGACCCTGCTCGATAATATCGATCATATCGCCAGGGTTGCGGGCGAAGATCACGTCTCGATCGGCACAGATGGAGGAGTGCTGCCGCTCGTGATTGACGCCAAGGCTCGCGAGGACGCGAAGAAGGTCTACGAGCAGCGCAAAGCGGCCGGAATCGCCGCTCCCGGAGAGGGGCCGGACGTCTTCACCGTCGTCGAGGACTACAACTCGATCGACAAGCTCGAGCGGCTCGGCAACGACCTGGTGAAGCGCGGCTGGACGACGACACAAGTGGAGAAGCTGCTCGGCCGCAACCTGCTTCGCTTCTACGGTGAGGTGTGGGGCAGCTGATTTAGTTCTTCGTCATTGCGAGCGTAGCAAAGCAATCCAGCTGGATTGCCGCCTCGCCTTCTCCTCGCAACGACGGTCAATCACCGTGTTCGACTTCCTCGCCGAGGATCTCGACCCAGTCATGCTTGCGATCTTCCCAGACGGAAAAGCGCGGCGGCGGGAAGGTCGGATCGGCAAATGCGCCGACCGGAATGGCGACCAGCCCGTCGAACTTGCCGTTGATTTCGTAATGCACGTCCGACCCGCATTCGGGACAGAAGTGGAATGTGATGCGGTTGCCGCTGTCGGCGATGTTCACCCAGCTTCTTGATTGACCTTCGATCGTCACGCGATCCGCGGGCCAGCGCGCCTGGACCGCAAAGGCGCTGCCCGACCTCTTCTTGCAGTCGAGGCAGTGACAAACCGAGATGCGCACTGGCTCGCCTCTGACGGTAGCTCGGAGCTTTCCGCAGCGGCATGAGGCGGTGCGGGTGATCACGCGCGAATCTCGACCGGTGTCCCATCAGGCACGGCTTGATATAGCCAATCCATCTCGGGATTCGTGACGGCGATGCAGCCGTCGGTCCAATCGATGCTTTGCTGGCGGCTTCCGATGGATCCATGCTCGTTGGGAAGCCCGTGGATCATGATATCGCCGCCCGCGCTGACGCCATGGGCCGCGGCCTCTGCGGCCTGCTCCGGCGTTGGATAGCTGATCCTCAGCGACAGATGATAGGCGCTCGCCGGATTGTGGGCGCTGATGGTGTACATCCCTTCTGGCACGCGCCCATCGCCCGCCCGCTCCTTCGGCTTCAGCCCGCCGCGTCCTAGCGCCACACGGAACTCACGGATGATCTGTCCGCCGCGATAAACAGCCATCCAGTGTTCCGACTTGTCGACGTAGATACGGTCGACCGGTCCGGCTGCTGCCGGTGTGCATTCATTGGTCCGGTAATTCCATGCGCTGTCCGGCTGGGCGAGGCATCGGTCGATCTTCGAATAAGTGCTGCTGCGGGCAGCGTAGCCAGCGAGCAGAACCGGAATGGCGAGCAGCATGAACGCCGCTCGGAGCTTCACTTCGCAGCCTTCCTCAACGCAAGGCGCACCAGCGCATCGAGGTTGGCTTCCGGCCCGAGTTCATCCCGGGCGGCATTCACGGCAGCGCTCGCCTCGGCGGGTTTGAAGCCGAGGTTGGCGAGCGCGGAAAGCGCGTCTGCGGCTGCTCCACCGCGAGGAACCGGTGCTGCACCCGTGAGCCCGACCACGCCGAGCTTGCCCTGCAGCTCATTGGCGATCCGCGCTGCGAGCTTTGGGCCGACGCCGTTCGCCCGGCCGATCATCGCCTTGTCGCCCTCGCTCACCGCCCGGGCAAGTTCGTCAGGCGACAGAACCGAGAGAATGGCAAGAGCCAAGCGGCCGCCGACGCCCTGAACCGAGGTGAGGGCGCGGAAGGAGTCGCGTTCCAGCGCCGAGCCGAAGCCGAACAAGGTCCACGCGTCCTCGCGGACTTGCAGCTCAGTCAGGATCACCACTTCGCCGCCGATCGGCCCAAGCGCATCGAGGGTGCGGGCACTTGCGTGAATCAGGTATCCCACGCCGCCGACGTCGATGATTGAGCTGTCCGCGCTGGCTTCGACGAGGATACCTGAAAGGCGTGCGATCATTGCGGCAGCCTAAGCGATGCGCCGCGCGCTCGCCAGATGATGCGCGTGGGTGATTGCAACAGCTAAGGCATCCGCTGCGTCAGGGCTCGCGATCTTCACGCCGGGGAGCAGCCGCGAGACCATCGCGTGGACCTGTGCTTTCTCGGCATTGCCGACGCCGACCACAGCTTTCTTCACCAGCCGCGCCGCATATTCGCCAACGTCCAAACCGGCACGCGCCGCCGTCATGATGACCACGCCGCGCGCCTGCCCGAGCTTCAAGGTCGACTGCGGGTTTTGATTGACGAACACTTCCTCGACCGCGGCAGCATCGGGGCGACAGTCCGCGACAAGAGCGTCCAGTTGATCAGCAAGCGTAGATAGCCGGAGCGGAAGGGGCGCCGCGGAATCCGTCCTGATCTGCCCGTTGGCGAGATGCTTCAGGCGATTCCCTTCAGCCTCGATCAGCCCCCAGCCGGTCGTGCCGAGCCCTGGATCGAGACCGAGGATCCTCACGCGAGGTTTGCCAGCTCCTCGTCGGGCACCTTCTCATTGCCCCAGACGGTCTGGACGTCATCGTCTTCCTCGAGCGCATCCATCAGCTTCAGGAGTTGCTGCGCGTCATCGCCGCGAACCTCGACTTCGGTCTGAGGCTTCCAGGCGAGCTTCGCGCCTTCCGCTTCGCCGAGCATGGGCTCCAGAGCCTTCGCAACCTCATGCAGGTTTTCGACGCTGGTCCAGATTCGATGACCGTCGTCGTCGCTCTCGACATCGTCGGCGCCGGATTCGATCGCTGCTTCCAACACCTTGTCGGCATCGCCCGCACTTGCCGGATATTCGATCAGGCCGAGGCGCTCGAAGCCGTGGCTGACGCTGCCACTCGCGCCGAGGTTGCCGCCATTCTTCGAGAAGATCGTGCGGACGTTGGTCGCCGTGCGGTTGCGATTGTCGGTCAGCGCCTCCACGATGAGCGCGACGCCACCCGGGCCGAACCCTTCGTAGCGAATCTCTTCATAGTTCTCGGCGTCGCCTCCGGATGCCTTGTCGATCGATCGCTGGATATTGTCCTTGGGCATCGACTGGGCGCGGGCTGCGATCACCGCGGCGCGCAGCCGCGCGTTCGCCTCCGGATCAGGAAGGCCCATCTTCGCCGCGACCGTGATTTCGCGGCTGAGCTTGGAGAAGAGAGCGGAGCGCTTCTTATCCTGCGCCCCCTTCCGGTACATGATGTTCTTGAACTTGCTATGGCCGGCCATGGCAGTTCCTTACGCCAACCCCAACGCCTGGCGATAGGTCTCCAGCAGCGCGTCGGCTTCCTGCCGGGCGTGGGTCTCCATCTTCCTCAGGCGCACGATCGTCCTCATGGTCTTCGTATCGTAGCCGTTGGCCTTAGCCTCGGCGTAGACATCCTTGATGTCGTCCGCGATGCCCTTCTTCTCTTCCTCCAACCGCTCGATGCGCTCGATGAACAGCCGCAGCTGGTCGGCCGCGACGGTGCCTTCCGCCATGCTCCAAACTCCGATTTCAATGTGTGAACGGCGGCTCTAGCGGGTTGAACCATCATATCAAGCGGCTATGGGTTCGGGCGTCCAAGGCTCAGGAGTGTCGTGACCGAAGCCCTCGCCCCCCGTTCTCGCAAAGTGAAAATCCTCGCTACGCTCGGTCCCGCGTCGAGCGACGCGAAGACCATCCGCAAGCTTTATCTCGCCGGCGCCGACGCGTTCCGAATCAATATGAGTCACGGCGACCAGAAGACGAAGGCGAAGCTCGTCGAGCATATCCGCGCGCTCGAAAAGGAATTTCATCGGCCCTCGACGATCCTCTTCGACCTCCAGGGTCCGAAACTGCGAGTCGGTCATTTCGAGGGCGGCCGGGCGGTTCTCGAAAAGGGCAGCCGCTTTATATTCGATCGCGAAGATAAGGCCGGCGACAGCAATCGCGTACTGCTGCCCCACCCCGAACTGTTCGAGTCGGTGAAGCCGGGCACCAACATCCTGATCGACGACGGCAAAGTCCGGCTCAGCGTGCTCGAAGTCAGCGACGACCAGATTGTCAGCGAAGTAAAGGTTGGGGGCCCCGTGTCCGACAGCAAGGGCGTGAACGTCCCGGACGTGCTCGTTCCCATCCCGGCATTGACCGATAAGGATCGCGACGACTTACAATTTGCACTGGACCAACGCGCCGACTGGATCGCGCTGTCGTTCGTGCAACGCCCCGAGGATGTCGCCGAGGCCCGATCGCTGATCGGCGAACGCGCCGCTCTGCTCGCCAAGATCGAGAAACCGGCAGCTATCGATCGCCTTAATGACATAATCGCGCTAGCGGACGCCGTGATGGTTGCCCGCGGCGACCTCGGCGTAGAGCTTCCGCCCGAGCAGGTCCCGCCGCTGCAGAACAAGATCGTCGCCTGCGCCCGCCAGTTCGGAAAGCCGGTCGTCGTTGCAACTCAAATGCTGGAGTCGATGATCACGTCTCCGACTCCGACGCGTGCGGAGGTCAGCGACGTTGCCACCGCGATTTACGATGGCGCCGATGCTGTGATGCTCTCGGCGGAGAGCGCCGCCGGCCAGTATCCGTGTGAAGCGGTGCAGATGATGGACCGCATTGCCAACACGGTCGAGCGTGACCCAAGCTATATGGCGCGCGTGCATTTCACACAGACGCGGCTGGAGCCAACGACCGCGGATGCGCTCGCGGGGTCGGCGCGGCAGATAGCCCAGACCGTCTCCGCGACGGCCATGGTCTGCTACAGCAGTTCGGGCGCCACCGCGCGGCGGATTGCGCGCGAGCGGCCGCCGGTGCCATTGCTGGCGATGAGCGCATCGCTGCACACGTCACGACGCCTCGGCCTGCTTTGGGGCGCACATGCGGTGCACACGCGCGACGTTTCGAGCTTCGAAGAGATGGTCGAGAAGGGCAAGCGGATGGCGCTACGCCACCGGATCGCAAGGGGCGGTGACCGCATTGTGCTGATGGCCGGAATTCCGTTCGGGACTGCGGGCTCGACCAACGTGCTGCATGTCGTTCGCCTGATCGGCGACGAGCTTGACCGCTACAACGCGTCGAAAGAATAGCGGGACACTAACCCGGGCTCTTACAGCTCAA
>JBEDUM010000077.1:0-2004 GCA_040414585.1 Sphingomicrobium sp. | reverse complement strand
GCCGCCTGCCCTTGACTCCGCCGCACGTCCTTGCGCTTGTCCTGGGACGCGATGAGGCCGTCACGCACGAGCACATTCCGCGGTCATGGCGGGCGAACATCTTGAGCGATCCCGACGTGCTCGAGGCGGGGGTCACACGCGGGCCGGTCGTGAAGGTGTTGCCTGAGTAGCTCGCGACGACTTGCCAGCGAAGCTCGAGACAGCTTGCTGCTATCGCCGCGTTCCTGAGCGTCCGGTCCGAACGCCCACCGGATCAGGCCCCTGCGTCAGTCGCCGTGGATTAGGCGGGCGCTGCTGCTGCGCACTGGGCGCTGCGTGAGCTTCCGCGTCGTCGGCCATGGCTCCAGTGATGCATTGGGGTAGCACTTGAGTTGCGGTCGCGAATGTGCTCTAGCTGGGGGTCACTGAGCCCGAGGCTACCGACAGCTGCCGATAGAAGTGCCGTTTTGCGGACCCAGCACCGGCCCAGCACCAGCTCGCTCGAGTCGCACGTCTCGCACATTTGGGTGTACCTAACCGTGCGGGATTGCGGCGCCGGCTGGATGTTCGACGGGCCGGGCAGGGATCGAACCTCCGACCTTTGATGATCAGTCGACTGCGCATCGTGCCGCGCAAGAGGTGGCTGCGTCCGACCGACGTCGGCTCGGGCGGACGCAAATCTCGCATGAATCTCGCATGTCATAGCAAGCGCGAAAAGCTGCAAGCTATCGCATGCGAGAAAGATTCCGCTATGCAGGACTTTCCTGGATGGGCGCACCTGGGATTGAACCAGGGACCTCTCGCGTGTGAAGCGAGCGCTCTCCCGCTGAGCTATGCGCCCGGGATCGGCTCAGGGTAGCGATTTCCGCGACGAGTGAGCGTCCGGCCGACTGGAAGCACGTCAACGCTCGACGGCACTTTGCGTTCGTCGAGCACTCGATCGACGCCGGCACCAGGCGGGCCGTCTTCGAGCCCAACCACCGAGCCGGCAGCGCCCGGTCCTCGCAGCCGTCACGCTTGGGGACCGGGCGCCACCCGTACGGGCCGCGTCGTCAATGCTCCACGACGGCGCGCGAGCCGGCCATGACCAAAGTGGGTCAACTTGACGTTCAGCCGACCCGGCTCATCTGATCGATGCAGACGGTGCAGGCGAGGATAAGCGCGTCGTCCTGGTCGGGATGGATCTCGATGCCGTAGGTGTCGCGCATCCTGAACCAGCGTTTCGACACCTCCGCCACCTTGTCGCCGTCGCGTTTGAACTCGTACTCGTGATCGACGATGTTGCCCTTCGCCTCGAGGTCGGGGCCGCCCTCGACCTCGATCGAGTAGCGGTCGCGCAACGGTGTGACGAGCGCCTTCTTGATCGTCGCCACCGTCTTGCCGTTCCGCTCGATCTGCATCTTGTCGCGGATGCTGAGCTTCTTCTCCTGGATCGTGAACAGCTCTTCGCCGCTCGGGCTCTCGAGCACGAACGTGTCGCGGATGCGGAACGCCTTGCCGTTGACCTTGAACGCCTTCTCGCCTTCGTCGTTCTCGATCCAGAAGTCGTCGCCGATCGAGAACAGCTTCTCGCGCATCGTGTAGCGGGTTCCCTCTGGGCCCCGGTTTCGAAGTAGTCCCATGCCCTGGATCCTGCCGGAGGCCGGCGGCCCGCTCCTCATCCATTCCGGACGACCGCGGCCGGGCCTTCCAGCTCTGTAAACCCGTGTTTCCCCAACCGCTGGGCGGTAACGCAGACCGCGATGACACTCACGGTGGAAGCAGCGAGCCTCGAGTCCGCGCGCGACCTGTGCGAGTCCCTCTCGGCCTTTCGTGCCGAGCTGCTGGACGACGGCGATGGGTCGTGCAACGTCACGGTCGTCCTCGACGACGCCAGTCAGGCGCCGGCCGTCCTGAGCGCGATCGAGAAGCACGTGATGGAGAGCGACTGGGGAGGCACGGCGCGGATTCATCTCGACGGCTCCTGCTACAGGCTGCACACGGGCTGAACCCGCGCGGCGGCGATAGGCTGCCCGCCGATGGCAG
>JBEDUM010000076.1:0-4213 GCA_040414585.1 Sphingomicrobium sp. | reverse complement strand
GGCCTCGAGCCCGCGGGCGAGAATGGCGGCTGGACCCAGACCGTCCCGATGATCCACACCAGGCTGCAGACGCCGGTCAACGTCTCCGTGAATCAGAGCGGACAGACAGTGCGGCTTCGCTTCCCCGATGACATCTATCTCGGCACCGTCCGACCCGTGGATCGCGTGCGTATCGCGAACGCGCCGATGGTCTTCGTCGGTTATGGAGTGACGGCGCCCGAACGCGGCTGGGACGATTTCAAAGGCGTCGACCTAAAGGGGAAGGTCGCCGTCATGCTGGTCAACGACCCCGACTTCGAGGCCGTGGCCGGCGAGCCGGTCGCGGGCAAGTTCGGCGGCAAGACGATGACCTATTACGGCCGCTGGACTTACAAATATGAAGAGGCGGCACGGCGCGGAGCGATCGCTGCGCTGGTCGTCCATGAGACTGAAGCTGCCGGCTATCCATGGACCGTGGTCAAGAGTCCGGCGGGCGAAAGCTACGCCATCGCTTTGCGCGCGGATGCGCCGCAGCCGCTGCTGCTCCAGGGTTGGATCCAGCAGGAAGTCGCCTCAGCGCTGCTGAAACGCGCGGGTTACGATTACGACACGGTGAAGCGGGAGGCACGGACAACGGAATTCAAGCCGATTGACCTCAAAGCAAATTTCTCGGCGGACATGCCGGTGACGATAGCGCACATCACAAGCCACAATGTGATCGGGAAGCTGACCGGCTCCAAATATCCCGATGAGACGATCAGTTATGGCGGCCACTGGGACGCCTACGGCATCGGCCCGGCGGATGCGCAGGGTCGCACGATGCGGCCCGGTGCGGCGGATGACGCACTCGGCCTTGCCGCGATGCTCGAGGATGCGCGGTTGTTCGCGGCTGGTCCGAGGCCTCAGCGCACTTTGGTGTTCGCGGCGTGGACTGGCGAGGAGCGTGGCCTGCTCGGCTCCGAATATTACGCGCAGCACCCGCTGTTCCCGATGGAGAAAATGGTCGCGAACCTGACCTTCGACACGCTGCAATGGAACGGCGCGGTGAAGGACGCGGTGCTGGTCGGGCGCGGCCAGAGCGGCGACATGGAGACGCTTTTCTCCGACGCGGCGAAGGCGCAGGGCCGGTACGTGACGCCGGAGAATCATCCCGAACGCGGGCTGTTCTACCGAGCCGACCATTTCTCGTTCGCTAAGCGCGGCGTGCCGGTGCTGCTCAATATGGCGCTGGCGGGAGCTTACGACATGGCCGACGGCGGCCGGCCGGCGGGCGAGCGTTGGCTCAGCAGCTTCACGACCAACTGCTATCACCAGACGTGTGACGCCTGGTCGCCGAGCTGGAATCTGAGCGGCGCGGCCCAGGAGGCGGAGCTGTTCTACGCGATCGGCGCGAAGCTGGCGAACAGCCGCGAGTGGCCGCAGTGGAGTCCGTCATCCGAGTTTGCCAAGGTACGCGACCAGAGCGCTGGAGCGCGAAGCTCTGCTGCGCATCAGCCCGAGCGCGGCAGATGATTCTGCGTGCAATAGCATTTTCCGCATTGCTCGCGGTTGGCGACGTTGCCTCTGCGCAGGCTCCATCTCCCGCGGCACTTCCATTCGCGCTGAAGCAAGTCGGTCCGGGAGTCTATGCTGCCATCGACGGGCCGGAGCATAAGGCGGGCTCCAACGCAGGCTTCGTCATCGGCGACGATGGCGTGCTGGTGATCGACAGCTTCTTCAATCTCGGCGCTGCCAAAGCGCTCGTGGCCGAGATCCACCGGCTAACGCCAAAGCCGATCCGCTATGTCGTCAACACGCACTACCACGTCGACCACACGGGCGGAGACCAGGTGTTGCGAGACGCCGGCGCGATCATCGTCGCGCACCGCAACGTTCGCGGCTGGGTGAGGACTAACAATATCAACCTGCTCGGCGACCGGATCACGCCGGAGCTGAAGGCGCAAATCGAGGCCTTGCCGCTGCCGGACCTGGTAACCGACAAAGACCTGACAGTGTGGCTGGGGTCGCGCAAAGTGATGGTGCAGACCGTGCTCGGCCACACCGGCGGCGACCTCACTATCTTCGTGCCCGACGCGAAGGTGATGTTCACCGGCGACATGCTGTGGCGCAAGGTTCCGCCGAACCTGATCGATGGATCGGTCAAGGAGTGGACGGCGACGGATGCCGACTTCGAGCACATCCCCGATGCCGCGCATACGACCTACGTGCCCGGCCACGGCGACGTCGCCGATCTGAAGGACGTGCAGGACTTCCGTCAGTACCTCCTCGACCTGCAGCGACTGGTCTCGGAGGGGCGCAAGGCCGGGCTCAAGGATGACCCGCTAGTCCAATATGTGGAGCCGAAGCTGAAGGCGCTCCACCCCGACTGGACGATCAGCGATCGCGCGGCAGTATTTGAGGTCCGTTACATGGATCACGAGCTCGCTGGGACCAAGCGCCGACCGGTTCCCCAACCGGATTGATCGCAACACGGAACCGCAGAAAAAATTCTGCGTTCGAGCGACAAATGACGGAAGAAGCTGAGGGCCGTTACTTCGCTAGTCGCGAGCTTCGCGAGAGAGCGATGAGCCGCCGAGCCGGCAACAAGCGTGCCGCCGCAGCTCATCTCGAGCTAGCGGAGCGCTACGAGGCGCTTGCAACGGTGTTTGGAGCCAAGAACTCCACCTAATTCGAAAACTAAAGTTGTCCACGCAATGCGCCGTCGGGGTAGGCCGTGGTGTCGACGCTCACATAATAATCGGACGGGTCGGCATTGATTGCAGCCAGCTGGCTGTGCGTACTCGGCGCGCAGTCATTCAACTTGCTCCGAGTGCCGGTGAACAGCGTCACGAGGGGCGCGCCAACATGCAGCGGCGGTCCGACGTGGATGTGGGCCATCATCGGGTCCGAGACGACCGAAATATTGAAGCGGTAACAGACCAGCTTCGACTGCGGATCAATAGTGAGCGTCACAGAACCTGACCCATTAGGGTCGCCGGTACCGCCATCTGGATGCGCGTCGTTGGTCACCGCCGCGGCGCTCAGCAGCACAATGTAGGATTTAATGTCGGAGGGACTCGCGGTGGGAGCGGCTCCCACCAGCGCCGTAGAGGCGATGGCGATCACGACGACTTTCATGCTTTGCGTCACGGGGCATTCTCCTCAGCCCCATCCGCGAGGTGGAACGACGCGCATCGGAATTCCCGGTTCCTACTGTGAGCCTCGATCAGGGCCGATGCACAGTCCAGCCGTGCTTGTTCTTCGATGATCTGACTACAGAGACCGCACGAGCTTGGACGCAACGGCGATCCACGGCGGGTTGGCGACGACCTGCTGACGGCCGCCGGCCTCCAGAGGAAGGATCTGCAGCTTCTCATCGTCACGGTTGATCAAACGGCCGAAAAGGAAGCGACCTGCGGGACGGGGGATCAGCACGTCGCAATTGAGCGCGTGGGCATAATCGCCGGAATGCAGCGTGTCGCACCAGATTTCGTCGCCCGAACGATAGTCGCCGACGCTGCTGCTGACGAGGACAGCAACCTGGCTCTCGTCGGCTCGTGGCGGGATGATGATGGCCGCGCGTCTCGGCGCCGTTGCGCCGCCCGGTCCAAGCACTGCTACCACCTGGAGCTCGGCGGTCTCGCCGCCTTCGACAAGGTCTTGCGCATCGACGCCTAGCGCCTTTGCGATCCGGTTGAGCCAGCCGACCGAAACGGTGCGCGTGCCAGTTTCCAGCCGACCTATCGTCTGGGGCGTTGTTTGAGGCTCGCAGCGCTGAGCAACGTCGTCGAGCGTCAAGCCCCTGGCGCGGCGAACTTCGCGGATGCGCGTGATCATCTACACCCCCCAAGACGAACCAAAACGGTTTTCTATCTGTCCTACAGTTTTGCCGGTGTGGCAAGTAGCTGGCGAATCGAGACAGGAGAGGCGATGAGAAAGAACGTGCAGGCCAGGCTGTTGGGCGAACGTTCGGTCGAGGACGGGATTGTCCGATCCGGGGGCGGAGGGGCGGGCGGTCGGGCCGCGCGTTCGGTCACGGTCAACCTCACGGAATCGCCGCTCGGCTGGCTGTTCGCGCGCGGGCTCGTCACCCAGCGTCAATATGAGGCCGGCGAGCGCCTGCGGGACGACTGGGAGCGCGCGCAGCTCGCGCCGAGGGTGACGATGGCGTGGGACGCTGCGCCTGTTGCGCGCGGCCGCGGCGGCTCGACTACAGGGCGGGACCAAAGCGGAAGCCAGATCGACGCTCGCCGGC
>JBEDUM010000075.1:0-3487 GCA_040414585.1 Sphingomicrobium sp. | reverse complement strand
GGCTAAGGCCAGGCGGTTCTTGGTCCCGAAAAAGATTATCCCTGCCGCGCTCGTTTGCATTGGCCTTGCATGGATGACGGCGGTCGAGGGAGCTCTCGGTGGATTGCTCGTAAGTGCAGTCGGAATTGTCACGTTCGGGATTGTCTCGACGATGGATGCGCTTCGCACGCTATGGCGGCTTGACGGGCGATAAGGTCGCTAATGGCAGGAATGGGCCGAAAGCTGCCACTAGCGACGCAACAAAAAGGCCCCGGTTCCCCGGGGCCTTTCTCTTTCAGCGCTGCCTGACCTAGTCGATCTTCGGCAGCGTTGAGAATTGGTGGAACGGCGGCGGACTGGACAATGTCCATTCGAGCGTCGTCGCGCCCTCGCCCCAGGGATTGTCGGGCGCTTTCCTGCCTGCGGTCAGCGACAGGAACAAGTTGAGGAAGAAGATCGCTACACCCGCAGCCGTGATCATGTAGCCGATGCTCGACACCTTGTTCCAATAGGCGAAGGCCGGAGTGTAGTCCGGGATCCGGCGAGGCATGCCGTCCAACCCGAGGAAGTGCATCGGGAAGAAGATCACGTTCACCCCGACGAACATCAGGAAGAAGTGAAGCTTGCCGAGCAGCTCATTGTACATGCGGCCGCTCATCTTCGGGAACCAATAGTAGAAACCCGCGAAGATCGAGAAGATCGCGCCGAGGCTGAGCACGTAGTGGAAGTGCGCCACCACGTAGTAAGTGTCCTGCATGTAGGTGTCGACGCCGCCGTTCGCGAGCACGACGCCGGTGACGCCGCCGACCGTGAAGAGGAAGATGAAGCCGATCGCGAACAGCATCGGTGTCTCGAACGTGATCGAGCCACCCCACATGGTCGCGATCCAGCTGAAGATCTTCACGCCCGTCGGGACCGCGATGATCATCGTCGCCGCGGTGAAGTACATCTTTTCGTCGACGCTCATGCCCGTCGTGAACATGTGGTGCGCCCACACGACGAACCCGATCACGCCGATGGCGACCATCGCGTAAGCCATGCCGAGATAGCCGAACACCGGCTTGCGGCTGAAGGTCGCGACGACCTGGCTGACCATGCCGAAGCCCGGCAGGATCATGATGTAGACCTCCGGGTGACCGAAGAACCAGAACAGGTGCTGATAGAGCACCACGTTGCCGCCGCCCTGTGCATCGAAGAAAGCCGTGCCGAAGTTGCGGTCCGTCAGCAGCATGGTGATCGCGCCTGCCAGTACCGGAAGCGAGAGCAGAAGCAGGAAGGCGGTGACCAGGACCGACCACACGAACAGCGGCATCTTGTGCAATGTCATGCCCGGGGCGCGCATGTTGAAGATGGTCGTGATGAAGTTGATCGCTCCGAGGATCGAGCTTGCACCGGCGAGGTGTAGCGAGAAGATCACCATGTCTACCGATGGCCCGGCCGAGCCCGATGTCGAAAGCGGCGCGTAGAGCGTCCAGCCGGTTCCCGCGCCAGGTCCCGTGCCGCCGGAGACGAACGTCGACCCGAGAAGCAGGAGGAAGGACGGCACCAGCAGCCAGAAGCTGATGTTGTTCATGCGCGGGAACGCCATGTCCGGCGCGCCGATCATCAGCGGCACGAACCAGTTGCCGAAGCCGCCCATCATGGCCGGCATGACGGTGAAGAAGACCATGATCAGGCCGTGCGCCGTGATCAACACGTTCCAGTGATGGGTCCATTCGTCAAAGTTCGCCGTACCGGCGCCGATCGGCCAGGCGCGATTCAGCACCTGGATACCGGGCTCCATCAACTCCCACCGCATGATGCCGGAAATGGCGCCGCCGATCACGCCCGCGGTGATTGCGAAGATCAGGTAAAGCGTGCCGATGTCCTTGTGGTTCGTCGACATGAACCAGCGGACGAAGAAACCCGGCTTGTGATCCGCCTCGTGATGGGCGTCATGCGCCTCATGCGGCCTCAGATGAAGTGCGTCAGCGGTGGTGCTCATGAGCTACTGATCCGTTCGATTAGTCGTTGGCGGTCGCGCGGTTGGCGACATTGGCGTTGGCATTGGCGGCAGCATTGCCGTTCGGCTCTGCGGCTGCCGCGGCAGCGGGTGGAGACGGAGCGGCGCCGGGCGCGGACGCGCTTGCCGGCGTGACCGGCGAGGCCGCGGCCGTCTCGGGCGCCTTCGCTCCGGGCATGTGGCCGCCCTTCGAAGCAACCCAGGCATCGAACTGCGGCTGCGGCACGACCTCGACCGCGATCGGCATGAAGCCGTGACGCGCACCGCAAAGTTCCGAGCACTGGCCGAAATAAACCCCGGGCCGGTCGACCTTGGCCCAGGTCTCGTGAAGCTGACCCGGGTTTGCGTCCTGCTTGATCCAGAAGGCTGGAACCGCGAAGCTGTGGATCACGTCGTCGGCGGTGACGATGAATTTCACGACCTTGCCGGCCGGGATCACGAGCCGGTTGTCGACAGCCAAGAGCGGTGGACCGTCAACGTCTGTGCGAGCACGCTGGTCCTTTTGACGCGTCGGGTCGTTCGCTTCCTTCAGCATGTTGCTGTCGAAGGTGACGCCATAATCCGGAAGCTCATATGACCAGTACCACTGGTGGCCGGTGACCTTGACCGTAAGGTCGGCGGGCGGCGGCGAGTAGGTGTGCCGGAGTAACCTGATGGACGGAATGGCAATGGCGACGAGGATCAGGACCGGGACAAGCGTCCAGATCACCTCGATCAGGGTGTTGTGCGAATTGCGAGAGGGCGTTGGGTTCACGCCGCGGCGGAAGCGGACGATCGCGTAGATCAGCAGCACCAGGACGAAGATGCTGATGATCGCGCAGAGAGGCAGCAGCCAGTTGTTGTGAAAGGCGGACGCCTCCTCACCGATCGGCGTGACCTGCATCTGGAGGCCCTTGCGCCCGTCGGGCTGACCGACGCCCGGCGTCGGAGCCATCGCGCCCACACCTGAAGGCGCGGCCGGCGGGGCGGTGGCAACATCGGGAGTGGTGGGATTCTGAACGGTAGCAGCGGGCGGAGCGGCATTGGGCTGGGCCGCTGCCGGAGTCGTAGTTGGCTGGGCTGCCGTGGGCGCACTCGCGGGCGCTTGTGCTGCAGCCGCGGGTGTAAGTCCGGCTGCGGCCAAGGCAATCGCCCATCCAATCAGTCTCATCGTTTCCCCTGACGTGCTTGGGACTGGGAACGCGGATGCGGTCCCGGTTTGGGCGCTCTATAAGCGCGGGTTTCCAGACCCTCAAGCCGCTGTTGGAACATCTCACCCGCAACTGTTGAAGCACCGGTTCCCACAGCCTAATGCCTTGGCCCAATGATGACCGACGACGAAATTCTCTCCGAATTCAGGGCAGCGGACGCGCTGCTGGAAGGCCATTTCATCCTTTCTTCGGGCCTGAGGAGCCCGCGCTACCTTCAGTGCGCGCGCGTTCTGATGGACCCAGCGCGCGCCGAACGGCTCGCTCGGGAGCTCGCCGCCAAGCTTCCGCAGGAAGTGCGCGAGCAGGTCGATTCGGT
>JBEDUM010000074.1:0-7345 GCA_040414585.1 Sphingomicrobium sp. | reverse complement strand
CGGTCGTCGCCTTCCGGCAGGAACAGGTCGACTTGCCACGAGCCTTCGCGGATGCGATCGAACTCGTAAAGGCGCAGGATCGGCCCGCGGTCAGTCTCGACCACGCCGCAGAAGACGGGGCTGCAGGTGAAAGGCGAATGGCCCGGTATCAGGCCGTTCCATTCGATACCGCCTGAGAACCAGGCGTTCAGCGCGGCCAGGTTGGCCGGCTGGAACACCGGATTGCGGAAAAGGAGCTCGCGCCCGGTCGAAAGGTCGACGAGCGACAAAAGCCTGCCGCCGATCTGGGGCGCGATCAACGCGCGCAGGCGGCCGTTTTCATAGGCGATGACGTCGAGATGTCCGGGCGCCTGGGAGCGGTCGTAATCGTCCTGTACCTGATAGGGAAAGACGGAGAGCACGTTCCAGTCGGTTTTGCCCTTTACCTCCTCGGCTTCCGCGGGCGTCAGATTTGCGGCCGGCGTTCCAAGCTTTGCCGAGGACAGAGGATGGGCCCGGAACTGCGGCAGGGGATTGGGGCCGCCCAAATGCGAGACCCGCAGAGGTACCTGCTCGGTTGAAACGGCGGGCTTCTTGACCGCAGGCTTCTTGGCGCATCCCGGGAGGGCGAGTCCGCTAAGCGCGATCGCGCTGCCGCTAATCATGAATTCCCTACGGTCCACGTTTTACTCCCCTTCCGATGCCTGTCCCTGGACACCCCCGCGCCAGACGCGCTCCACTTCCAGCCCGTCGTCGAGCGCCACGAGATCCGCGCGGCAGCCGGGAGCAATCTGTCCGAGCTGATGATCGAGTCCTAAAGCCCGCGCTGGATAGAGGCTCGCCATCCTGCAGGCCTCCGCCAGGTCGACGCCCAGATGGCGCACCGAGTTGCGGACGGCGGTAGCCATATCCAGGCATGAGCCGGCGAGCGTCTGGTCGGTGGCGCAGCGCCCGTCGCGGCAGGTGATGCGCTCGCCGCCGTAGACGAAGCTGTCCAGGACGCCCCCCACCGGCGGCATGGCATCGGTCACAAGGATGATTGAGCCTTTCGGCTTGGCTGCGATCGCGATCTTCAGCGTCGCCGGATGCACATGGTAATTGTCGACAATCACGCTGCACCAGGCATCCTGGTCCTCCAGGGCGGCACCGACCATCCCCGGCGCGCGGTTTTCGAGCGGCGACATTGCATTGAAGAGATGGGTGAAGCCCGCAAGGCCCGCGTCGAGCGCGCCACGCACCTGTTCGTAGGTCGCAGCGCTGTGGCCCGCGCAGACTATCACTCCGGCCGCCGTCAGCCGCGCAATGTCGCCCGGCGGCACGACTTCCGGCGCGACCGTCAGAACCATTCGCCCGCGCCGCAAGGATGAGACCAGGGCGAGCGCCGCTTCATCCATGGGCCGGAACATCGCAGCGTCGTGCACTCCCTTGCGCGCCGGACTGAGGAAGGGCCCTTCGAGGTGCAGGCCGATGACCCCTGGGATCTCGCTCTCGTTCAACGCGGCGATGGCCGAGGACGCCTTGTCGAGCCGGTCCGATATCAAGGTCGGCAGGAGGGACGTGGTCCCGAAGCGCAGGTGCGCATCGGCGATCCTCGCCATTGTCGCTGCGTCGGGACTGTCGTTCAACAGGACGTCGCCGCCGCCGTTCACCTGCAGGTCGACGAAACCGGGGACGAGCAGGCTACCTTCCAGGTCGACGATTTCACCTTCCGGAGGGCCGCCAACGGCGACGATGCGCTCGCCCTCGACAGTCACGCACAGATCCGCCTCGAAGCCGCCCGCGGTCAGCACACGGCCGCCGACCAGAGTCGTGCGCATCAGCGAGCTTCCTCGACGCGGACGGGCGCCGACGGCTTGCGCTCCTGGCTGGCCACAACGGTTGCACTAGTTCCAACGCCCACCCGATAGCCACGCCACGCAAAGTAGAAGATGTAGACGTAGCTGGGTGCCATGAGCACGGCGAAGACCGTTTGAAAGTCGTAGTGCTGCTTCAGCACCGCGAAAGCCTGAGGAATGATGGCGCCACCGGCTATGCCCATGATCAGCAGGGCCGAGCCGGTTTCGGTCAAGCGGCCGAGCCCGCGGATCGTCAATGGGAATATCGCAGGCCACATCATCGCGTTGGCGAAGCCGAGCATCGCGACGAAGCCTACGGAGACATAGCCGCGGGTGAAGAAAGCGGCGGCGACGAACACCAGGCCGAGCAGCGCCGAAAGCCGCAAGTAGGCTTGCTGGGAAAGAAACCGCGGCGTGCAGGCCCATCCGCAGAGATAACCCAGCAGCATGGCGCCCAGGGTGAAGGAGGTGAAGAACTTGGTCTGGTCGAGCGGCAGGTCGAAGCCGCGCCCGTAGGTGCCGATGGCGTCGCCGGCCATTACCTCGGCTCCCATATAGACGAACAGGCAAAGGACGCCGAGCCACAGGTGCGGCACGTGGAAGATGCTGCGCGCGTCGCCCTGGGATTCGGTGCCTTCATCCGGCGAGGGGTTGACCAGCGACGGGTCCAGCTCGGGCAGTGGCGATCTCAAGGCGCCGATCGCTATCAAGAGCAGGATGCCGGCCATGATCAGATAGGGCGCATGGATGTTGGCCGCGAACGCATCCAGCAGTCGCTCCCGCCCGGCGGCGTCCGCGGCCTGCACCCGCGCAGCCAGGTCGCCGACGCCGTGGAGCACGAGCGAGCCGATCAGCAGCGGCGCCAGGATCCCGGCGGTCTTGTTGCAGATGCCCATCAGCGCGATGCGCTGCGCCCCGCTTTCGATCGGGCCCAGGATGCTGACGTACGGATTGATCGCGGTCTGCAGCAGGGCGAGCCCGCCACCAATAGTGAACAGGCCGCCAAGCGCGCCTGGATACCAGCGGTGGGTCGCGAACTGACCGAACGCCGCAGCGCCCACCGCCATCACGACGAGACCTAAGGAGATGCCCTTCTTCAGTCCCGTGCGGCCCAGGATCCAGGACGCCGGAAGGGCGAGCATGAAATATGACAGATAGAAGACCATCAGGATCAGGAAGGCGTTCACGTCGTCCAGCTCGAACGCCAGCCTCACGAAGGTGATCAGCGGGCCGTTCAGCCAGGTGAAGAAGCCCATGATGAAGAAGAGGCCGCCGATGATCGCGAGCGATTTGATCATCTGCGAATTGGCGTCGTGGGTCTGGGTCGACATGGAATTGGACTCGGATGCAGGGATCAGGACGTGGGCGAAGGAGGAGGCGCAGCGCTCTGCAGACGGCTGATCGCGGCGCTTGAGAGTGGCGTTCCCGCCAGCTTGGCGGCCAGGAGCGAGGCTCCGGCGAGCGGCGACAGGATCGGCGCCGCAAGACGGTAGGTCCCGGCGCGCTCGCCAACGGCGGCGGCGAAGGCGCTCTGGAAGAATTGGCCCGCAGCGAACACCCCGCCAGAATAGGACACCGGCGCGACTTCCTCGTTGGCGTAGCCGACTGCGATACGGACAACTTCGACGATCGCGGCGAGCTCGCGGGCGGCATCGATGAAGATCGCTTCGGCGGCGGCGTCGCCTTGGACTGCGGCGCGGGCCACCAGTGGGCACAGGGCCGCAACGCTATCACGCGCGGCGAGCAGCCCGCCTGCGCCGACCAGCGGGCAGAGATCGAGGTCCCGCTCTAGACCGAGCTCCGCCTTGAGGATGGCGTGAAGCTGCCCTTTGGGCGCCCGCCCGTCGCTCATGCGGCTGAACAGCGTCAGCGCCCGGCTTGCGATCCAGTATCCCGAGCCCTCGTCGCCGATCGCGTTGCCCCAGCCGCCAGCGCGCGCGCTTCGGCCGTGTCGTTCGCCGTAACCGATCGATCCGGTGCCTGCGACGACGTTCACGCCGTCGTCGCCCGCGAGCGAGCCGGCCCAACCGCACACCATGTCGTTGCCGCAGGCGTACCGCCGATGACCCAGCAGTCCGGCAGGCAGCTCTTCCAGTCGCTCGGCGGCGCGAGCATCCTCGCCGTAAGCCGGCAGGCCGAAGTAGGCGAAGGTAATGTCTTCCCGACGCGCGCCCGCCATCGCGAAGAGCGCATCGAGTCCCTCGCTGAGCCGACCTGCGGCGCCGTCGATTCCGATCTGGCCGTAATCAGTGGTGCCGGTCTGCGTCCGCGCGAGCTCACGGCCGTCCGCGTCGATGAGCTGGAATTCGGTCTTGGATCCGCCGCCATCCACACCGAGGAAGTAGGCGTTCCCAGTCAGCGAGTGTCACCTTCTTGGGAAAAGGGATGGATCGTGACGCCCTTTACCACTCGATTGACGAGGCCTTCTGGGTTCGGATTGTCCGGCGTGAGACCGAGCTCGAGCGAGGCGTGGAAGGCGAGCATCTGGGCGAAAACGACATACGGGAACGCCAACTCCGCGTCCCCGGCCTTTTCGCCACGGGAAACGACCAGGTCGCCTTCGCCGAGAGTTGCATCCGGCCGCCCGGACACGGCCATCACGCGCCGGACTCGGCCGTCGCGGCGGATCTCCGCGAGCAGGTCGAGGTCGTAGAGCCGCGTGTAGGGGTCGTTGGAGAGGAATACGACCACCAAGCTGTCCGGGTCGACGATGGTCTTTGGCCCGTGGCGAAAACCGAGCGGCGTATCGCCCATCGCGACGACGCGGCCGTTGGTCAGCTCCAACAGTTTCAGCGCCGCTTCCGCCACCAGCCCCTTGAACGGTCCACCGCCAAGATAGACGACGCGGCTGAAGCCTTCGAGAGCCAACTGCCGGGCTGCGAGGCAATGGTCAGCCAGCACGCGTTCGACCATGCCTGCCACGGCGGCGATGCGGGCTTGCATGCGTTCGATACCGCCCAGGGCCGACAGGCCCGCGAGCATCATGGCGGTGAAGCTCGACGTCATGGCGAAGCTGCGGTCGTGCGTCGCCTCGGGCAGCAGAAGGAGGCGGCTGCCGTCTCCCGCGACCGCCCTGCGGGCCAACGCGCCCTTTGCGTTGCAGGTGACGACGAGGTGCCGGACATTCGGCAGGAGCTGATCGGCGAGCGTGACGGCAGCGACGCTTTCCGGGCTATCGCCCGACCGGCCGAAGGAAACGAGGAGCGTCGGCGCGGCCGGATCGAGATGAAGGGCCGGGGCGGAAACGATGTCCGTAGTCGCGATCGCCTCTACCCGGCACGGCAGGGTCGCGTTGAGCGTCGGCGCCAAAACTTGGCCGATGAAGTCCGAGGATCCCGCGCCGGCCAGTACGATTCGTGCGGCCCGACCGGCGAGGATGGGCGCCAGAAACGCCTCCAGGTCAGCGGATTGCGCCGCCAGGCCCGCCTGGGTCGCCTCGAGGCACGCCGGCTGCTGCGCGATCTCGCGCGCGGTCCATTGGCCGTTCGCCGCGGCCAGGACGGAAGGCTCATAACCGAGGCTAAGCATATGAACTCACTCGGTCCTGCGAAGCAGCGGCGTGATAATCGTCGAGAACGGTCGAGATGTGTGCCAGGACCATGGACTTGGGCTGAGCCGCGTCGGCTTCGCCCCGACGGACGGCGGCGTAGGCCGATGGCAGATACTGGCTGACGAGCGGCAGAGGCGCCGGATGCTCTTCGAGATTCGCGAACATTTTGGCAGTGGCCGCCTGGGCTTCCTCGCTGGGCCAATAGTACCGAATCCGGTCGCTCAGGCTGTACTGCAGGTCGAAATCGAGCGCTGAGCCGCTGCTGTGGTAGTAGCGCTCCCAATGCTCGGGATTCGCACGCATCAGCTCCGTCATGCGCGCGCGGAAGCCCGAGGCCCGTTCGCCGAGCCAGTCGCGCTCGATGGCGTCCAGCGCCCAGAGCGCTTCGCGCAGAGCGAAGGTCACGCCCGGGCCGACCTTCAGGATCGCGAAGTGGTCGCGGACCATGCACGAGAGCGCCTGTCTCTGCTGGTAGTCAGTCGAATGCGCCTCGAACAGCAAATGCGGCTGAGCCACAATCGAGCGACTCAGCTCCGCCGCGGCGCCAGGCTCATAGTCGACGACCTTGAGGTGGTCGAACTCCACGCCTGGCTGCACGACCAAGCCCACGACCCGGTTCCAGGCGCCGTCCAGCGCCGCCTCGGCGAACAGCCGCCGGTGGGCGTCGATCGTCGCCAGCGCCGCCTCGGGCGCGGTGACGGCGAGAGTGTCCAATTCTTCGGCCGCGCCCCCGGGAACCGGCACCTCAGTCCCGATGACGTAGACCGGCGGCTCGCCGCCGGCACCGGCCCAGGCCGCTTCCGAGACTGCGCACAGTCGAGCCGCACGGCCCGCGATCACCGGTTCGCTCAGCGGGATCGGATCATCGGCACAGGACATCGAGCAATCGAGATGGATCTTGCGGAATCCGGCTGAGACGTAATCGGCGACCATCTGCTCAGCCCGGGCCATAGCGGTCTCGGCGTCGAGCCTGGTCCAGGGGTTGGGGCCGAGGTGGTCGCCGCCCAGCAGAACCTGACTGCGCGGCAGGCCCACGCGATCGGCGATCGACAGCACGTAGTCGCGGAACGCCTCGGGCGTCATGCCGGTGTAGCCGCCGTATTGGTTCACCTGGTTCGAGGTGGCCTCGATCAGGGCGAAGGATGCGCCGTGGCGCAGCGCATGGGCGAAGGTCGCCTCGATCACCAGCGGATGGGCGGAGCAGACGGAGCAGACGCCGCAGGCCGCCCCCGCCTTATGACGCGCAATCAGATCGACGATCGCCTGCATGCCCACTTCGCCTGATACTGGCGCCACCCGCCCGTCAAGGAATGGCTAGCGCGGTGCCGCAAAGAATGAACCGATCTAGCGTCAGTTCCGAGCTGCCCTTCCGATCGTTGTCGCGGTCCTCTTTTTGCAATGGCACCCGCGCATGGAAGACGTCGACGACATGGTAGCCGCACAGCCATGCCTCGTTGATCATTACACCGGCAGCACGGGTACAGCCCCCCATCGAACGCGGGGGAAGGTCAGGCTTGATCATGCAGAGAGTGCGAGGGGAAACCTAAAAGCATGACGGTGAGCCTACTATGGAAGCGCTTCCATTCCCAGACCTTATCTAAATGAAACTTCTTGTAATCCTCCGTCCCTCAGCAATGAGACTCCTCAAAGCCTCCTGCGGAAGCCAGTTCCGGATCTCCTCTACATTGGTGGCGCGCCTAGCTTGAATCGTTCGCTCTTGATCATCGTAACGGGACTGACGGCCGTCAGATTAGCACGCGGAATTCGTGAGCCAGATCACAATCTAAGGAGCAGTGTCGCGTTCCTTTAAGCGTTGGCGCTGACCGGAAGGACAGACGTTTGTTCGGTTTGATTTGTCACTGCGTCGGCTGCCTCGCTACAATCGCCCGCGCTTCTATCAACTGCCAGCCGATCAGCGTAGGCAGGCCAAGGACAAGGTCGCGCGAACGCTTCGCCAGCGACAGCGCCAACATCGCGTCCG